>CAYSEP010000011.1:0-11168 GCA_964430065.1 uncultured Candidatus Peribacteria bacterium
ATTTTAGCAGCGAGTGTCTCCTTGTCCATGAAATCATGCCAGAAATAGGTCTTCTCATCGAAGAGCTCTTTTTTATATTTTTCCACTTCAAATCACTGATTCAGGAGATGAAGGGTAGCTTCTGGAAATTTTGGTTTTATATACTCCTGGAATATACGGATCGCATATTCTGGTTTTTTATCACCATGGAGTCGTGTCGGGAAAAAACAGGCAGGATTTCATTCGAGCTTTATGATATTTCCCTCTGGGTTGAATATATTGGTATTGATTGGATTCGGAAGCCACTTGACGTCAGGACGGATTCTTCGAAGGGACTCAAGCATATCGGGCGTCGAGCAGTAGTAAAGGTCGAATTGCTGGATCTTTTGTCTCACTCTCCAGCCGATCAGTTTATCGATGATCCATCAGAAAATCTTGAGAAAAAGATTTTTTTCATCCTGAAGATAGCGAGCATAGTTCACTCAGAAGTCAAATCCATGCGATTCTGCTATCGAAACTTGGGAATCAGACGGACGAAATAGTAGAAAATTTTCAGTATTATTAATCTGTACGATATCGTATTGTTTCATTTCACCTCTACGATAGAGATTGTGAAGGAGTTTAAGGTTTTGGAATATGTATGAAGTTCCTGATAAATACTTATACTCTGTCCCATCATCTATCTTTATAGTTTTTCAAAAATAATCAGGAGTGAGGATATTTGGTCAAATATAAGCGAAATCAAATCCAATATTTTTTACAAAAAAAGAATATTGGAATGGGAAGCCATTCATGGCATATTTTATAGGCTTAATCATTAATTTTTTTTACGAGATAGATCATATCTTTGGACAAAAATGCAAGGAGTGGAATCTTCGAGAGAACTATATCCATAGTCCGAACCAAGCTAAATGGGAGAAAAGTAAGAAGTGGATTTCCAGCAAAAAAAGAGTATCAACGAAGGGATACAATCTTGTATCAATTAGATTCTATAAGATTTTTGACATCAAAATAACTCATGCCATTTTGTTTAATCTTGGATATTCCTAGCAGGTATTTCAGTCGAGACATGAGAAATAAAAGCGAATGCGAGTTCATATGAATGTTAAATAAAAGATATCCATCATTTTCAAGTAATCCATGAAGTTTTTCTAAGATAATATTTTTAAGGCTTCATTCTGCATTGAGAAAAAAACGAAATGCTGTAATAAGCAAAAATCGCTCTTGAATATTTTCTTCAGCAATATCTTTTTTATAGAAGTTTATATGAGGGAATTTCTGTCAAGCCACCTCTATCATATCCTCAGATATATCATATCAAACAGTATTTGGATATTTTTCTGCTATAAATGAAGTCATCCTTCCTGTTCCTGATGCAAAATCCATAATAGGAATATTTTTATTAGGAAAGAATGTGTGGAGCATTCTTGAGACTATTTCTTTTTCGATCGCATAAATCCTGGATTCAAATTCTGATCCAATGTTTGCATCATAATGAGAGGCGAAATTTTTTCCTGTATGGGAGTACTTATATGACATATTATTTCTTTTTTAGATAAAGAGCTCGCGTTCCCGATAAGAGTGTAGAATTGCAGTTTACAATACCGAGTCATGGAATGTGGAGTCAATATGCTTCATCATGAAGGAGAGAAAAAGCATCTTCGAATATTTTCAAGAAAATATTTATAACAAAGGGATTTATATGTCATGGTTCACCCTCTGTAACAACATACTGATCTTGAAATCACCACAGTTTTCCTGTAAGCAAAAATGAAATTCTTCAAAAGATAGAGGAGATATTCGGTGTCGTAATCACGCATATTCCATCCTTCTTAAGAATACGATGAATTTCTGTCACAATAGACATAGGGTCTCATAGATGCTCATAGACGTCCAGGAAAAAAATTACATCGAACGATTCGTTCTGATAATCTAGTTTTTGTGTAAAGAGTGATTTTTTAAACTCTACAAACGGTAAAGTACATTCTCGAAATCAGTCAGTTCCAAAAAGAAAGGGAAATCATTCATCATGAAGCCTCGATAAAAAATCACCCTGAGCACATCATAAATCCAAAATAGCGAGATCCTGACGATCATCAAAGATTTTTTTCATCCGTCTTATCAGATTTTCATGAAGGAGATTTCTGGAAGAATCCATAACAATGCAAGTTAAGTGAATAATGAGCGCCTACATAATTTTCTTCAGGATATAGATATTTTGGAAACTCAGGAATTTTAGCCAGTTCCACGGAAGAGGTATCTGAAAGTTGAGAAATTGCCAATATGCTGCCTTTATTTCTTGCAATTCGTATCCAAAAATATTGGCAAGCGTCTGTATATCTCCATTGCAAAAAAGATGTACATGATCTCAACGTATTCAATTTTTATAAAAAAGATTGAATATTGTCATAATATGGTATGAGTAAAAAAGAGGGTTTGGCGTACTGATAACAAGTGTTCATTTCTTTTTAAGAACCCTACCAATCTCTTGAAAAAAGATTTCGAGATTTAAGACATGCTCAATCACTTCTCAGGCGAGCACAGTATCATAAGAGTTATCCTCCATGGGATAGATAAGGCTTTCTGGAAGAAGATAGAAATTCTGGTAATGTGGTGGTTTTGCTTCCACTGTCATATCGAGCCCGTCAGCATTCTGTATGAATGGGTTGGGCTGATTATTGTATCCGATATCGAGAACTTTACCTTGTGCATATTTTGCCATTGTTTTGAGCCGGTATGATTCTCCGATTTTCATAATTTAAGAAATTGAAGTAAATAATTTTTTATAGCTATCTGCTATTTGGCAATAATCTGGAAAGTTTTTTGCAAAATGAAATGCATTTTCTGATACATCTTTTCGAGTGAGAAAGATACGGATTTTTTCTTGTAAATCAAATATATTTTTCCGGGAGAAGACTATAGCATTGTGATTATCCTTGATAAGAAGTTCTAGGTTCGGTAAATCTGAAACAAAAGAAATAGTACCACGTCACATTGCCTCCAAAAGAGCAACAGGTATAAGCATCTTTATACGAATATCTTGGAGAGGAAGAATCAGACAAGAGACTTCTCCAAGCAGAGTTTCCATATGTTTTATATTTCTCTGGATGTCAATATTTTTCACCTCGGAGGCGCTTATATACTCCTGGAGTTTTTCCAGCTCATCTTCACTCTTTTTATTAAATTTTCTTAGAGCAAAGACAAAATGATAATCGGGCATCGTCTTTGCCAGATCGACCATAAAAAAACTTCCAGCATCTTTGTGTATCCCTGCTGAAAAAAGTATTGTCTTTTTATCTCTCTTTTCAAAAGCAGCATATTCTCAATACCTCTCTTTATCATATGAAAGTGGTATATACACAATAGTATCATCCCTAAAGCCAAGTTCTAAGACAAATTCACGAAGATATTCGGATATGATAATTATTTTTTTAAATTTTCTACGAAAAATTTTTAGAAAAAGTCGTTTATACCAAATATGAAGCTCATCGGTGGAATAAAGCGTAAGAGCAAATTTTGTATCGCATTTAAATATGGCAACTAGAATCATGGGAAGTATAAATGATCTTTCAAGGTATTGGAAAGATATAAGAGAAATATTTTTTTTATACAGTAATAAAACAGAACGAATGGCTCCTATGATATCTAAAAAAACTTGATACATTGGATTTTCATCCAATCAAAGTATATATTCCACATTCAGATTTTTTAGAGAAATATCTTCTATTTTCTCTCTTGGGGCATGCGAAATGATAGTCAAGTCTACTTCTTTTGAGAGCTCATTTGCAAGAAGGAGTGAATTATTTTTTATTCACTCAATCCAGGGAGCGTACATGCACTGGGCAAAGAGGGCAATTTTCATACATTATTTTGCTACATCTAAAAGCAGATTTCGAAGAGAGTTTTTTATATTGTCATAATTATATTCTTTCTTTATATATTCCTGATTTTTCAGAGCAAGATCATGATATTTTTCTTTTTCATGTATCACTTGTATTATGTATTTAGCAAGCTCTTCATGGGAATCTGGATCATAGTACAGCGCTCGGTCAGAAAAAACATTATCAAAAGAAAGTATTCTTGGAATGATCGGAAAAAGACCAGCCATACTCATCTCATAGAGAGCAAGGCAAAATCATTCCTGAGTTGAAGTATTTATATACAAAAAGGCATCTCTCGTATATGAAGCGAGTAATTCGTGAGGAATAAACCCGCACACCTCTATATTTTCTGTAAGATTATATTTATCTATAAGCTGAACATATGAGTATGGGAAATGATTTCTTAACCTATCTTCCCCGATAACCTTTAGAGTAAAAGTATATCCCGAATCTTTCACTATTTTCAGCGCCCTCAGAAGAAACTCTGGTCGTTTTTTGGGTATAAGGTTTCCGAGAGAAATAATAACATTCTTTTCTGGATAAGCTGGTTTTGGTTCATAAAAATCTAGAGAAACAACGAGAGGAATTTTTACTCAGAGTCATTTTTTTATGGTATCGAGTTCTATCACTTCTTTTATATTGTTTACACGAATACGAGAAAAAAAACGATAAAAGAATACAATTATGCACTTCTTAAAAAGAGTTGACCCAAAAAGAGAATCATGTGGCATGAAAATAGTTTTTTTCCCGAAAAGTCCAACGATAAGTGTTTTTAATGTGAGACTATTACTATAGATAATGCAATTTCTCTGCCGTATGATATAAGAAATATATGAAAAAATATTTCTATGATATGTAACTTTAGTTCCCACAATATAATGAGGATCATTTTCAATTTGTACCTGGCTATCAATAGCATATATCTCACATTCATACCCCTCTTCTTTCATAATCTCTATAGGGAGCATATGATAATTTTGTTCTTTCCGGAAAGAAAATAACTGTGCATGATATCACCAGATGATGGATATAAATTTTCTACTTTTCATAAATCTAATCTTGAATAAATTTCTTTTTAAAAATTTTTGGTAAAAGAAAATATACACATTTTTTTACAAAAAGATATTTTCGAAAGTACTTCCAGTAGATATACCCAAATAAAGATTTTTTCGATGCTCATTCTACTTCTAATCCGTTCCATTTTCTCTTATAGAAGGCAAGAGCATTGAAATCTTGTCCGCCATATTCATAAGACACTCCATTAAAATTTAGATATTCAAAACCCATTTTTTTCATTGCTAGCATGCCTTCCCAGTATAAAACAGTATTAGGAGAAAACTGCTTGTAGTCATCGTCGGTAGCAATGGTTTCAAATGCGCATATTTTTGATTTTCAAAGAATATCCGTATTCGAATAAAATTGGAATTGTATATATGAGACGACCTTATTGTCTTTTTTTGCAACAATTATTTTTCTAGTATCACTGTCTCAAAGAATATATGAAGACTCTACAAGAAGATATTTTTTTTTCATCATTTTTAGATACAAGGCATATGACTCCTCTATATCTCTTTCTGTTGGATTCACCTCTACAGTAACTCCATTTTTAAGTCACTTTCTCACATCTGTTCGTAGGTTTCCTATCTGCTCCCAGAGTTCATCTTCTGTTTTTTTTAGGTTTATGAGCATCGTGGTATAGAGAACGAGCATAATTATTTTTTACGGAATATAAGAAATCGATACGGAGCAAAGAAACGAAACTGGATTACAAAAAAATATATCTTATACATTATTTTTTGGAGGAATGTTGGATTCTTTACTCCTGTTTCTGCAAGGTTGCCATAAGTGATTCAGAGATCAAGAACAAGTTCTGAGTCAAAAGAAAAAAGTTTTTTTACTCTCTGGGGCACAAGCGTATAAAAATCCAATCATCTTTTTCTGTTCTTTGCATATCAGTATGCTACTCCTGGATTATAATGATTGCGTATATCAAATATGATATATCCTCATTTCTTTGTATAGCGTTTCATGGTATCCAAAAATTGGAAAATCAGTTGTTTGTTTGGTAAATTGTGAAGAGAATTGAGGCAAACGATATAATCAAACTCTCGTCCCCCAATAAGTGTATCTAGCTTTAGAATGTTCCCCTCTAAAAAAACTACATCTTGTATGCGAGATTTTGCCACCTCTATCATATCAGGATTATAATCAATGCCCATTATTCGAAGTGAGGTATTTTTGGTGCGAATATCTGCAATTACCTTACCATTTCCACAAGCCAGTTCGAGTAGATCACCTTCTTTCCCTGCTAAAAAATCAGCAAGGATAAGGCGCTGTTTTTCTTCTAGGTCGTTTGCTTTCCCGTACTGAATGGCTTGTTTTGTCCAAAATTCTTGCATAGATTTATGATATATTTTTTATAAACTTTGCTGGATTTCCTGCATATACTACATTGCTTGGAACATCTTTTGTGACGACACTTCATGCTCAGATAACAGAATTATCTCCAATTGTTACTCCTTTAAGAATGATAGCCTTGGCGCCAACCCAAACGTTTTTTCAGATAGAAATATTCCCTTTTTTGCCATTTTCAGCTATTCTATAAAGTTCTCCTTTACGAAATGCGTGATCTCAAGATTGTAAGAATACCCCAGGACCAAACATCACATCATCACCAATATCTATAGCAGATTCTTTGTTTATTCCAGCATTTATACTACTATACTCATTTATAAATACGTGGTTTCCTATATGAATATTTCAAACAAGTCGGACAGATTTGCCTATCTGTACGCCCTTCTTTATGGTTATCATTTTGCCATGTCGGATGGAGGGAAATCACCATATTAAGCCCTTGGAAAATAGATCAATTTGTACTCAAAATACTTTTAAAAAAAGTATTTTGGGAAGAAAGATATAAGAAAAAAGTAATCCAATAATTTTATTCATTTGCTACAAAGGTTCGTAATGATATTTATAGAAATACTAAAATTCAACTCACCTCCCTCGTAAAAATAAATTGTACACCTCGCGAAACTCGCGAAACGTCTGTTCCCAGAGAAACAATGAAGGTGAAATACGAGAAGAGGAAGAATTTTGGGAGTGAATAGTTTCAGAAAGTGACTCTGAGATAGCTCGCACACTCCTAGGAGCAACGAGAGTAAAAGGCGCATGTCGGAGGATCTCACGCGTCCCTCATACATCTGTCGCGATCACCTGACATCCTGCGATCAGTGCTTCGATGACGGTAGTTGGTAGTCACTCTTGGAAACTCGGATTGATGAAGATATGAAGTGATGGGAGAAACTCAGCACGGACGAAGCCAATGGGCATACCTCAGAGAAACTCGATAGACCCAGAGAGTGTAAGTGTTTCTGTGAGTTTTTCAAGTTTTTTTCTCTCTGGACCATCCCCGACGATCCGCAGTTTAATAGGTTTTTTGCCATGATACTGGGAAAGAGTCCTTCCAAATGCTTGGATCAAAATATCTACTCACTTGAGATCAACCAGTCGTCCGATATATCCGATATGAATCTCATCTTGTCGAGGAACAATTTCCGAAGGTGTAGGAGTAATACCACGGTAGATAGCGCGAATATTCTTCACTCCGAAAGTATCTCGTACAAAGTGCTCACATGCCTCACTCACAGCAATGACTTCGTCTGCATGAGTGAGCGTCCATTTTCCGAGAGTGTGGTCATACCACCTGCTCACAACGGAAACAAGCCGACTTCCAGAAACAACGAATCCACTCCCATGCTCGATATGTATCCAGGGGATATGCATCATCTTCGCGAAAATCCCTCATAGAAAACTCGAGAGAAAAAACCGTGTATGAGTATGAATAATGTCTGCTTTCCATTTCTTCGCTCGATAGAGTCCAGACCAGAAAGATGGCATCCAAAACATCGGAAATGGAAATGAGTGGACAACGTCAAAAGCAGGAAGAACGATAACTTCATAGCCATTCTCTCTTCTGCTTTTTTCTTTCTGCCCGAGAGAAAAAGTAACTATCATAACTTCTCCTCATTCTTTGGTGTAGTTCTCTGCCCACTCTTTAGCGTACATCTCGACTCCTCCAGAATGCGGGGGAAAGTATGGTACAAAGTGGATGACCCGAGACTTCTCGAGAGATCCTTCTTTTTTTCGTTTTTGTGAGAGGAATCTATAGGTGTTCTCTATACTCTCACGGATGGTACGAGTTGAGCTCCATGAGAGTTCTTTTTGTGCTTTTTCTGGGTTACTCGTCGGCACCGCGAGGTCGATACCTCGACGCTCTATGACCTCTGTCGGAAGAGTATCTCATGTGACATCTTCTGTCACAGATATGAGCTCTCGTACCGATAGCCCCCTCCCTGTTCCGAGATTCCAGACATCCCATTTTCCTGTCATCTGCTTGATAGTCCACTCGAAGGCGCGAATATGACCATCGACGAGATCGCAGACATCTATATAGTCACGGATCGCTGTGCCATCTGGAGTCGGGAAGTCATCTCCATAGATAAAAAGTTTTCCTTTTTTTCCGAAGACGACGTCGAAAATATTGGAAGAGATACTTCCATGATTCCCGCGTGGGAAGTCACCGATATATCCGGAAGGGTGAGCTCCGATAAGATTGAAGTAACGAAGTACTGCTGATCGAAATCCTTTTTGACGCGAATAGTCTTTGAGGATATTTTCTATATTGAGCTTACTGGTAGCATAGGGATTGGTCGTACCGAGCTTCATGTCTTCGGTAAATGGAGGAGTATTGGATCCGTCATACACGGCAGCTGAGCTCGAAAAGACGATATTGTGTACCCCATATCGATCCATGATATCCAGAAGCGTGAGTGTTCCTGTGACATTATTATCGAAGTACATGTATGGGTAGGTCGTACTCTCTCAGAAAGCCTTGAGTCCAGCAAAGTGAATCACTCCATCGAAATCGTATTTCTGGAACAGCTTCTCGAGAGCAGCAGTGTCACGGATATCCATCTCGTAAAAATCAGGAACATAACCGAGAATCTTCTCGATACCATCGAGGACTTCGCGAGAACTATTGACGAGGTTATCGAGGATGATCGTACGATATCCTGCCTGCTCGAATGCGACGACAGCATGAGAACCGATATATCAGAGTCCTCAGGTAATGAGAAGTGTTTTTTTATTTATCATGGGCTAGAAAAATTTTTTTATTATCATGCGTGTCATCACTCGCCACGCTCCCCCCATACGTTGTCCTTTCGCAAGAGTGTATTCATCATAGTGGATATTCACTGGCACTTCCGCGAACTTAAGGTGACTGGAGCTTATCTGATCGATAAACTCACTCGCATACTCCATACCATCCATCGTGATATGGATATCATCGAGTTTCGCTATACGGATCATCCTGTAGCCATTGTGTGCGTCAGTGAGATGTATTCCTGAAATGAGCGAGGTGAATATCTTTCCTCAGTAGAGAATGACGCGCCTCATAGGAGGGACATTGGTATCTGTCTTCGTGATAAAGCGTGATCATATGACGACATCGAGTGCAGGATCTTCTTGGATTTTTCCTATAAATCTCGACATATCTTGTATATCCATCTGCCCATCCGCATCGAAAGTGACGAGATATTCCCATGGATTTTTGTAAGCGAGACGCCGTATATATTCGAATCCTGTCTCTAGTGCTGCACCGGGACCACGATTGACCACGTGTCGTACCATATGTATCTTTTCCCCGAAAGCACGCAGAAGAAGCGTCTCTGTATCATCTGTCGATCCATCGTCTATGACGAGGATTTCACTGAATCCTGCACCAAAAATCGACTCGATCACTCCTACGATACGAGTTGCTTCATTGTACGCACGGATGAGAAAGATAAATTTATTTTTTTCCATCGATACTGTTTTGGAGAGATACTTCACGGATAATACGAGTCAATTCTTCACGATTCCCTTCTACTTTTCGCAGGAGAAGGAGAGTAAAGTAAAAAAGGAAGATAATACTTCCATATACAAGAGCATCAGCCCCACGCTGAAGTCCGAAAATTTTTCCGATAACATCGAGGGTATTTGGTACAAGGGTGAAGAGAAAGAGTCCGCCTCAAACACCAAGAAATACGAGAAAATGGAGCGCATTGAATCGTTCTCTCTTAGCGATATCGAGTGCTACGAGAAATATGATGATTCCCGAGATGATAAAAAATATTTGGAGGAGATTCACTTCAGAGGAAAAAAGAAAAAGAGTTGAGTTTTTACGAGAGGAAGTATAATCAGAGAGAAACTAAAGTCAAAACCCATGCGAACAATAGAGTGACAAAACGTCCATATTATACAGAGTGATTTTTCAGAAATCCGGGAACTCCTCACAAAAAATAGAAAGATACAAAACGAGTTAACATTTTTCTCCCCTTCACTTTCTGATCTCCATGATCCATTTCTCATGCCAGATATGGAGAAAGCAGTGAAGCGGGTTCTCGAGGCGAGAGAGAAAAAAGAGCGCATCGTCATATTCGGTGACTATGATGTCGATGGTGTATCATCGACGGCTATCCTCGTACGATTCCTCACTGAGATAGGATGCGAGGTGTCATATCGACTTCCCCACCGCGTGCATGATGGGTATGGACTGAAAAGCTACTTCTTCGACGAACTGTCGGAGAAGTGAGTCAAACTCGTCATCACCGTCGACTGTGGAACTCGTGATATAGAGCCAATCCGTCATGCGAAATCCCTCGGTATCGATGTGATCGTGACCGACCATCACGCAGTCCCTGATACCATCCCAGAGGAAGTAATCGCGATATTGAACCCGAAACGTAAAGACTCAGTCTACCCATTTCCGAGTCTTGCTGGTGCTGGAGTCGCGTTTAAGTTACTGCATGGGATTCTTTTGAGTTTAGAAGAATCCTCTCTTTTATCATTCTCGGAACGAGAATCCCTTCCCGAGAGATCCTCGCCAAGCGAGGATGACAAAAATATGGAATTTTTTATAAGTCAGACACTCACCCGCTACATCGACCTCGCTTCTCTCGGTACCGTCGCAGACTGCATGCCTCTCATCGGAGAGAATCGTACGATCACCGCTCTTGGACTCGCGCAGATGAAGAACTCAGAATCTGCCGGACTCAGGAAATTTCTCGAGTGACATGAGAGCGTAGAGTGAAATGCTGATATCATCGGATTCCAGATCGGACCACGGATCAATGCTTCTGGTCGTATGGATACTCCTCTCACCGCGCTCCGTTGGCTTCTCGCGAGCGAAGACAGGTGCGATGAATTTCTCGAAGAGATCGAAGAACTCAATACAAAACGCCAAGAAGTCGTAAAAAGTTTCTC
>CAYSEP010000011.1:11268-16585 GCA_964430065.1 uncultured Candidatus Peribacteria bacterium
ACACTCGATGTGATCAGTAGATTTCGCCCTTTTGGTATCGGGAATAGGAAGCCTCTCTTTCTCCTCGAAGATATCACTATCGTAGAAGTGAAGCCTCTGGGAAAAGAAGGAAAACACCTCGCTCTGAAGTGCCAAGAAAACTCCGAAGTGAAGATGATACTCTGGAATGCAGGAGAGTATAACTCACTGCTTACCGTCGGAAATATCGTCTCACTCATCGTCGAGCTGGAACAGAACGAATGGAATGGGAAATTGAGTGTGCAAGCCATGATACGGGATATAGTATCTGAGGAATAAAAACGAAAAAGTACAGAGTGAAAGAAAAGTGAAGTATTTGCTATAAAGAAATGGCAGGATATACTACCCATGTTTCCTCGTAGGAAATGTTTATATTTTTACTTTTCTCCTATGAATAAAGTATCTCTCAGTATCTTAGCTTGCGCTATGATAATCCCGATGATATCATTTGCTGATGATAGCGGAATGAGTACGACTACTTCTTCGTCTGGTACCACTACACAGACTGGAACTACGCCTCCTCCTCCGAAGCCACCTATGAGCTCTGGTGCTATGATGGAACGCGAACTCAAGTGACTCCATATGGCTATGGGACAACTCTCCGTAGCAGATCGTGCTGCTCTCGTAAAAATGATAAAGGACTACCTCCTCTCAAAAGGAATTGATCCTGCGAAATACGCTGAAAAGCGTGATGAGATCAAAGAAATCCGTAAGGATACTCGTGAGGATGTAAAAGAAATGCGAAAGAAAGCTATGGAAGCTGCGAAAGCAAAAAGAGAAGAGATGCGAGAAAAAATCAAAGAAATACGCGGAAATGGAAAAGCAACATTCAAAGAATTCACCGTAACGAAATAGTTTCAGACAAATAGAGTCCCAAAATGGTCTGTAAAAAAAGCTTTAAGAAAAATCCACTCGGTCAGGGGTGGATTTTTTATATATTTATAGAGAATTTTATCTATTGTTTATTCGTCAGTATTCACTGATCTGACAAAACCTTTGAGGTAACATCTCATATTTGAGTATCTAGACTACTTAGTGCTCATTCATTTGCCATATTCTTTATTACTTCTTCAAGCCATGCCATTTGAGGTACATCTTTAATATTCATTGGATTATCATCTATAGATTTTATTACAGCTTCTATTTCAGATAATCGTTTTATCCAGGTAGTTTCGTTACCAATATCTTTCTGAGCTTCACAATAATCTCTGATATCTCAAAGAAGTGCCTGTACGGTTTTTATGTCTTCTTGAGTAGATTCATGCACTTCTCAGGAAATCAAATCTAAGGCAGTTACTGGAGCGCGTTGAGATCTTGGAACAAAAGGGAGAATATCACTCATAGAGTTTGATATAAAAATATATGAGTATAGTAGTACTTATAGACTCTTTGTCAATTATATTTTTCACTATTTCTGATACATCGCAATATTTCGAACTAAGAAGCTTTAAAAAAAATCCACTCGGTCAGGGGTGGATTTTTTCGCAGATTCTTCGATAGGATCTATACGAGATATTTTTTGAGTGATTCTACTTTATCCGTTTTTTCCCAAGTGAAGAGATCATCTTCTCGACCGAAGTGTCCATACGCGGCAGAGACGCGGTATCGAGGCTTCAGGAGATCGAGCATAGCGACGATCCCTTTCGGACGGAGATCGAACTCCGCTTGGATGATTTCTGCGATCTTCTCATCCGGAAGTCGACCAGTACCGAATGTATCGACCATGAGAGAGACTGGCTTCGCGACTCCGATCGCGTATGCCACCTGCACGAGACACTCATCTGCGAGTCATGCTGCGACGATATTTTTCGCGACATAGCGACCAGCATAGGCAGCACTGCGATCGACTTTCGAAGGATCTTTTCCAGAGAATGCTCCACCTCCGTGAGGAGCTGCTCCACCGTAGGTATCCACGATAATCTTGCGGCCAGTGAGACCACAGTCACCCATAGGACCACCGATGACGAATCGACCAGTCGGATTCACGAGGTATTTCGTATTTGCTGTAAGATACTCGGCTGGAAGTACTGGCTTAATGATATACTCTATGACAGCACGAGAGAGTTCTTCGTGAGTGATATCTGGATGGTGTTGTGTCGAGACGACGACGGTATCGATATCGACTGGCTTCCCATCGACATAGCGAAATGTCACCTGAGACTTCGCATCAGGACGGAGCCACGGAAGAGTACCATTTTTTCGGACTTTTGCCTGCTGTTCCATGATACGATGTGCGTAGTAGATCGGTGCTGGCATGAGCGTATCGGTCTCACGACACGCATATCCGAACATGAGACCCTGATCCCCTGCTCACTGGTCGAGATCGAGTCACTTCCCTTCATCGACTCACTGAGCAATATCGGGAGACTGTTTATCGTAGCAGACCATAACTGCGAGAGTGTGTCCATCATAGCAGAGATCCGAAGAGTTGTATCCGATATCAGTGATCGTCTTACGTGCGATACCGATATAGTCGATATTGGCTGTCGTCGTGATCTCTCCAGCGAGGACACAGAGTCCAGTATTCACGAGAGTTTCTGCAGCGACACGAGCACGAGGATCTTCGGTGAGGATCGCATCGAGGATCGCATCTGAGATCTGATCAGCGACTTTATCTGGGTGACCTTCTGAGACGGATTCGGATGTGAAGAGATAGGTAGACATAGAAAAATAAGAAAGGAATTAGAAGTATATGTTTCTTGGTTCTGATTTTTGCTCTATTTTGCTTCTTTTCTTTTATGAGTTTTGATTTTCTGTCGACGAAGTTTTCGTGAAAATTGCAACGTTTCTGTATTTTGCAATTTTAGAAAACAAGTCGGAAACAGAATAGAAAACGAATAAACCAAAAGAAGGACCTTTTGTTTCTTTTCAGTCATGAAAAGAAAGTACTGAGAACAGATTGCTACTTTTTAGTCATAAAAAGTAGAAAGACAGAACAAGAAAATAAAAAAACCTTCTCCATAAAGAAGAAGGAATAATCTTGCACTAAAAAAGCTCGAACTACATCTCTCCCCTTTAGTGGGGTAGGAAGTGGCACCGATTTTCCAATGATGAAGGTATGGATCCTTCGCTAAATCGCTCAGGATGATCTTCGATCACTTATAGTTGGCTGCCGGAGTACTCATAACGGGCCTAATCCCTCGTACTCACTCTGAATGTGAAACTGAGTATAAGGAAAGTGAATAAATTACAAGTTTTTCTCATTGCATTTCGCTAAAATCATCTATAATTCCACCATGCGCTCTATCACTTTCATCACTGGCAATCAGAAAAAAGCAGACTACCTCGCGAAATATCTCGGACTCGAAGTGCTCCATGAGAAAGTCGATCTCGATGAGCTCCAGTCACTGGACCTCAGAGAAATCGTCGAACACAAAGTACGACAAGCATACGAAAAAGTAGGCAAACCCGTCATCGTCGAAGATGCTTCACTTGAATTCTCTTGTCTCGGTAGACTTCCTGGAACTTTTATCCGATTTTTCGTAGATGAGATACCACTCGAGAATATTTACTCTCTCATAGATGGAAAGGATCGTTCGGCGGTAGCAAGGTGTGGATATGGTTATTATGATGGTACGCAGTTTGAATATTTCGAAGGGAAACTCGATGGAACAGTAGCTGACCATCCAGCGTGAGAAAGATGATTTGGATGGGATAAGATATTTACCCCTGATGGATACGAGATAACTCGTGCAGAAATGAATGAAGAAGACTATGAGAAAACATATCTACAAATCAAGCCGATCGAAAAAGTCCGAGAATTTCTCTTATCAAAATAATATTATGGACCTCGATATTTGTATATTTTGAGACAGTATCACTTGGTGATGATACGATGTTGAACGTTGAGGTTGGGCAGAACATATCAAGACTGCTTTGTTTTTGCACGAAGAAAGATGGATAACAACATTCAATCTCTGAATACCATGAAAAGACTCAATGAATCTCCTTGAAAGATATGAACAAGAGCTCAAGAGTCGTGATGGAAATATTGCAATTATAGCTATTGGAATCAATGATTCATCTTATATCTGAGAAGAGTCCAATAATCTTGTTCCTATCAGTGTATTCAACGAAAACCTAAAAAAGCTAAAAGAAACCTCTGAAAAATTAGAATTGCACAGTCTCATATTCATAGGACTCACTCGTGTCAACGAATCTATGGTGTGTCCCTATCCATGAAGCTTAACTGGCAAATCCTACAAAAATAGTATCATAGAAAAGTATGATAATACTATCCGTGATTTTTGTGAACATGCGTCAATCCCTTATATAGATATGAGAACTGTACTGGATTTAGCAAATTTACCTGATTGACTGCACCCCGATGCCATCTGAAATAAAAAAATGGCAGAGAAAATACTCCCTGAACTTAAAAAGATACTAAATCTCTAAAATCATGTTCACCCTCACTCAGATCCAAGAAGCCCATAAAAAAGTAAAAACTGGTGCCGACTTCCCCCAGTATGCTCGTGATCTCACCGATATCGGTGTGACAGGATACGATACATTCGTCTCGGATGGTCACGCAGAGTACTTCGGGAATCCGACTGTACTCACTTCCGCACCGAAGTACGCTCCACTCGAAGTCACCAAAGTGACGAACAAAGACCACTTCATCGAACGCCCCAGGCTCCATCAGAGAGGAGGAAGTGACTATATGACATTTTGTCAGGACTGCGCGTCCTCTGGAGTCGAGAAGTGGACACTCGATATGGTCGCCCATACTTGCACCTACTATGATCAGAAAGGAAATGTGCTTATCGTAGAACACTTTTCTGAATAAATACTCTCTATGCTAACACAGTCTCAAATCGCAAACATCAGAGCATCGTGGTCAAAAAAAACATGCTATCCAAAAAGTCGACCAAACTGGACTCCAGAAAATCCAGCTCTATGACAATGTGCTGTCACTGCCCTACTCGTACATCATCTCCTTCGATGAGAGATTATGTATAGTAAGAAGTATGATCATTACTGGAATAAAGTAGGAAATGAAGAAATAGATCTCACGCGAGAACAATTCGGAGAAGTTATAGAAATAGATGATGGTGAGACAGTGACCCGAGATAGCCTATTTGCCTCGAAAGATGCCAATACCCTTATACGATATGACATATTAAAGCGAAAATACGACTCACTTAATACTCCTTAAATCCTCTCCTATGTTCGACTCTCACCTCCACTGACACGGCGTCAGCTACAGACAACATCAGCACCTCGCATTTTTCTTCGCTCGGAAGTCTCTCAGAGCGGCATGTATGGCATTTGTGCATGGTATCTTCCCGAATTTTTTCGC
>CAYSEP010000011.1:16685-22611 GCA_964430065.1 uncultured Candidatus Peribacteria bacterium
ATGCTCACCACTTGCCTCTGGTCATCCGCGAACAATGCTCTCGAAATGGCGGAGTTCTATACTTCGATCTTTCCAGATTCGAAGATCACCACGACATGACTCTATGAAGAAGCGAACGAACATCTCCCAGGATCAAAAAAGGGAGATGTCATGATCGTCGAGTTCACACTCTTCGGAAGCGATAAATTTGCCACACTCAATGGATGACCATACTTCACGCACTCATGCGCAGCATCGTGGATGATACCATGTGCGAATGAGAAAGAGCTCGAGTACTACTATGAGAAACTCTCGGCAGTGAAGGAAGCAGAGATGTGTGGCTGGGTCACAGATAAGTACTGAGTATCTTGGCAGCTCATCCCAGAGAACTTCACCGAGTATATGCGAAGCGGTACTCCAGAGTGAAAATCGAAACTCATGAAGGAGCTCATGGAGATGAGACGACTCACATGGGATGGGATCGAGAAAGCCTATAACAATGCCTAATCATGGAATGTATATTTTCTGAAACATACACCAAAAAAGACTTCACCAAAACATGGACTCCATGAGAATATGAAGACTGTGAATTCGTAGGATGTGACTTCTCGGATGTCGACTTATCGTACTCGAGATTTCTCAGCTGTCGCATGATCGGATGCAATCTCAGCAACGTGAAGACTCTCGAAACTGGCATGCAGGAAGTGAGTTTTTCTGACTGCAAAATCCTCGGTGTCCATTTCCAGAAATGCAATAATTTCCTCTTCGAAGTGACATTCGAAAAATGTATCCTCGACTTCTCTGTGTTCTCGGGACTGAGTCTCACAAAAAGTATATTCCGTGACTCAGAGCTCCGAGGAGTCGACTTCTCATGAGCGGATCTCTCCTGAGTATCGCTCTGACTCTGTGATCTGAAAGGCGCGATATTCTCACGGACGATACTCACCGGTACAGACTTCCGAAGTGCGGTGAACTACCAGATCGACGCAGAAGAGAACACTATTTCTGGAGCAAAGTTTTCTCTCTCAGGAACACCTGGACTTCTATCGAAATACGATATAATCATCGAGTAATCTTAACTTTTCTCTACATGGAAAAATACTCACACGGACCCTTCGAAGTCTCTGGCTACCGTATCACGATCGAGAATCCTGAAAATGAACGAACAGTCATTATGGAAGCTTGGAAGCATTTTTTCACAGACAATATCTCTGATCGTATCACGGATAAGGCGTATCCGACCGTACACGCTGTCTACTATAACTATCATGACGAACTCGATCTTTCGAAGAAATGATACGATATGCTCATCGGCTATATCACTCAATCAGGGATAACTCAAACAGACCCGACGATCACGACAATCCAGATCCCAGCGCAAGACTATCGCTATACTACGACAAAGGAAATATCACCTGAGAATATTTTTGGCATGTGGAATACGATCAATCAGACTCCAGCATCGGAACTCCCTCGTGACTATGGATATGACCTCGATATGTACAACGAAACTCATACCGAGCTCACGATCGCGGTATCAGTAAAAGAATAACCTATAACTTTTTAACTTTTTTCTTATGACCAAACTCACTGTCTCTACGACTATAAACGCACCACTCGAAACTGTCTGGGATGCTCTCTGGAATCCTGTACACATCGTCCACTGGGGATTCGCCGATGAGGCGACCTGGTGCTGCCCGTGGGCAAAGGGAGAATCTCCGAAAGTCGGAGAAGTCTTCACGACTCGTATGGAAGCACGTGATGGATCCTTTGGTTTCGACCTCACAGCGAAATACACCGAGGTGACTCCGATGAAATCTATGAGCTATACGCTCGGAGAGATGAAGGAGTACTTCCTCGACGCAGGACGTGTCGTCGATGTCACACTTGAGGAGACTCCAGAAGGGGTGAAAGTCACTGAAGTCTTCGATGCCGAAGAAATCCATCCAGCAGAGATGCAGGTCGCAGGATGGAGCGCGATACTCGGAAATCTGAAGAAGTACACCGAAACGCTTTAATAGCTATCTCCGATGAACTCTATACTCAAAGAAAAAATCATCTCTGTCTGTGATACCAAGATCAAGGAAAAATGAACGAATGTATGACTTTCATTTTATGCATTTTTCGAGAATCAAAATACCAATCCTGAACTCCTCATGGAGGCAGCAAGCTGGTGGATCATGGAGCATAAATTTGATCACTTCGAGAAAGCCACTAAAATAAGAGAAATAGCATGAAAAAATACGTAGCTCTCCTCCGTGGCATCAATGTCTGAGGTAATAAAAAAGTCGAAATGTCTCGACTAAAATCCTGTTTTGAAAGCATGGGATATATGAACATACGGACATATATCAATAGTGGAAATGTGCTTTTCGAATCCGAGAACGATGACTTTTCCCATATCGAAAAGACCCTCGAAGAAACTTTCTGATTTGCTATCCAAACTCTTTTCAGAAGTGTAGAGAATATAGAAAAGCTCGCGAAAGAAATCCCGAGCGAATGGACCAACGATGATCTACAGAAAACGGATGTTATATTTCTCTGGAAGGAGTACGATAGCGAAAAAAGCATAGAACTCATAGAAACAAATAATAATGTAGATACGCTTATCTATATCGAGGGTGCACTCATATGGAATCTCCGCCGTGAACACTATAGTAAAAGTGGTATGAATACATTCATCGGAACGCCCATCTATAAAAATATGACCGCGAGAAATGTGAATACAGTAAGGAAACTCGCGGAACTCATGAAATAATATGTCTACTACTATCCCCTTTTCATCGGTACTCTGGCGATACCAAGGAGAAAAATGATCCTGGTATTTTATCACACTTCCTCGAAAAGATGCTGATTTTATAAAATGGGTAGAAGAAAAAACTATAGTAGGCCTTGGATTTGTCCGGGTCGAGGTGACTATCGGAAAGAGTACTTGGCAGACTTCGATATTCCCGACCAGGGAGTGAGAGTATCTCCTCGCGATCAAGTCAGACATCAGAAAAAAAGAACATATATACGAATGAGCGCTCGTAAAGTGAAATTTTATTTTGATCTAGATATTGCAATTTGTGGTACTTTGATATAATACAAGAGTTTTATTTTTTCACTTTTTTCTTATGGAAGTCTCTCTGAACTGGGTCGCGATCGCGACCATGACGATCGCAAGCTTTGCTCTCGGTGCAGTCTGGCACGGCCCTCTCTTCGGAAAGCTCTGGATGCGTATACACCATGGAGACAAGATACCAAGCGATGCTCAGATGAAGATGATGATGGCAGGTATGTGGAAGATCATGCTCGCAGAGTTCGTCGCGACATTCATCATGGTGATGACGCTCGCGTTTCTCATAAAGATGCTTCCGAGTATGTCTGGTATGCACATAGCCCTTCTCGTATGGTTCGGATATGTCCTCCCGACGATGACATCGACTGTGATCTGGGGAGCAGATGCTAAGAAATATATGTGTACGAAGATCGCTGTATCGAGTGTCTGCCGACTCCTCGGACTCCTCGCGACAGGATATGTACTCGCTATGTGGTAATCTATGAACCCTATAGACGCCTACATCTCAGAAGCTACACCTGAACACCAAGAAGCTCTCACGAAACTCAGAAATACTCTGCGAGATGCGCTCGCACCTCTCGGATATGAGGAGTGCATGAGCTATGGGATGATCGGATATGTCGTACCAAAAACTACTTACCCAGCTGGGTATCACTGTGACCCGAAACTCCCCCTCCCCTTCGTGAACCTCGCAAGCAGAAAAGCAGGGATACACGTCTATCATATGGGCGTAGGGGCAGATCCTGTCCTACTCAAATGGTGGGAAGAAGAATATGCGAAGATGAACAATGGGAAACTCGATATGTGACGTGGGTGTATCCGATTTAAGAAGATAGAAACTATCCCCTACGATCTCATCCGAGAACTCATGAGCAAAATACCTGCGACAGAGTGGGTAACTCTCTATGAAAAAACGTATAGAAATAAGTAATGCCCCATGAATGAAATAGATCGTTACCTTTCCGACATCACCAATCCTCTCGAACGTAAGACGCTAGAAGACCTTCGAGCATTTCTCCGCTCGCTCCTCTCCACTGCGGAAGAGTGTATCTCTTACGGGATGCCTGCTTTCCGTGTGGATGGTGAGTGTGTAGCGGGATTTGCGGCTTTCAAAAATCATCTCACCTTCTTTCCATTTTCTGGTTCGGTCGTTGGTGATTTTGCTGCGGAGTTACAAGACTTCAAATACACAAAATCCTGAGTCCACTTCACTCCCGAAAAACCAATCCCACGAGAACTCATAGAAAAAATGGTGAAAAAACGCCTCGAATCAATATAATTTTACCTCCTCACTCTATCGCTTATGGCACAACTCTATATCAATCTCCCAGTCGCAGACCTCCCGAAAGCAACAGCATTCTACGAAGCACTCGGATTCACGAAGAATACTGACTTCTCGAATGAAGATGCCTCAGCGATGGTCTATGATGAGACACTCTCTGTCATGCTTCTCACTCATGGATTTTTCCAGGGTTTCCTCGGGACCAAGACTATCTCACATTCTCTGATCTCTACAGAAGTACTCAATGCTCTCCAGCTCGATTCACGCGACGCGGTCGATGCATTTTTCGACAAAGCGATCAGTGCAGGAGGGAAAAAGACGATCGAAGCCTATGATCATGGGTTCATGTATGGTCGAGATTTCGAAGACCTCGATGGGCATATCTGGGAAGTATTCTGGATGGACGCGAGTCAGATGCCGAAGGAATAATTATTTGTTTTATTTTCTCATTTTCTCTTTATGAAAGCAACCTATATCGATGCCTATGTCCTCGTGATCCCGAAAGATAAAGTCGAAAAGTACAAAAAAATGGCACAAGATGGATGCAATATATGGATGAAATCCGGAGCTCTCTCGTACCGAGAATGTATGGGACAAGATCTTTCTCCCGATATGGGAGGCATGGGATGACTGCCATTTCCACAGCTCGTGAATCTGAAAGACGATGAAACGGTTTGGTTCTCCTATATCGAATATGCTTCGAAAGAGCACCGCGACGAGGTCAACGCGAAAGTCATGGCTCACTGGGAAGAAAAATGAAAAGAAGATCCAGGATCTATGGATGACTGTATGGATGTTATGGATATGAAACGGTTCTCGACGGGAGGATTCAGCATAGAAGTCAGTAATAGCTAAAAATATATGACAACTCCATCCGACATCCTCGACTACGAGTCTCGCCTCGAACCAAGCGATAAGAGCATCTGTGAAGCTCTCAGACATGAGATAGAAAAAAATCTTCCAGAAGCGACATCAAAGGTGTGGCATGCACATCCTGTATGGTTCATCGAAGGAAATCCCGTAGTCTGATATTCGAAACTGAAGTGAAATGTACGACTCCTCTTTTGGAGTGGGCAATCTTTCGAAGAGTCATGACTCACGTATGAATGAAGTTTCAAGGCTGGCGAAAAACGCTATACCGATGTGAAAGAAATAAACATCGAAGAGCTCTCTCGCTGGCTCTCGAAATCACGGGATATCCAGTGGGACTATGGAAATATAGTGAAGAAAAAAGGGAAACTCGAAAGGCTGAAATAAAATATTTTAGCATCTGTCATAAATACTAACCCTTTTATAATCATGGCACGGATCAATCCACACATCAACTTCAATGGAAATGCTGAAGAGGCATTCAATTTTTATAAATCGGTCTTTGGTGGTGAATTCACGAATATTACCCGCTTCAAAGATATCGCGAGTCCTGAATTCCCTGTTTCAGAAAAAGAAGCCGATAAAATCATGAATATCGCTCTGCGTATATACAAAAGTCATGTACTGATGGGAAATGATGTTCCTGAAATCATGGGACGAACGAATGAAAATGAAAACCGATCGAAGATCATGATCAGTACAGAAAGTCGTGAAGAAGCTGAGAATATATTCAA
>CAYSEP010000012.1:0-4880 GCA_964430065.1 uncultured Candidatus Peribacteria bacterium
TTTTCTATCACGATATCTGCGAGTTCTCGAATAGCAAGATTTTCTTTTTCTGATTCGAGATTTTCATCAGAGAGAAATTGCTCATAGCTCATCTCGGATTCTCAGGATTTATCTCATCTCTCTTTTAAACGATCATATCGAATCCTGAGAGTCGCATCGAGAAAAATAATTTTGCAATCATAAGACTCTTGAAGTCTTTTTATAAAGTGGGTTTTTCGTATCCCATCGAAAAATATAGGCGTATCATGATGTTTTTCTATACATTCTTTCGCTGCATAGACATATATATCCTGTGTGAAACGATTTCTGAGGACATGCATCATCTTCGAGAGATTTTCACGAGTATCAGGGAGAGAAAATTCTCTGAGTACTTCTCTCGTAAGGTCTGATGGGCGCCATATGAGACCATTCATTTTGCGAGTAAGATAGTCACAGGTAGCTCATTTTCCTGCGCCACTCGGACCACAGATGATGTGTATATTATGTTGCATTACTCTTTATAAAACCGATTAAAGAACGGTGCTATCGCGCACTCTGTCGCCTGGACGAATGAGTCTCTGCGAGATATCATAGCATCAGAAAATGCAGCGAAAGATCATCACATTTGAGAGCCATTCTCATCTTCACCAAGTGAGGTCATCACTTCATTCAGAGTTTTATTTTGTCCATCGAAGAGCTTCTCTGCTACGATCTCTGGCACTTCGAGATGACACGAGTAGCCGAAGTGTCATTCTCATTTCGCATCTTCGATATAGACGACTCCTATGAGCCAATAATTCTCTCACTCGAAATCTTTATATACTCCCCCCTCCATACCTACGAAGTACTCTGCAGAGAGATTTTCTCCTCTACAATTCTTTGCTCGATTTTTTGCTCCTCTACGGATTTCCTCGAGTGTCGTCGGCTGATCGGGTACTCATGAGTCTACTTTATGGTTCGAGAAGGTCGCTCACTGAGTATAGGGAGAGCTCGTGAGGACATGCTCTATAGCTTCAGATTTAGGAATATTGGTCGTACCGATAGCGAAGTGCATAGAGTTATTTCTTTATGAGCGGTACTACATCGTCGAGTGCGACTGCAGAGATGCTGTTTTTCGGTGAACCATCGATCAGTTTGTCAGAATATACGAGATAGATGAGACTATTGGAGTTGGCATCATAAAATCGAACAATCCTGAGTTTCTTAAAAAAGAAACTTGTTGATTCATTCCAGATTTCCTCTACAGACTCTATAGATTCTTTGAAGTGGATTTTTCCTGTCTGGCGACATGCGACAGAGGCATCGCTCGTATCCTGAGCAAGTCCGAGTCATCCACTGATCCCTCATGTCTTCGCTCGACTATAAAAACAGGTAATTCCAGAGATTTTAGGATCAGGAACCCCTCCGACCTCTACTTTATGATCAGGTCCGAGGAGTTTAAATGCGGTATCGACAGAGCCTATCTCATATGGGTCAGTTTTAGTTTCAGAACTGACTGTCGGTGCTGTAGTATTCTCAGTGCTCCGCATCTCAGATAAAGAGCATGCCGAGAGCGTGAGCAAGAGAAAACCGAAGAAAATATACTTCATAAAAAATATGTAAAAACTAATCAAGAAGCTCATAAATGCTCGGTGGAACGATCGTATAGTTCCCGAGAGTCTCAGTATAGGATCCGATCATATCGAATATGACATCGTACATCTCATCGGAGAATGCGAAATTCATACTATAGTCTACTCGGCTTCCGAACGTTTTCGAGACGATAGATCCGATTTTTTTCTCATCCCAGAGGAGCGAGAGATTGATATTTTTCATATCGAGAGAGAGATCTCCACTCATGACGAAGTGGTGAGCACTATATCCGGTACTCTTCATGTCGACAGAGAGTTTTCCGTTGTTCCAGTCGATCGAGAGAGTGCTCGAACGATCTCGAGACTTGAGCATGAAGGCTTCTTTCGAAAGGGTAAATGTCATATCTGTCTTACTATAGCGAGTTCGCTCGTAGATTTTTCCGATGAGGCTATATGAACCATTCGTGAGAGAGAGGATGAGATAGTTATTTTTCGGATTTTTCTTCGGAGAGATACGGATCATCTGAGATCCAGACGAGTTAGCGTACGTCAATATATCTTTCCCAATATTCCTCATTCCCCATCCGAGCATTTTTATGGTTTTTCTATTTTCTTTCAGGGTATAGCTCTCATCGGTATTTTTTGATTTTACACTGAAGAGTGGATACGACTCGAGTACAGTGAGGGCACGATAGAGAGACTCCTGTATCTGCTGTGGGTCCATGCCTGTTACAGAGTTTCCTCGTGGGATTTTATAGGTTTTTCCGACATAGGTCTTCCCTTCTTTGAGAGCCATATCGAAAGAGAGTTTCGTCTCAGCATCTCAGGAGAGGGCACCATCCAGTCTTCCGAGTTTTACATATGCATCCTTTCCAACTTGCGTGAGCATAACCTGGAAGTCGACATATCCAGAGAATTCTTTTGGTTTCGTCACATAGGTATCTGTATCATAGTCATACGATCTATCTGTTCCTTTCACTTCGAAGCTCACACGACCACGATAGTCGATATCGGAATTTCCTGTTTTTCTGTCGACTGTTATGCTATAGCGATCTGCCGAGAGACTCACCTTACCAGATCCAAAGTACGGGATACGAAACGATGCACTCATACGCATATCACCAGACTGCATGACGCCACTCGAAGTGATCGCTAGAGTATTTCTGATCTCTGAGATCAGTCCTTTCTGGAAGGCGAAAATCTCTGACTCGATAGCCGAGTAGTCAGTCGCTGCGAAGGATGAAAGAGGAAGAAGCAGGGCAAGAAAGAGGAGAATTTTTTTCATAAAGAGAAAGTAAGAAAACAGAGGTATTATAGAGAAATTCTGGATTTTTCCAAGAATTCTTTTAGAAGAGAAGTATATTTATAAAAACCAATAGTTTATAACACCATACGCGATAATACACGTCATGATACAGGTGCTCAGAAATATCCCCCACTGACCACCTTCCTGCCATGCCCTATAGCTGGCGTAAGACCAAAATATTTGAGAAATAAGTCCTGCAAGGACTCCGTACTCTGGCATCTTCAGAGAGGTTAAGAGAAAACACCCAATAGTAAAAACATTGAGTCCTACTTGCATGAAGTTGTTGAGTGTTAGGTATTTTTTCATAGAAGTGATTAGGGTAATGTTTTTCGTATACCGAAATAGTATATTCCAGCAAGAAGCACAAACATGACGACTCAGAGGATCTGGAATCCGAGCGCATAAGAGATGCCCATGACTCCAGCAATACCAAATGATATACCGATCTGTATGAAATTCTCGATCTGAGTCTTCATAGAGAGAACTGTAGCGCGATATCGACTATCGGGAATGTGGTCGATGAGATAGTCAGTATAGATTTCATTTCTTCACCAGAACCATCCGACGATACAGGAAAACACGAGTCAGAGGATCCATGGGTTCGATATATATCCAGCACCGATATAGTAAGTCGGGAATACGAAGAGCTCTACGAGTATCAGTTTCTGGAATGAAATATATTTCTCTATATGTTTGACCGACCTTCCGACCGCCCACCAGATGATACGAGATCCTCCCATCACGATACCGATATACGCGAGTGGATACCCGAGTTCGGTGAGAAATGGGGAACGATACGCGTTATCCGCGAAGAGAAATCAGGAGATCACTGCGGCAAAAAATGCATAGGAAAAAAATCATTTTCCTCGTACTTCCGAGATCAGAGTGAAGATTCATTTTTTCTCATGTTTCTCTATACGAGTATGCACTGGCACGAGTGAGAAAGCGACAAAAAGTCCAAAAATATCCAGAAGAAGTCAGATATAGAGTGGATAGCGGATATCTATATCGGTCAGAAATGGCAGAGTCACTATAAAAATCAGGGAAAAGAGTGAAACATTTCCCGATACTCGCGATGCCATGACGCGATATTCGCCTCCTCTTCAGAGCTTTTCGAGTGTGCCTTTTAGGAACGATGAGGTCGTACCACTCGCAAAGGCATTGATCCCCAGAGACATACAGATACTTCCGAGGGCGAAAACCCAGAACCCATCGGCGAATATATACGCAAGCGATGAGCATATGATCAGTATTTTCGATACGACGAGAGTATTCTTTTGTCACCAATGATCTGCGATATACCCAGATGGCATCTGCATGAGTAGAGCTGCAGTATACCCTATACCCGTAAAGAGTCCGATCTGATTGGCATGAGTGTCTGGAAGTGTCAAAAAGTACACAGAAAGTATCGGTATGAAGTTACGCCGACTCGTGAACTGTATGAGAAAGTATTTCCAGAGATTTGACTCGATTCCTGAGAGTTTCATGAGAGAGATGATATCTTTTTTTGACAAAAAGCAACTCGCACATACACTTCATCCATGTTCAAAACCTTTCGAAATATTGCACTCATTCTCTGGGTACTGACGATCATATGTCTCGGATACTATGTAGCGATGCACCAAGATCTCCTCGAACCAGAGCGACTTCTCGGATTTTTCCGATCATTTGGACCCTGGGCACTCGCGATCTATATACTCGCTTCATTTATACGAGGACTCGTTCTCCTTCCGAGCCTCCCACTCGTTCTCGTAGGGATACTATTTTTCCCTGACTCTCCCCTGTTGGTATTTTTCATATCTATGCTCGGGATCGTCTTCTCAGGGATTCTCATCTATCTTTTTTCCGATATTATGGGCTTTGACGAGTTCTTCGCGAAATACCTCGAAAACCAAAAAATCGATACCGTGATAGAAAAATACGGTTTCTGGGCGATACTCATCTGGTCATTCGCACCAGTGGTGATGACCGACCTCATCTGCTATATAGCTGGTATGGTGCGCTATAGTTTTTGGAAATTTGTC
>CAYSEP010000012.1:4980-22520 GCA_964430065.1 uncultured Candidatus Peribacteria bacterium
GAAAGTCCATACGTCCCAGCAGAGAGAGATGAGGAAGTAGCAGGGAGTGCGATATTGGCAGTAGGAAATCCGATCGTGCGACCGAGATGTTTCCCGTGGATGACGACACCAGAGAGGGTATTCATATTTAGTTATCTATTTTTACTATTTCAGAGAGGAGATTGAGTCCAGCAATGGCGAAGTTCGGACCGATACGAGGTTTCACTTGATCCTCAGTATTACATGTCAGGACAGCAAATATCGTCGGTACATCGTACATCAGGTTGAGATCCATGATACCACGAGCAGATTCACCACACACATAGTCGAAGTGTGGCGTATCTCCACGTATCACGACACCGATAGCGATGATGAGATCATACTCTTCTGTCTCGATAAGCCGCTTCGCGAAGCCAGGAAGCTCGAATGCTCCTGGAACAGAGAATGTATCGATATTCTGGAATCCTTCATTTTCGAAAAATTCTCGATTCACTCGCTCGATCTCACTCGTATACTGAGAATTGAACTCTGCGACTACGAAACCAATATGAAGGTCACGATCGAGATCATCTATATTTCGCAGTCCTGTTTTGTAGTCTGACATAGTGTTAAATGGTTATGTATTGAGAGTAAGTTTTTGTACGTATTTTCCGAGCATATCGAATTCGAGATTGACTCTGTCTCCGATTCTTGCACTTCCGAGATTGGTCCAGTCCTGAGTGAGTGGTATGAGAGATACCGTGAGCATGCCAGAGTCCAGATCGACTATAGTGAGACTCACGCCATTGATCGTGATACTTCACTTTTTTATGACGAGGGGATTATAGTGAATATCATAGGAAACTCCAAAAATAAGTGAACCATCTCCTTGTTTTTCCAGTAGTATGACTTTTCATACTGTATCGATATGACCACTGACGAAGTGTCCATCGATACTATCTCAGAGCTTGAGTGATCGTTCCACATTGAAAGTATCACCGATTTTCTTTGCAGAGAAATTTGTCACAGAAAGACTCTCTTGCATAGAGAAAAATTCATAGTATGACTTTTCCGACTTTATGATGGTCATACACGCTCCATCATGAGCGACACTTTGTCATTCTGCGAGAACTTCGCCGAATGTATTTTCTATACGAAAAGCTCCATCTCGTATGTCGAGGATTTTTGCCTGATGTTCTATGATTCCAGAAAACATAAGAAACAAGTATTAGTTCACAAGTCCAAATACAGCGATCAAAAGAAGTATAAATGCTATACCTGCCGAAGCATAAAATGGATAAGACTGACCCATAGCATAGAGCGTACCGACCATGAATGGACCGATGATGCTCGCTATACTCACTATAGAGGTATTGTAGCCCATAACCTTCCCGACTTCTTTCCCTGCTTTATTGGCTATGAGCGAGCTAATCGATGGCTGAAACGATCCCATAGCGAGAGGAAAGAGTGGTATGATGAAGAAGAGCCAGAAGACGCTTCGATTCATAGCAAATAACGCGAGACTCACTACCATAAGACAGAGCGCTATTCGGATCATCTGCTTCTCAGTGAAATAAGCTCTGACATACTTCACGAGTCCACCCTGATAGATGATGGCTATGAGTCCGACAAGAGAGAGTGTATAGCCTATCTTATCAGCATCGAAGGCGAATACATCAGCATAGTACTGGCTCGATCCTGATTGTATCGACGAGAATGCGAGTGTACCTCCGAATGAGAGTATAAGGAGGATGATGACTTCTTTCGAGAAATGGAATGGCACATGTTCGGTATGCATCTCTGTGATATGTTTCTGTGGTTCACCAAGTCGGAAGATAATCATGAGAAAATTGACCGTTATAGCCAAAATACATCCGATAATCACGTATTCGATCCCCCACTTCGAGAGGAGCCCACCGATAGCAGGACCGATGAGAAATGCCAGACCAAAGGCAGCACCGATAAATCCCATATTTTTTGTCTTTTCGGCTGGTTTAGAGATATCTGAGATATACGCTTGTACCACTCAGAATCCTGCTCCACCAAGTCCAGAGATAAATCGAGCGGCAATAAAAACAATAAATAGAATATTTGTTTCCAGTGGAAGTATATTTTTCGAAAGACTCAGGTACAGCACGCCATAACCAAGAAGATTCAGTCATGATGTCACGATCAGAAGATGCTTGCGTCCGTATATATCAGAAAGCCTTCCGAATACGAGCCCTCCGAGAAACATCCCTATCGAGTAGATACCCTGAGAGTATGGATTCCAGTGCTCTGCGACAGAGAAGTTACGGATGATGTCAGGAAGTATGGGTATGAGTATACCGATCCCGAGTATATCGAGAAATGCGGTCGCAAGAATGAGTGGAAGCTGGGATTTCGTTGGTGTCATCGGTTTTAACGGAGGTTATATATTTAGGTCTTACTATTCGTCATTTTTTTCTATCACTGGAACTGAAGCGATAGGAGTTCGCACTTTTTTTGGTTTTTTTGGCTTCATATAGGCTTCATAGTATATCCCCTTCACCACGAAGAGCGTGAGAAACGAGGCTGAAATCACTCAGAAGATGATCGTGAATCCCATACCCGACCAGAATTTATCTCGCAGAGCAATAGGAAGGATACCGAGGGCGGTCGTGACCGTCGTGAGAAGCATAGGCTCGAGACGAGATGATCCCGCTTCGACGAGCGCAGTTATACCTTCGATTCATTTTTTCAGATTTTCATTGATCGCGGCGATCAGGATGATACCATGGTTCACGGCGATTCCCGTGAAGGCGATGAATCCGATACCAAATGGAAGAGAGAATTTGTTGTCCGTCAAGAGAAGTCCGACCATGACAAATGGGAGCGACATGATCACAGAGTAGAGGATGACGAGTGGCTGAGAGAAGCTATGGAACTGCAGAGTCAGGATAGCGAATATGACAATCAGTGCGATAAAAAATGCCGATAAGACAGCGACTATAAGGTCACTATTTTCTTGATTCTCACCACCTGCCTGGTACGATACTCCTGGAGGGAAGGCATATGTCTCAGCAAATTTGGTAAACTCTGACTGAGTGCTCACAGTATCGGTACCGACTTCGAGGTCAGCATCGACCGTGATCTGGATATTTCCGTTTTCTCGTGTTACAGATGCTGTAGCATTGGTCAGCTTCGACTCGACGAAGTCTCCGACGACATAGCTCGTCTGTCCGACGACGAGAGGGATAGCGAGGACGTCTTCGAGTCTGACATTCGAGACGAATTGACTCGACTTTAGGATGATATCCATATCTTCACCATTATCCTCTACCGTTCCGAGCGTGACTCCATTCATACTCTGAGCGATCTGTCAGTATATCATTGCTGGCGTGATACCAGTGGTAGCGATGAGATCTTTTTTGAGCTTGAAGATAAACTGTCATGGGGTGTCATTCGATGATCGTCCTACATTTTTAGTACCTTTTATCGTCTTGAGATGGGCTTCAAAATCTTTCGAGACATCGATAAGAGTCGAAAGTTTTTCTGAATTATCGACGATGAGTTTGAGTCCGACCGCTTTGGATCCTGGGGGACCATTTTTTAGGACTTCACTCACGACTTTGTAACCCTGCCTCTCGAATATCTTGAGTTTTTCGAGAAGTACCGCCTCGACAGCAAAGACATCACGCTCTCATTTTGATTTTCTTTCAGCGATTTTCGTAAGCGTCACCGATGCGGAAGCCGTATTTCCGTTTATAGAAATACTGGTAAACTTTATCTCTGGATATCCAGTAAATAAAGTATCGATATCCTTGAGATCTTTAGATGTCACTTCTGTCTTTTGTCATACGGGACCCGTGATGACTACTGTAGTAGAGGCGTTATCTGTAGCGGGGAATATATCGAAGCCGACACGCCCAGCAAGAAATACGAAACTCAGGACAAGCAAAATCACTGGAGTTGCTATAGAGGCGCGACGAAGAGCAGTATGCTCGAGAAAATTTCGAAGTATCTTTTTGTACCACTCAGTGACAGAGTGGATGATACGAATACGCAGTGGGATATGTCCATCTCCGATACGTTCCTTCCCTTCTCGTTCGAGGATCAGAAGTTCTTTTTCTTCATCTGTCGCGCATTCTATCGCATGAGGATTATCGACATAGTCTTTTCGCTTGCGGACGAAGAGGAGATAGAGAGCACTATTTACCGTGAGTGCGAGGATGAGTCCTGTAGCAAGTACTCAGAATATCGTGATCGGTATGTAGGCGAGGAATTTTCCGAGAATCCCTGGAAGTGTCATCATCGGGATAAATACGACGATCGTCGTCATCACTCATGAGATGATAGGAACAGCATACTCTCGCAGAGCGAGCATGATAGCAGACTGAGGATCATATCCGACTCGTATCTTCGCACTCGCAGCCTGCACGATCACGATGATCGTATCGACCGCGATACCAAATGAGAGGATCAGAGAGAAGTTCGTGAGGAAGTTCATCGTATACCCCCCATAGTACAAGAGGAGAAATGTAGAAAGGAAGGCAAGAGGAAGAGTAATAGATGCAAATATCGAATCTCGAAATCCTACGAACAGATACATCGCTACAAATACAAGTATAAGGGTAATGACTGCTTCATGAAAGAGTTCATTGTAGTCGTCAGAGATATTATCTGCGAGATCTATACCATAGGTATATCCGAAGTCTTTGTATTCATCCTTCTGAAAAAATTCTTCTACTTTTTTCTTCGCAGCAGTACTGGCTTGGAATATATTGGCATTATCATTTTTATTCACGGTAAGTCCTACATAGGGAAAACCAGAGTGCTGACACTCACCACTTACACTTTCCTCAGTACAGAGTGAGTCACCTCAGAGAACGAGGAGATTTTCTGCATCATTTTTATACTTTCTTTCTATGCTTGCGATCTCTCAGAGCGTGATAGATCCACCCTTCGGAAGTGCTATGGGCATACGGAGAAAGTCGAAACTCTCTCGATTTTTTCACTCGATACGGAAGTCATATTTCTTTTCTCCGATGGCGAAATTCCCAACTGGCTGATCTCTGTTATACGACTGGATAATTCCTGCTATATTCGAGAGTGTGAGTCCAAGGCTCGTGAGTGTCTCATTGGGAATGGTAATATGCACCTCGTATGTAGCATCACTCCCCCCTCCCCCTCCTACAGGCCCGCCATCTCATCCTGCAGAGAGATCCACCTTATTGATACCAGTGACTTTTTCTACCGCATTTTGGAGCTGTATAGCCCGATCGAAGAGAAGCGCTTTCGAAGTATCAGGATTTTTTGCATAGAGAAATATAGAAAATGCCCTGGCCGTATCTGTTTCTATCTCTGTGACAACGGGAGTTTTTGCATCGGCAGGGAGATTTGTCCGAGCAACAGCACTTCGAACATCAGAAAGGACATCTTTGGTATTGGCACTCGTCTTGAGCGTGAGAGAAATACTCGAAAATCAGAGATTGGAAACCGAGTTGATCTTATCGATTCATTTGATATCCTTGACCTCCTTATAGATCTTATCTGTCACCAGAGAATCCATATCGATAGGATTGGTTCCTGGATAGACTGTAGATATAGAGATAATACCGAGTTTTACGGAAGGACTCGATTCTTTTGGTATACTGACAGCCGCAACTGTTCCCATGATGATGATCGTGATAACGATCAAATAGGAGATGCGAAACTGTCGCACCCAGAAACCGAGAAAGCCTCGTGTAAATTTTTCTCGAAGCTCTTCTATGCGAGAATAAGGTGTTTGATTCATAGTAAAACTAGTTCTTTTTTGTAAGGGTATATTTCGTAGCATCATAGTTCGAGACATCGCTGAGGACGATCTCGAGTTTTGGATCGAGAGTATCGAGGACTTCTACACCCTCTCCTGTTACATTACCCAGGCGGATGCTCTTATAGATGAGAGTATTTCACGATCCCAGAAGAGCGATTTCTCACTCTTGCTCACTGATAATTTTGACTGATTTAAGAGGGAGGATAACTCATTTTCATGCATCTGCAGAGATCGTCTCTTTCGACAGAGAAAATATCACGCTCACGGCACTTCAGAGACTTCCAATAGCAGTAGGAACGCTAATTCTCGTAGTATAGAGAAGATTGGCTCCTGCTGTACGAGAGATCGCGATGATTGTTCCCGTGAATGTTTTTGCGTCCATCTTTACTGTTACAGTATCACCATTCGAAATATTGGTAGCGATTTCATTATCGACATCGAGGACAATCTCTGGCACATTCGATGCGATTTCGATCATAGGAGAACCGATATTTGTCCTCTGTCCCACAGAAGCGATCACTTTCGTAACGGTACCATCGAAAGGTGCTGTGACAGCAAGCTTTGAGTATTCACGCTTTGCCTGATCCAGAGAGAGTGAGCTCGATGCTCGGGTCGCAGAAAGCTGATTCAGGGCAAGGTCTTTGTTTTTTCGTGTCGTGTCACGCGCAGATTGTGCTTGCTTGAGGGCAAGTTCTGCACTTTTTATCTTATCTTTGAGATCGAGACGAGTATTCTCATAGATAAGACGCATATCATCAGACGCCATGAGACTTCCAGACTCAGCTGCTGTGAGACTTCTCGTCAGACTCTCTATAGCCAGTTTCGTGGCAATTTCACCATTTTTATAATTCTTAAAGAAGCTCAGACTCTGAGATTTCCATCCATTATATGCTCATTCTGAAGCATTGAGCTGGGTTTTTATACCATTCCAGAGAACTACCCATCCGTCCTGAGCTATCTGTGAGAGACCTCCTCATACGACGTTATTTTGTATCATAGATATCATACTATCGACATATTTTTGAAGTCGAGAATATGCATTGGTGATAACGTCGAGGTCAGATTGGATCGTGGCAACAGTGAGAGTCCCTCCGGACTCACGCTTAGCACGGACATCTCCGCGACTACTGTAGGTGTTATTCCACTCGTTACTTGATTGTGAATAGAGGTTTCATACTTTTGCTCAGAGATATGGTTTCCATCCGTCTACTGTATACTGAAAAGCGGATGTCATACCCATGATTTTATCTCATTCATAGAGGAAGTTATTCATAAGAGTCTCTACTCCTATGAGATAGCTCTTATAGTTCTCATTGTAGCTCTCGAGGGTTTTATTATTCGTATTTACGAGCGTATCATATATAAGTTTATTTTTCTCTAGGAGAAGATCGTATCCTTTTTTTGCCTGTTCATAAGCGATCTGCGTATCAGAAATAGCCTTGTCGAGAGAAAGTCGAGTAGAGGCAATATTTGAGTCTTGTATAGTAAGAGCATTCTCGGCTTGCGCAAGACGGATGTCATAAGAGTTTACAGTATCCTTGAGAGAAATGAGGGTAGTTCATTTCTTGATTTTTTGTCCTTCTTTTGCCCAGAGGGTAGTCACTTCTCATGCAGAGTCAGCGACAAGCGTGATAGATGATCCTGCTGTAAGACGAGCAGATTTCTCGACGCTAAAGGATTCTACCTTTTTTCAGAGAATGTAGGTTTGTATGAGGAACGGTGTTTTCTCTACATTTACCACAGTATTATCGGTAGTTGTTCCACAACTCGAAAGAAATACAGGAAAAAGAAGAAAAATAGCAATAATTTTTCGCATAAAAATAAGGGCAGTGATTAGAGGTTACATTCTGATTTTAGAAGTTCTATGAAGTCTTCCATATCTTCCGCTTTGATGAATCCGACGAATTTTCCATATTTCGTCATAGTCATGAGGGTATCTCCTTCGGAGATGTCGAGCATATCACGGACATCCTTCGGGATCACTATTTGACCCTTTGTGCCAACAGTGACAGATCCATGCATCTTAACTCCACAATCGATACTTCGTGTATCTTTTTTCTTGGCTCAGAACATAAATAAGAAAAGTTAGAAAAGTAATACATTTCATATTTTATGATTTAATTCCTAGAAATCAAGTTGATTTTCACAAAAAAAGAATATAATTACATTCACTTCTAAAAAATAACCAATCCCTCTATGTTTACACTCTTTAAAAGATTCTTTTTCTTCTTCCTGACGAATATCGCAGTTCTCGCTCTTCTCTCCATCGTCATGATGATCGTAGAATACTTCTTCCCTGGACTGATCAATCGAAATGGTGGTATGTTGGGACTTCTTCTCTATGCGGGTATCATTGGTTTTGCAGGATCGTTTATATCCCTTTTTCTCTCGAAATGGAGCGCAAAAAGAGCATATGGCATAGTCCTTCTCACAAAATGAGAAATATCTGACGATAAGCTCCAGATCGTCTGGGATACGGTAGAACGTATCGCTACCATGAATCATATAAAAATGCCGGAAGTTGGATACTACGAATCGAGTGATGCCAATGCATTCGCCACTGGATACTCAAAAAATGCCTCCCTCGTAGCCGTCTCCACAGGACTTCTCGATATCATGGATAAGAAAGCCATAGAATGAGTCGTATGACACGAGATGGCGCATGTACTCAACGGGGATATGGTGACACTCACACTCGTTCAGTGAGTCATAAATACATTCGTGATCTTTCTTTCAAATATACTCGCTCGAGTCATAACGAATGCTCTCGCAAAAGATAATGAAAGTGTCAGCTGGCTCACATATAATGCCGTCTACTTCGTGCTTCAGATCGTACTCTGACTTCTGGCATCCTTAGTCGTTATGTATGTATCGAGAGCACGTGAATATCGTGCCGATCTCGGATGAGCACAGTATACCAGCAAAGAAAGTATGCTGAAGTGACTGAGTAAACTCAAGGAAATATCTTGAAGTCTACAAGCTCAGAAAGACCCAAAAATGTGAGCATTCATGATTACTGAGCCTGATTCTTTTTTCTCTACTCACCCCTCTCTCGATAATCGTATAAAAGCACTCGAGGAGAATTATACTCTTGCATAAGAGGATCAAATCAATTCATGAATAATTATTTTCTGGGGAATTCATATGGCTTCATAGCCTGAGCATCTGTCTTGGTCTTGATATTCTTGTCTGTGATATTTTTTCGGGAAAAACCGGGAATCATGCGTCTCAATTCTTCTATGAAGAAGGGTTATTATTCTAAAAGAATGCTCTTCTTATGGGTAATACGCTTTATCATACTTTTCATACTTACGGTGATAGTCGTCTTACTCTGAACTTCGGAAGTGACCAAAAAAGAATCTATACGAAATAATGTTACGATTATCGTTCTGGATCTCTCTCGATCTATGAAGGCAGATGATGTAAGTCCAAGTCGTCTCGAGTACGCAAAAAATTTAATTAAAACCTTTTTAAATAACGATAATAAAAGTTTTATCGGATATATAGTATTCTCTGGAAAGGCTTTTGCCCTATCACCCCTTACTGACGATAGGGCTGGTATACTTTCTCTGGTAGAATCAACCCAAACAGAAAACCTCGAACAAGAAAAAGAATGAACATCCTGAAGCAATATAGGTGATGCTCTCGTGCTCGCGAGTAGCCTTCTCGAGAAAGAACAGTGAGAAAAAGAAATACTTCTCCTCACGGATGGTAGGGCAAATCTAGGCATAGATCCTCGAATCGTGGCCCTGGAAATGCAGAAAAAATGAATAAAAATATCAACTATGCCGATATGAAGCCTTACTGGTGGCGTTCTCTCGTATAAAGACTCCAGTGGTAAAAGACAATATTTCTATGATGAAGGTGGGAAGGCGATCAGTGCGCCCGTCGATACTGAGCTTCTCGAGTCGATAGCCAAGACGACAGGGTGAGTATATAGTACCGGCGACCTTCTCTTGTCTCAGGGCATACCAGATAGTAAAGTGTCACATGAAGGCTCTCCGGCATTGGACTATAAAAAAATACTACTCCTCTACCTAGCCCTAATAATTCTCATTTTTTTGCATTTTTCTGTGGAATTCTCGATCGCAAAAAAATCTCTGCAATAAAAATTTGCATTTTATCTAAACTTCACTATATTCTCCTGGACAAAAATGAGGATCTGTAGCTCAGTTGGTAGAGCGCAGGACTCTTAATCCTTAGGTCCCGGGTTCGAGCCCCGGCAGGTCCACCATTTGTCACATAAAACCCCACTTTCGTGGGGTTTTTAAGTGGAAAAAGTAAGGCTTTATCGTATTTTGAATTATGTATGATCTTTTTTTGTCATCCTCCGAAGGAGGATCTCTCCCTAAACAGAAAGAGATTCTCGTACCGAGAATGACAAAGGCAAATTATTTATATCAAGTTAATGTACTATGATATTGGGGCTTTTCCTAGAATTCACTGAAGGATATTTTTTCTCTCCGAAAGAGAAAGTCTTTCAGAGCTGTAGAGAGCCTTCTCAAGACGAAAAATCATATCACAAAGATTTTTATCACCTGTGTACACATATATATCGCGAGCTGTATGGGAAAGTGTATGTTTTCCTGTGTATTTTTCTGAGATTTTTGTTTTGAGGAAAGAAAGTGCATGAGACTCGAAGTCTTCACCATCTTCCCTGGGAAGTTCTATAGGCTTTTTTTGAGTATTTTCTTTTTTGGCTCTCGAGAAAAACAGAAACAGCACAGAAATACAGGAAAATACCGCAAATACTATCCAGAAAGAAGGAATACTTACAAAAGTGATCCGTGATACCTGGAAAAAAAGTGAAGAAAGAGTATCCATAATTATGATCCGAAAGTACTACTCACTCCGACGATATCCGAGAAGAAGCTATATGTAGCAAGGAGTATGAGAGAGGCGATAAGCGTATTAGTAAGGATAGATTTCGCTTTCTTGGTACGCTCTTCGTCACCAGCAGATGTGATATAGTAGTATGCCGCCATGATGATAAAAAATAAGGCAACTGGCGCAGCAAAATAGAGAGCAAGCCCGAGGAATTTATTCCCTACTGTCGCGAATTCTCAGCCAAAGTCTCACTTGGCAATAATCGTACCCCAAACTTTCACAAAACCAAGGAATACGAGACCAAGTGTTCCGTAGATAATACGGTTTTTTGCCATTTTTTGCTTCTCTTCATCTCCTCAGGACATGATCAGCCGGAACAATCACCACGTAAAAGAAACTATAGCAAGTCAAAATATAAATATCTCGAAAAAACTCACGATCCCTCAGAAGATTCCTTTAAAATTCGTGGAATTTATAAAAATATTTACCACTATGTTGTCACTCGGGATGTCTCCTATAGATCCTCTTGAGCCTTCTGGAACAAAAAATACCTGATAAATCGCTCATGGAATATTCAAGAAGAGAAAACCGATAAGTGCATAGATAATCTGTTTGCGCTGAGATTTGATACGTTCTTCATTGTCAGAAGAAACGATCATATACGCTCATATAAGAACAAGATAGATGAGTGCAAAACCAGATACGATAAGTTTGGCGCCAGAGAGAAGCTTGAATCAGAGACTCTTCGATACTTCTATAGGATCATTTCAGGATACAGAGATATTTATAGATGGATCTTTTAGTATTCCTATAGCATCTTTTGGTAAGATAGGATCAGCTGCAAATACGCCAAAATACCCGCAAAGGAAAAAGGAAAGAAGAAGAGAAATGAGGAAGATGTGGCGTCTCATAGGCTATATAGTATGAAGGGTGGGCGAAAAAGCAATATTATCTCGTCTAAAGTTGATCCCGGAATGTGGTGATAATCGTTTTGATATGATTTTTTTCGTTACGCATCTGAGCAATCTCATTCCTCAGAGCATCTTGTTCCTGGCTAAGTGCATTTTTACGTTCTTCGAGCATGTGTATCTGCTCTTCTCTCTTTTGTATTTCACCATCATCATCCTTCTCGCAAAGTTGTAGCTCTGTGATGAAGTCACCGAGTTTTCACTTGAGTCGTTTACCAGGAAGCGCCTCGGTGGAAGAGGATGAAGAAACTGACACCTCAGGAGCTATAGATGATATAGAGAATATTTCTGACTCTACCGGAAGTGGTGCTTCAGGAACAGTCGAAACAGTCGCGATATCAGGAATGATCGTAGGACTCTCTCACTCGAGAGGAGTATCGACTACTGGCTCATTTATAGCAACCGCGGTACTATCAGGTACTGGTGATACAGAAGGAGGGGCGTCACTCGTAAGATCGCTGAGGAAGTTATCATTGCCGCCTTCTGGAGTCACGGTAGCGGTAAGTAGATCTGGAGTTCCTACAGTATTCTCATCGACGAGAGAAATAGCTGGATCTGTTTCGGTAGCATTCTTCGGTGTATCTTCGTTTAGAAGTGAGAAGAGGGCACTATCGATAGGATTCGTCATATCAGAAACTACTGGAGCATCGACGAGAGATGAAAGAGTAGCAATATCCTGAGGTGATGGCGGAACAGCATCGATAGATACGAAACTCGTGGGAGCAGTTGTGTCACTTTCAGGTGCAGCGGATATCTCTAGAGTTCCGAGATCTGGGGTAGATATATCAAGTGATGGGACCGCAGAGGCATCAGTAGGGTTAGTCTCTGGCATGGCAGGAGTATCTATACCTCCGATGTCGAAGGAGAGATCACCGCCGATATCGAACGATACATCACCCCCAGGCGCAGCGGCCTCAGGAGTAGTGGCTCAAGTATCAGAAGCTGCTGTTTCAGGTGGAAGTCCGATTTCTAGGGCAATATCTTTCTCAGGCTCCTTTGGTTTTGCTGCCTGCTCTTTCTGTTTTTTGGATTCGAAAAGCGTATCGAACTCATCGCCTTTCTTTTCAGGAGAAGCTGTAGCTGCTTCTGGAGTTTTCTCCTTTATAGAGCCACGAGAAGATCCAGATGAGACGACATCTTTCGAGTGGTCGACACCATCGTTGATCGTAACAGGGGTATTTTTATCGAGAAAAAGGTTGTCGAAGAGTCACATAGAGAAAAAGAAAGAGGCTATAATATCAAAAATAGTATCATAACAAGCTCTTATTTGCAAAAACTCACTCTCTTTTTTCCCTAGAAATAGAAAAAATGTGTTGACAGTAAATTATTTATGTTTAAAATTACCTTACTATTTTGTACAAACCTATGGATATTTCAACTAAAGCATTGCAAAGTCCGTGCATAAACTGTATTTGCTGATATAGTGCAGTCGTATCTGAAACAAGTTGAAAAATTAGTGAGCGAGTGATAAAAATCCGTGAACTCAGTGATTATATTAAGAAACCAAATTCCGTCCTAAGTATAGGAGTACTTCACGAAAAACTACTCGAACTTAATATAACAATAGATATAGATTGATATGCTCCAAAATTTTTAGGTGATTTATTAGGTTTTTGTTCCGTGGCACAGAATCGAGCACTCGATATTATCAGTCATAATAAAGATTTTCTGATATCTGAAAGAAGTGCAGCTATATCAGAGTCTGGTTGCTAATCTACTCCTCTCCAATCCTCTCTAATATCTCCCTCTTCTCTCCTTCCGTCATGCGCCTATAGTCTCCATCAGCGAGATCGCCGAGTTTCACGCTCTCGATGCGGATACGCTTAAGCTTCTTCACATCATAACCGACAGCTTCGATCATACGACGGATCTGTCGGTTTTTTCACTCACGGATCGTGATAGAGAATTTCGAAGAGGAGAGTCGTGATATATCACATGGTTTCGTAGTGTATTTTCTCGCGATCACAGTATCCTCTCCTCCGACACGACGGATGATACGAGTACGACTTCCGTTATCTTTGAGTTCTATTTTTACTCATTTTCGCATCTTATCGAGCGCTTCATCTTCGATCTTTCCGTAGACTTCTACGACATACTCCTTCTCATGCTCATAACGCGGATGCATGAGGTAGTTCGAGAGGCGGCCATCATTGGTCATGATGATGAGTCCCGTAGTTTCCTTATCGAGACGCCCTATCGGAAATACGCGCTCAGGAAATGAGACGATATCGAGGATTCATTTCTCATCATCTTTTCCAGAGAGGCACGTCGTCACGATACCACGAGGCTTGTTGAAGATATAGTAGACGAGATTCTCCTGATCCTCGATGACACGATCATCGACTTTCACGACATCCACTTCTGGATCGATCACTTGTCCGATATGTGCGACGATCTCATTCACCGTCACGAGTCATTTTTCGATGTATTCTTCTGCTTTTCGGCGTGAGCAGACTCAGGCGTGAGCGAGATATTTTTGGAGTTTCATGGTTTCAGATGGCATGGGAAGTTGTCTAAAGAATTATGGAGATTGTATAGAAAATTTCTGATTTTGCATTTTTATTTATAAATTCAGATAACATCCTCCTCCTTCTCGCCGTATGATGTCGAGACTTATATCATAAATCCGAACAAATCCATGCTCCTTCGCGATCTTCCTGATGCGGTTCATAGCACGGATATAGCGATATCGGACGAGCTCACCGAGGAGGTCACGAGAAAGCTTGGTTTCGTATTTGCGGAGAAATCGGAGGATGAGATCCTCAGCGACTCAAGTGTCGTGTATACGCAGACTCGCGACATCGAGGAGAGACGACTCAAGCGAGAGAAATCTAAGCTTTGCACCGTCGATCTCCCCTTCTATACTCGTATCATGAAGGATTCTATACATGTTTTTGTTTCATGATTTTTCTCCGCTCTGCAGTGTGCGGAAGTGTATATCATACTTCCCTATCTGGATGCGCTTATCAGTATCTCGGGTATAGAGGACAAGGCGATCTGGGAGTGAATAATCTCGTAAATGATACTCCATAGATTTCTCATGAGCGATGATAGCACCGCTCGGGGCATGGATTTTTATCAGTAAGGCGATCATCTGCCAGTAGAGATTGTCTATGTCTGATTTCCCATGTTCCCGTCATTCCTGCGAAGGCGCCCCGAAGGAAGTACTCTTGGGGTGCAGGAATCTAACTTGTTTGAATTTTTGTCATTCCGAGGAACGAGGAATCTGCTCTTTTTCCTGTCATTGCGAGGTCGCCCCCCTTTGCGAAGCATTGGAAGTACCCCTGGGGTGAAGCAATCCATGTTCCTGTATTTCTAGAACAATATACACTCCCCCACCAAGAGTCTCTATGATTCCCTGATTTTTTACTTTTCCTATACCATAGGCGACACGGGACTTCGGACCACCAGAGAGGAGCCAGAGTTCTGCGAGATCTTCCCTCGTCACGAGTTTTCACATTCGCTGTGACAACTTTTTCACGAATATGTCAGAAACTGATATCTCATTTTTCTTCATCAGTACAGTATATATGAGCCATATATTTTTGCAAGTTTTTACTATACGTTTTTGATAAAAAAAAATTATCTTATTTTTTGGAAAAAATGATATGTACGTATATAATACTTACAATCTAACTTAGATACATATGAATGTTCTCGATTTTCCAAAACTCGATAGATATATAAATGATTTTTCATCCGTATTGTCGAATAGTGAATCAAATACTATTAACGAAGCTCTCGCTCAACACCAAAGGAATACGTGAGAACAAGTAGTGGTGGTACTCTTTCCGAATAGGAAATGATTTGAACTCATCGATATATGACTCAAGGTATTTAATGAAAATGGAATAGGGGAAAAAACCCTCAACAATGGACTCCTCTTAATCATATCAACTGAAGAGAGGAAGATTCGAATCATCACAGGAAAGGGGCTTGAACTGAAATATACTGAAATGATATGTCGAGATATCGTCGAAAATCATCTTCGACCGAAACTCGATAAAGATGACTATAAGAATCTTCTTGATGCATGGGTAACCATCATTAAAAATCCTCCGAAATCTAATATACTTAGCCCAAAATATAACAGAATCTTAAATAAAGAAGATCTAGTAACAACACCCATTCTTACTATAGTATTTTTTATCTTTGGTGCTGTTTTTTGAGGAAACTACAATTTTTGATTATGGATTAGCTTTATGGCTGTATTAGGCCTTGTTATAGCAGTATTTTTATTCATGAGAGCATCATGGCAGATAACTCGATCTATCTTTTTTACATTCTTTATCTCTGTATTACTAGGTTTGATAGGATATTTAGCTATTTTCTATCCCGAAAAATGTATTCCCACATGAGAAACTACATATTCATGTAATCGTGTTATTTTTGGAAAAAGCTTTGACTATACACAGAATCTCTGATGATCTCCCTCCAGTTCTTCCGATGGCTTTTCATCTTCTCGAGATTCGAGTTCCTCATTCGACGGAGGAGGTGGATCATCGAATGGTGGTGGATACTGAGACTAAAAAAATATGGAAATATTATTACCCATACTTATCTTCATAAGCATCCTCTGAGTGATTATTTTTCTCTCGAGACCATCTTTTGCAGAGAGAAAATCTCGACTCATGAATATGTACTCGTCTCTGATGTCTGATATGAATATGGATTATAAGAATATGGAGATTGGCGTAGAAAATATCAGAAATCTTTCTCGAAGTATCATAAATTTCTCAGGTGAAGTAGAAAAAATGTCCAAGCAAGTCAAATGAGAATATGAAATAGATCAAAAATGGCTCACAGATATTGTAAATGAGTTTTCCCAGAACCTAAAACTCTGGATGGGTCGGCATATGAGTGAGCTCAATGTCACCGAGATGAATATCGAGAAAACTCCTGAATGAAATACTCCTGCACTCACCCTCGCAAGAAAGAGGCTTGATATACAAATACAAAATCTCCAAAGAGTGAAAGCTCTTATATAAAAACTTTTGCATATTTCCCCTCTTTTTGATACAATTCTTTCGTTATTTTATAATCCATTTTCTTATGGCTACTCAGACTCAAACCCAAGACCCGATCTCTGACGATAAAAAAGCGAAAGCAATCGTCGCAGATATCAAGGCTATTCCACTCTCCGCTACAGAAGAAGCAGATGTCGAGAAGACCTTTGCAGAAGCAAAAGATTTCCGATCGCTCGGGGAGAAGATCACCGCTCCTATCGACTCTATCATCTCTGAGACAGCTGCGATCGTCGACTCTGATCCGATCATGCAAGTGTCGAACACGCTCTCCCAAATCAACGGTGAAGTACAGGAAGTCTATAAAGAAATCATCAATAATGACGGTGCGATGATGCGTATGGCGAAGAGTGTACCACTTCTCGGAAGCCTCATGAAGAAGCTCGACTCGAAGTGGGATGAGGCAGCGTTCAATATGAAATCCCTCTCTGGAAAAATCGAGATGATCTTCTCAGGATTCGACCAGGCATATAGCTCACTCAATACCTCTATCGAGCTTCAGAAGAAATTCCTCGACGGGATCGACGCCAATATCGGGAAAGTCGTCGCATACAAGGAATACCTCGCGAAAAAGATCGAAGAATTCCGCGCGAAAGGCACAGAAGCGACTGACGAGGCGACGAAGATGAAGTACAATATGTTCATCAACCATGTCGAGTACTTCCAGTCCAATCTCGTCGTCCTCATCGGAAACCTCGATATGGCTCGCAAGCGCCTGCTCATGCGTCTCGACGCAGCAAGCAAACTCTCCCTCTCTATGAGCTCGTCTCGTCCGATATTCAAGACGCTCCTCTCTACAGCCCTCATCGAGACCTCTTCTCAGAAAGCCCTCGATGCCTCTATGGCAGCGATCTCTGTGATGGGTGAGACTATCGACAAGATGTCATCTGAGCTCACAGATAAGTCGATCGAGTCCGCTCGCAAGAGTGAAGAGCTCTCATCGAAGCCTGTACTCTCGGCAAGTGTCTTCGTAGAAAATGTAACGAA
>CAYSEP010000013.1:0-1060 GCA_964430065.1 uncultured Candidatus Peribacteria bacterium
GCGCTCGAGGCGCATATCCTCGCGAATCATAAGTACGAGATCCCGTGTATCATGAAGCTCGCGACCGTCGAAGCCAATGCTTCCTACGAGGCATGGATCAGATCGGAACTTGCTATCGCACCAAAAGCTTAAATTTCCCCCTAACTCTTACTCCTATGCTCGCATACATTCTCTCCTATTTCTCTGGTCTTCTCACCCTTCTCATCCTTGATGGAGTCATGATATGGTTCGTCATACTTCCGACATTTAAGAAATATATCCCGACCTACCTCAATACCGATATGAACTTTGTCGCTGCGATAGCGTTCTACCTGCTCTATATTCTCGTAGTTCTTATCCTTGTCGTCCTTCCAGGACTCGAATGAGGTCTCTCACTTCAGAAGATTCTCATGAATGGTGCGCTCTTCGGATTCGGCGCGTACATGACGTACGAACTCACTTCTATGAGTGTGATGAAGGGGTGGAGCTGGAACATGGTCGCTGTGGATACTATCTGGTGAACAGTACTTACTATGATTATCGGTGGTGTCATGTATAGTGTTTATAAATATTTCCTCTAATGCGAAGAATAGCGATAATAATAATCTCCTTACTGGGACTTATCTCTTTTGATTTCTTTTCGAAACAATACTTCGAAACAATACTCCAATCTTCAGATATATATCTTCTGTGAGAATTTTTTAAACTACATCTTTCCTATAATCCTGGTATCGCATTTTCCCTTCCGATCACGGGAATCCCCCTTCAGATTATCACGATTATCCTCGTGACATGACTTATCACCTATTATTTCCGTGAAGAATATCCGAAAAAATCATATCTTCTCGATGTCTGATATACACTCGTCATCGCATGAGCACTCTCGCATGCCTATGAACGCATCTTTGTCGGTCATGTTGTCGATTTCATCGCGGTAAAATATTTTGCTATTATGAACTTTGCAGATATATTTATCTCTATCTGAGCATTTCTCATCATACTCTCCTATGTCTTCCCTCGAAAACATCGATAAACTCACTCCAGAAGAGCTCCTCGGTCCTCCGAAATACGATGCAGTCGG
>CAYSEP010000013.1:1160-7308 GCA_964430065.1 uncultured Candidatus Peribacteria bacterium
CTCTATATCATATTCGCTCCTGTGTACCTCTTCGTCTCGAGTGGCGATACTGACGCATCTTCACTCTATCCTGCATTTTCCCTCCATATCTTGCTCAATGTCTTCACTCTCGAGCTGATCGTAGGACTCATATCTCAGTATAGATACTCTCTTCTTTCCCTCTATTCGAGTATCCTCTCATGAGTGCTTACGGCGCTTATCCTCTTCTTTCTCGAGCGGACTTTTGCTCACTCGCTCTATTCCCTCTTTCTCCTTTTTGCATTCACAGGACTTGCCTATACTCTTGCTGGAACTATCAGTGCTTCCCTCTTCTGGATCTACTACCGCATATACAAGACTACTGGATACGATCCGATCTGAGTCCTCTTTGCCCGTATAGAACAAGAAGAAAAAGATGAAGAAAATACCGCTACCGCTACCCTTACTCATTTCTAATATGTACCAACTCGTCCGAAAAACCCTCGAAACATACCTGACTGAACAGAGAGTGATCACGCTTTCTGACTTTCCTACTGAACTCTCACCTCTCTGAAGTCGTAAGGATGCCGTATTCGTCACGCTCTACTTCGAAGGGAAAGTTATAGCATCGAGTGGTCGTATCGCTTGCCAGAAAGAGAATACTCTCTATGAATGTGTAGATAATACTCTCCTCTGTCTCAAAGACCCTCGCTTCACGACGAGTATCGCGTCGAAAGAAAAACTCGGCGATATCCATATCCGTACAGACCGATTCGGACCAGAGAGCCGCAGGATCCTCAGATCGATCGAGGAGCTCGATACGACGAGAGAGGGGCTTATATTCCTTTCGCAAAATCTCGGAGTCATATCTGTAGTGCTTCCTCATATGCTTCATGTCGATACATCACCACAGGCATACTTCGCTCTTGCGTGTAAAAAAGCATGAATCGATCCCGAGAGTCTCACTCCTGCCGATTTCGTTCTCTATGGGCTTACGACAGTATCTGAGAGTGATTTTGATAATTAGGATACAAAAAATACAAAAAGCAATACCTATTCTTTGGTAAAAAGGAGAAAAATATGGTCTAATAATAGAGATCATATTTTTTATAAATATATATATGTCATACAAAAATACCTGACTTCGCCATATCGCACAAATCTCGCTCTTGGCAATCGTATTCCAGGTGTGCTCTCCTATAATCTCTATATCACATGCTGTCAATGTTCAGTACTATGTGGATGCGACGAACTGAAACGATGCCAATCCTGGTACTAGTAGTGGTGCACCTTGGCAGACGCTTTCTCGAGTCAATGCAGAAGTGCTTCAACCAGATGATCATGTGTCATTTCTCTGTGGTGAATCGTGGACATGAGAGGTACTCGACATCCAAGAGTCTGGAAATGTAGGCGTTCCGATCGTGTTCAACTCATACTCAAGTGGTAGCTGTAGTACTAAACCAATACTCTGATGAGTCACTACTGGAAATATGTCTGATGCAGAAATAGACGGACTCTCTCTGATAGCAACGGGCAGTTCTACAGTTACTATTGGACCTGCCTCGGTCAATATTTCTCTCAAAAACTCTGAAATCACTCACGGAAGTGGAAATGGATGTATCGAGGCGATAAACTCTACGGGTCTCTCCATGAGTGGCAATACGTTCGTATGATGTAGTTATGCCTTCAGTGGATCAGAGGTAGAATGAGTCATTTCTCATAACACATTCTCAGGAATGACAGATGATGCCGTACAGATCGTCTCTACTCAGGCAGTTACTATAAACAATAATATATTCAGTAATCTGGAAAGGTGAGCCGTCGTCTTCGGAGTGATCACGTCTGTGACACAAAATGTTATCTCCAATGTCTGTCAATGAAGCGGTACGGGATGTGCTGCTATCCGAAATGAATTATACTCACCACTCGGAACTTCTTATAATGCTGATGTATCACAAAATATCATACAAAATGTTGGTAACGGCATTTCTATGAATAACTATGGTATCTCTATAGCAAATATCGATGGATCGAATATCCTACAAAATACGGTAAATAACGCTGAAGAGGCCCTTCATATAGAAGATGCAAAAAATCTCAATATCATGGGCAATATGCTCGTTCTTTCTCGAGCACGAGGAGTCCATGTGATACAGAACTCTTCAGGGTCTGTATCGAGCAATACCTTCCAGGAGAACAGCATCCTCGAGAAAAATCCGGACTACCCTTATATAGAAATGCGAGATAACGTTGCTGGTGGACCTCTCACCAACATGCTCTCACCTACTGATAATAAATTCTTTCCCCTCTATAAACCCAACACTTCCTACATCCGTGCTGTAAAATACGGTGGTGAGACACAAGAGTATGGTAGAAAAGAGCTTCTTTCTTTTGATCCGACGATGAGTCGATTCGATCTTTTTGGTTATAAATCCTATACAAATACTGGTAGCTCATGAGCAGCAGATCGTCTTCTTGGTGTTGGGCTATTCGAATCTGGTATATCGGGATGGACTGTCACAGGGGCTACGACTTCGCCGAGTCTTTCCCATAACGCATTAGGAAGCTTCTCTGGATGATCTATGCAGGTTACACTTACGGGATGATCTGCTGAGAGCATCTTCCTGACCAATAACACGAACTTCAGCATTATCGGCGGAAGCACCTATAGGGTGACTGGATATCTCAAATCTGGAAGCGGGAATATTAACGTAAAGATGTCTCTCCATAAGGCAGGAGATAGGAGTACTCTCTATGGTGATAGGGTTGCCGAGACCTACGCAAGTGCCAGTGGACGAACTTTTGTGGCATATTTTGAAGTACCGACGGGCTTTGCGGACTCTCGCATCACGTTCGAGACCTCGAATCCAGATGTTGGCTATGAGATCGATGAGGTACAAGTATCCCGTATCACCCCACAGCCACCTGTAAAAAATAACACTGCAAATGAGGTTCATATAATATCTAATACTGGTTCAACGGCTCTTGGCATGGGTTGTCCTGGATGAGATTGTAGTGAATATATAGATATTACGAGTGTTCCTACGAGTACCCCAGCAGTCGTATCGTGGAACACCATGGTTGCGTGATATAGTAGTATTATCGTCGTTGACTCAGTCAGTCCGAATATTATGAACCCACCTACTTGAATCTTCCGTAGCCTAGATAACTGAGGAGTGGATGCTGGTTCCCATGTGACTATAGATTGGAATATCCAAGATTCTCTTTCACAAACCGTTATTTATGACACTGCTTACTCGGGCATGGTTACTAGTGTTGTGAATAGTACCGGCAGTATCAACTATATACCAAGATTTATCCTGACATGAAGTGAATCCTATCCCTTCCCAGCGTATCATGTACTTACAGCAGAGAATGAATATGGGATACTTCATATCAATCCAAGCTGAGATTTTCAAATCATAGATGCTCCTCCTACAGTAAGTGAGAGCACTATAACATGAGTAGAGGATGGTGGCATCATATATGGTACTCTGACAGGAAGTGATATTGTTCCAGGTGATTTTAGTGGATTTATTCTCGGGCCGACGAGCCCCCCAGAGATCTATACGTATGGTACTTTTGACACGAGCAATATCTTCTCTGGATCGGTAAGTTTTTCTGGAAATACGGATTTTTGTGGGACTGCACTCTTCCGATTCCAAGGATTTGATCAGAGGTGAGTATCTGGTTGATGAACATCTAGTGAACAAGATCAACACATCACTGTGACTTGTATGAATGATATACCAACAGTGTATAGTGAAAACTTCAGTTCTTATGGTGGCATCGCAGAAAATCTTATTCTTAGTGCAGGAACTCACTACGATGATGTAGATCTCTCCTATGAGACTCAAACCTATACACTGAATTATGCCAATCTTTCGACAGGAAGTCTCTCGACAGATGACGTAAATGAGACATTTATCTATACAGCTCCAGCATGATATGTCGGAACAGCTACATTCGACTATAGTATCACGGATCAGAGTGGCGCGACATCGAATACAGGGACGCTCAATGTCGATGTGACGACACTGAACTATCCTCCAATTGCCACTTCGAGTGGGTATACGATAAATGAAGACATCACCCTTTCGGATACTCTCACAGGATCTGATGCCAATGGAGATACTCTCTCCTATACAGCAGCTACTATGCCGCTTCATGGGGCACTTACTATCATGAGCAATGGAAACTTCAATTATACACCAACCTCGAACTACCATGGATCTGATTCATTTGTATTTCGAATTGATGACGGTATAGCGACAGCGACAGGGCTTATATCTTTCACGATCGATCCTGTGGCAGATGCACCAGTAGCAGTTGCTGATAGTATCAGCCCGACTGAGGATACTCCGACACTCATCCTTGTCATGGCGAATGATTCTGATCCTGATGGTAGTCCATTGACTCTGACTGGATATGTATCGCTCACTACCAATGCTGGTGTAGTAGTGGATATGGGAACAGGATTTCTTTATACTCCAGCAACAGGGTATATATGACCAGACAGCTTCACATACCAACTCGTAGATGATACAGGACTTCTCTCGAACATAGTGACAGTATCTCTGAATGTAACACCAACCAATACGGCGCCCACTTCTTTCGATGTCTCACCCGTAACCGATGAAGATACCACTCTCGATGATGTACTCTCTGCGACAGATCCAGATCTCGATACACTGACATATATACTCGATACGGATGTATCAAATGGCGTACTGACACTCTCTGCGACGGGATCCTTCCGTTATGTTCCGACTGCCAACTATAGTGGTGTTGATTCATTTACTTATCACGTCAGCGACGGAGTGCTCACTTCGACTGCCTCTACAGTCTCGATCAGTGTAAACCCTGTCAATGATGCTCCGACAGCGGTAGCTGCGAGTTATACGGTGCTCGGAAATGTGCTCGGAAATGCGGGGCATGTATTTACCGGAAGCGTCACGGGATCGGATATAGAATGATCACTCCTAAGTTTCTCATCGTCGATTGATCCTGTTCATGGGGTATTTAGTTTAGCGCCTACAGGAGCATTTAGCTATACTCCAGCACTTGGATATACAGGATCAGATAGTTTTACATTTTTCGTGAGTGATGGCGTGACTCAGAGTACTGGAGCTGTAGCACTCCTGAATGTTCAGACAGTCACCAATACTCCTCCAGTAGCTGTATCAGCCAATCTGACAGTGGTGGGAAATACCCCTACAAATAGCGGACACATACTCATCGCAAACCTTATGGGAACAGATACTGAGTGAGCAGCGCTGAGCTTCACAGCAGTGACAATTCCTCTCTATGGTACCCTTTCACTATCATCTACAGGAAGACTCACCTATATACCAAATCTTGGTTTTAGTGGATCAGATAGCTTCGTCTTCGCAGTACATGATGGTGGAGTGCAGAGTGCATGAGCTACAGTGAATATTTCTGTCACGGATAACACTATAGTGATACCTCCTCCTGCGCCTACAGCTCCTTCGGCTGGTCCAGGGGGTGGAGGTGGCGGATGATCCACAGTACCCAATCCTGTAGTCACTGCAACAAAAACAATAGATATTGTCAAATCTACGAATCCGAAATCAGAGACTCCTAAAAAACCAACAGAAACAGAAATAGAACTCAATTCGGCACCAGTAAATACTCCTCCTCAGTTCGTCATGTTCGATCCAACAGGCCTGCTCTCCCAACTCCTCTTGACCAATCGAGTACTCGGTGTTACAGGATGACTCATGCCGGCCGAACTTCCTCTCGAGAAATCAGAAGCAATTTCGATCGTAGAAGAAACCTTTGAGTATATCTTCAGTAACTTCTTCCAGTGACTCGATGACTCATCTCTTCTGCGAAGTACGCTTCATGTATTTGTCCTGAGTGCCGATGAGGCATCAGATACGGTAGCTGTATATGATCATGCTATCGATACAGTAGGAAGCTGGGAATTCGAGAGACGTTCTACCCTCGAGAGAACACAAAAATACGTTCTCCGAATCCTCGAACGCAATAGGAAACACTACGAGGAACTCGTGTACAGAAATGCTCTTGCCCGCTTCGAAGAAGATCTCGAGAGCGCTTCAGAGGAGATCGAAAATACAGAATGATTTTAATCTTTCGGATCAGAAAAGTGTGTCTTATAATAGGCACACTTTTTTTGTAGTGGACAAGTCTCGCACTTCGGTGAGCG
>CAYSEP010000013.1:7408-21799 GCA_964430065.1 uncultured Candidatus Peribacteria bacterium
CATATTCTTTTGCGAGGATAGTTCCTGTTTCTTTTATAAATCGGGATTTATTTCGAAAGAAATTTACATACTTCAGATATCATTCTATTGTTTCAAGAGGCATGTCGATGACATCTTTCGCTTCTCGAACTTTCGCGAAAAATGGTGGAGTGATTTTATTTACTTGTTTATCAGTCGTTTGGGCTGAGAGGATAACCGCAGAGAGAAGCTGAAAAGGAGTCTCATAGTCGAGCTCTATTTTTTTTCCTCCGTAGAGAGCATATACAGTCTCTATGATGCTCTTATACTTAGCGGTAGACATCGCCATAGATACTTCTGAGATTTGCTTTACAGGTAAGTGCTTCGATACATGAGAATATCTTTCCGGGAATGCGAGCATCGATATAGAAAGGTGCTCATTTTTTTCCGCTTGTTTTTTGTGTATCGAGATAGGTCTTTAGGGTCAGGAGTTCTGACTTTATATGCTTCGCAGACTCACTTCCTCGTGACGCGTCGAAATCTTGAAAAGAAAGAAGTGTGATTCCGTAAGAACTTTCTATGTGAAGCTCATTTTCCTTACTAAAATAGAGGATACGAGAGATCGTATAGTCAGGATAGCTGGTAGTGAGAAAGTCGAGGATTTTTCCTATGACTTTTGTTTTCTCTTCGCTTATAGCCTCTTTATAGTCGAGAAAACTCTCTTCCATATAGACTTCTCCTACGAGTGTGAGTTTATATTTTCCATTTTTTTCGAAAGCATTTCTCGGTATAAGTATCCCGTTTTCCGTCATTCCCCACGCTTTATTCTCGAGAGAGAATATATTGGTATCGAATATCACTGGATAACTGGAAAGGAGGATTTTTATTCCATTCGGATAGAGTCGATCGATTCGGATTTCTTTTATGTTTTTCTGATCTTGTTGTATAGATCTTGCAAGCGCCTCCTCATCCATAAAGATGATGTTCTCGCCGTACATGTCCTCTACCGATCTATAGGCGAGAGTTATATCTATTCCCTCCATTCATTCGATGATCACTTTCGAAGGGCTGATATGAAAATACGGGGAATAGAATATGATATATGAAGATGCTAGGAGGAGAAAACTCCCGATATACCCGAGATAGAGTCGCTGTCGTGAGGTGACATCGTGGATCGCCGTGATCTTATTTTGGATAAATCGAGAAAAAGGTGAGAGTCGATCCGTTTTCTTGTGAAAAAAGGAGAATAATGGTTTGCGGTAAATTTTTTTCTCATCACGAAAGAGATACTTCTGCGTCTTATCTTTGTTTATAGAAGTACGAAAATCCCTATTTCTATAGCGTTTTATGTAGTTACGAATCTTCGCGAGAAAGCCCATATTGCTGATCGAGTGAGTGAATGAGGGAGAGTATATTTCCTGTGTCTTTTTGTTTACTTCCGAGCTTGTACCGCAGAAGTGGAGTCTTCCTAAGAGAAAAATCTTTCACTATCCTTCTGCGTGTCTCACTCGCTACTTTTGCGACGAAGTGAGGAAGTTCTTTTTCATTTCTCTGTGCTGAGATATATATATCTGCATACTCATAGTCAGGAGTGACGATCACTTCTACTACAGAAATAATCCCAAAATCATGATCGTGAAATTCTTCGAATTTTTGTATATCTTCACTTGCGTAGGCTCGTATACTGTCTGCAAGTCGTTTTTGTCGGAGATTCATGAAAAGAGTATTATAGTGCCCAGGATTATAAGCGAAAGTGCGAAAAATGAAAATCTTTATAGAAGATTTATCTCTTCGCTCGTCAGGAATTTCTCCAGATCTTTTTTGAGTTCTCATCGGAAATCGTAATCTTGCCCGAAAATAGTAAACCGAAGTCTGTACGCATGGAGCCACTGTCTCGTGAGTCCATATGCCTCGAGGACTTCTCTATTCACTTTCTCATTCCCATAGATCTTATCCCCGACGATCGGATATCCTATCGAAGAGAGATGGACTCGTATCTGGTGAGTCCGACCTGTCAGAAGGTCGACCTCGAGAAGTGTATACTTAGAATCTATAGTTCATCTATTGCGAAACTTTGTTTTAGCGATTTTTGGATTCACAGGATCATCTGTGGTCATCTTTTTCCTGTCATAGGGATCTCGTCCGATGAATGACTCTATGTATCCCTCTTGGTCTTTCACGATTCCGACGACGAGTGCGAGATAGGTTTTCTCGATCGTTCTCTTTGCGATCTTGAGCTGGAGCGCGTGCATAGATTTATCATTTTTTGCGATGATGATAAGCCCGCTCGTATCCTTATCGAGACGATGGACGATACCAGGACGTTCGACTCAGTTGATGATAGATGAATTCTGTGGTTCATCACTGCGTATCCCAAGATTCTTGAAATGGTAGAGGAGTGCATTTACGAGCGTTCCCTTCCTGCCATTTTCTCATGGAGTAGGGTGGGTATTAATCCCCGCATCTTTATTGATGATCGCGAAGTCATCGTTCTCATAGACGATATCAAGTGGCATGTCCTCAGCGACGAGTTCCATATCTTCAACTTTCCATGCTATTTCTATCACATCGCCTCGATAAATTTTCTTATTTTTCGTGAAACTCTCACCATTTGTAGTGATCTTCCCTTCCTCGATCATCTTCTGGAGATAGCTTCGTGACTTTTCGGGAAAAAGAGCCGACAGGTAAGTGTCGACTCTTCTGGTTTCTCGTGGGTCCGCGAGGACACAGAAATGAGAGATGGAGTAGTTGTTCGATGAGCGCACTACTGGAGAAATTTTATGACATAAGGATATACATACCGTTCTCATGCAAAATGCTTTATAGCTCAGAGTATCATGAGGATAAGCCAGACACAGTAAATAAGAGGAAGAAGTATGAATCAGACAAGGATAAACAAAGATATAAATCCGATGATCGTATAAATGATAAAACTAAGATTAAAATTTATAATATCATAACTTATAGTACGAGTTTCAGGAGATACTTCTTTATTGAGGAGAAGATATATCCCTATACATATGACACCGAGAAATCCTCCTGAGAAAATATTCGACGCTATATGGATAATTTCGATAATCTTTATTTCTTCTTTCGTGTTTCATTCTAGATGAACTAGAGGTTTTTTCATAAATAATTATTACTGTATAACTGCCTTCTCGTATCCACAGATCTCACTTACTTCGAAGAAGCGAGCGATTTCTGCCTGAGCATTCTCTACTGAGTCTGATGCATGGATGAGGTTGTATCGGATAGTCGTCGCGAAGTCAGCACGGATAGTTCCCATGTCTGCCTGAGCTGGGTCAGTCGCACCACAGAGTTGGCGCATACCGTTCACAGCATTGTCTCCTTCGACGATCATGAAGACGACTGGTCCCATAGTCATATAGGCGACGATCTCTGGGTAAAAAGGCTTGCTTGTAAGATGTCCGTAGTGTTCAGCAAGTTTTGCTTCTGATACTTTTGCCATCTTCATAGCAACAACCTTGAACCCGCGATTTTCGATACGGCTCGTGACAGCACCGATAAGTCCACGGTGTACAGTATCTGGTTTCAGGATGATAAGTGAACGCTCTGCCATAGAAAGAAATAATAATAAATAAAAATTGTGTATGGATTATAAAGAAAAACGAGAAAAAGCAAGGAGGAATTATGAGGTTAATTTGCTTTCCCAAAAACTAAGTCCAGATCTCGTCATTGTAATAGTATCTCTGGGTCTATTTGAAAGAGTATTTGCATATCTTTTGGGATTGCCCACTCTGCGACAATCTCTACATCATCTCAAAATCTTCCTCGTATATTTGCTATAGTTTGTTCCACTTTTCTATAATCTAAACTACTATCTAGAATATCTCTTAATGATTTTCCTTCGAGTTTTACCGCGAATGGTTGGATATTGTTTCTTTCTAGTATTTCTAGGTTGTGAATGCTGTGATTTTTTGGTGTAGGATAGAGAGGAAAATCATCGATAACAATTCTTTTATGTCACCTTCTCACCATCTCAGTTATTACTTCTACTGCTTGGCGATTTAGACCTCAATCTTCTACGATCTCATACGCAATACCATTATATATTTGTTTCGATTCCAGAAGATCGAGAAGTCGATGTGAAAAATCTTCTACATGAAGGTTTATGAAAGAGAATCCAGGAGCATCATTGCTCCCGATGAGGCTTTGTGCATGCATTAGTGTTCTCTTTGCGAGAGCAAATGATCCTCTTTTGTTTCCAGCTTTCTCTCTAAGGTATCTTTCAGGACTTCCATCGTCCACTCTGAGGAGATATTCTCAACCCACTAGTCTCAGCTCAAGATGCTCTCAACTGAGAAGATCTCGTTCGGTTATGCTGTTATGTACTTTTCTTATTCTATGGAGTCATTGTCTCGCATAAGTCAGTACTTCTTTTTTCCTGAGTACTCATTTTACTCAAGGGATTGCCGTATCAGGAATGGATTGGGACGTTTCTAGCATAGTTATTTGTCAGTGTTTATTTTTATTATAAAAAAATTTCTAACAAATTTCTAACATTTCGAGGGGAAAATGTTACGGAGATGTAACAACAGGAAAGTATGCTCGTGGGTACTTCTTTATTTTTTTCTCTATGTATACAGCAAAAGTAGCTTCTATCGAACCTATGAACCCGAAAAATCTCAGTGAGCAAGATTTTCAAGAAATCAATGACGTGAGTCGAGAAATGTGGGCAAACCCGAAAAGTCTCGGCGAATTCGTACAGTGCAAATCGTGTCATACTATGTCTTCGAAAGAAGATGTATTCGGAAAATTTCCAGATGAAATCAAGAATAATACTATATCGAGGATTATGAATCTTCTTGGATGGTGAGAACATGATGTATTCTGTCCAAAATGCGGGTGAGGTACAGAGATGATATATGGTTCTGCCAATATAAGAAAAATACAGAGACGACTTCTCGAAAGTACCCAGGCGTTTCTCGTACTCTGTAGGAATACCGAAGGTGAGATCGTAGGGTATGAAGAAGCCTATGTAGATAGTCTCGATGCTATATTCGAAGGTGAATTCGCCTATCACTATCGAGATGTCTGAGTTCGCGAAATTGCTCGGCGTGTTCACGAAAGAATCGGTCACTCTCCGAGAGAACTTCTCGTTCTTTCCTCGATCGGATTCATCCCAGAATATCAGAGTGCGAGTACGCTTTTCCGTCTTCTCGCTCAGTTTGCTCGCATCCTCCCTGAAGATCGTATGGATGATCTGCCGGGTATCACAGAGATTGATCGAAACAATGGTATGCACAAAATATCGAGTCGGTGTGGCGCTGTTTCTCTCTGAATATCGGATGACCCTATCGAGCGCTGGAAGGTAAAAAATACAGGACCGAACTATAAGAGTGATCTCATCGTGTATAAGGATCCAATCAGGCAATATAAGACACAGTTTGACTCCTGAGGTCGTGGTTTTCTCAGAAAGCAGGCATAGGAATTATGCACATACCTTTTCTCTGTACAAGTGTGGTATTTCTATATACTGGTATTATATATCAGATATATGCAATACTACGCACACCTCTATTACATCACGATTTTTGCCTCTATTTTTCTCGGCGCTGTCGTCCTTCGTAAGCAAAAAGATGCTTCTTGATACTATTTTTTCTTATTTAGCATCTTTGCATCTCTGTGGTTTCTCTGATATTTCTTATTTTTCAGTGAATTGTTTTCCGAACAAATACTTCTTTTCATATCCCGCTTTACATTTCTCGTAGGAATACTCGGCGTTTACAGCCTTCTTTCTTTCATCATATTTTTCGAGAAAAAACGAGCCCCTATTCCCTACCATATTGCAATGGCAGGTTTTTACGGAGCTTTAACTCTTTTGTATATTGGATCTCCTTTTATCATCGGTGAACTCGACTTTGATACGAGTCTTTCTGTGTTTCGTGAGCGAGAAGGATCGCTTTTCTTTCTCCATGTGGGACTTCATGTCGCATTTATCATTCTTTTTTTTCTGTTTTCCTATCGCTGACTCAAAAAACTCACATGACTTCATCGTGTGCGTCTCGAACATATCCTTCTTGCGACCTTCTTCTTTATCCTCACACTCCTCATCCTCCAGCTTCTCTTGCCCATGTTTCACATATGGATTCTCGAACGGGAGATCATCTTTTTCTTTTTCGCATATATACTCTACATCTCTTTCGTACTGAGGCGGTATTATTTTCATCCTGTATGATATAGTATACGCAGAGTTTTTGTTTTTCTCCTGGCTACTATTCTGACAGTAGTTACGTATGATATTTCGAGAAATCTTCTCTTTCCTCTTGCCGAGAAGGATGGACTCTACTCCTATATTGATTCCTCTTTTCTCATTATTCTTTTTGCTTCATTTTGGTTTCTCTTAAGTCGATATTTCTTCTCGCGCGATATCGAAGAAGATTTTAAAGAATGACTTGCTTCTCTAGAGAATTCTCTTGCACCAATTGTAGATTTTGTACCCTTTTCTGATACACTCACGAGACTTTTTCGAGAAATTTTTTCTATACACGCTCGCATCGTGCTTCCCCAGGAAGATAGTGCACATCATAGCGCATGACTTTTTACCTACTTCAATGCCTCCAAAGAACGTTCTTTTTATATCAATGATATTGTTTTTCAGTCATCGCAACATATCTCCGTAGATCATACATTGTTCCCAAAAAATATACTCCTCGTGCTTCCTCTTTTTGCCAAAGACTCTTGTTACTGAATACTCGAGCTCGGCCCTAAGTCCTTTGGAGATTTTTATACAAAAAAGGAAATAAAAATCCTCGTTAACTTTGCTCACTTTCTCTCCGCACATATACGATACATCGAGACGTATACGGAACTGAAAGAGTTCTCGAAAGAGCTCGACCGTCGTGTCGATGATAAAACTATCGAATACAATAATCTCATCAGCAAACAAAAAGAACTTATCAGTATCATCTCTCATGAAGTGCGATCTCCTCTCGGAAGTGCGATATTCCAGGCAGATAGTATCATGGACGATCTCGGAGATACGAAAAAAGATGGCGAAATAAAAAAAGAGCTCAAGCTTCTCGTGGACCAGCTCATCACCACTTCGGATATCATCACCAAGATTTTCTCTATACAGTATCTCGATATCACCAGTGTATCACTCTTTCGAACAAGTGTACAGCTCTCCGAGTGGCTCTCCGAGATCATATCGGTACAAGTGCGCATGCACGAAGAAATAGATTTCCATATAGATATCGATGATTTCGGATATGTGTCTCTGGATAAGATCCAGTTCTCGCAAGTATTCTCGAATATACTCCAAAATGCTATCAAATTTGTATCCATACATGCTCCAAAAATCACTGTAATCGGCAGGAAAAAATGAGATTCCATCATCATCGGATTTCATGATAATGGCGATGGATTCCGAGAAGAAGAAGCAGAAATCATGTTCGAGAAATTTTATCGATGAACTTCGACACCTGTCGGTCTCGGTATGGGACTCTATCTCTGTAAGAAGATCGTCGAAATGCATGAAGGACAGATCTCTGCACATCGATCGAAGCTACTCGGTGGAGCTGTCATAACTCTCGAAATCCCTCTTACTCTGCGATCTGGTACTGCCTAGAATCACACACTATGAATACGCTCATCATCGAAGATGACAAGTTTCTCAGAGACAATATTGCTCGCGTATTCCAGAAAAAGACAGAAGCGCATATGATCCGACTTTTTAGTCAACCAGAAGAACTGTTCGCGGTGATGGGAAATATAGAATCTTATGATATGATCATTACTGATCTGTGTTTCGGTACTCTTTCTTCGTTTTCGGGATTCGATATCATCCGCACTATACGAGCAAAAAATAAAGAAATCCCGATCATCGTTATCAGCGCGCTTTCCGATGTTTCTGAGCTCGAACGAGCTTTTTCGTTGGGCGCGAGTGACTATATCATTAAGCCATTTCGGTTGAAGGAACTCGAAGTCCGTGTGATCAACTGGTACAAGAACTACTACTTACGGGAATTCCACCGAAGAGAAGAGCGCTATCGGTACCATGATCTCGAGTACGATATCGAAAGTTGCGAATTCTTCTATAAAAATACCAAAATGACTCTTTCTAAAAAAAGTAAATACCTTCTTCTCTTATTTTTTACGCATTTCGAGAAATTGCTCACTCAGGAATTTCTGGAAGAAAAACTCTATGCTGACTACGAGAATCTTGAGCGGAGAAATATCCGTATCAATATAAAACGACTGAAAGACGCACTCTCGCGCTATGGTATTAGTCACTGGATAGAGAATATTCCTGGGGAGTGATATCTTCTTTGTGCTCTTTCGGAGAAAGAATGTACCCCGCCTTATAGAGTACCTGAATCTCGAGCTCATCTCCGATCTTTTTCTTAAGTCGTGATATCGTAGTATTGAGGGTATTATCGAGAAAGGTATCGAGCTGTAGATCTCACCATACGTACTCGATGAGCTCTTCTCGTTTCACTATTTTTCCTCTCGATTCCATGAGAATCTCGAGTGTGAGGTATTCTTTTTTTGGAAGAGTGATAGGCTCTTCATCCAGGAAAAATTCCTGAGCTTCTTTGTCGAATGAGAGATTCTCGAGGTATACGAGATCTGCCTTGCGTCGTGCTGTAGGTCGACGCATGAGTGCGCGTATACGCGCGAGGAACTCCTCGGGAATGAGAGGCTTTACCATGTAGTCATCTGCTCAGACGTCGAGTCCGTGAGTTATATTATCTGTGTCACCATAGCCCGAGATGATCATGATCGGAGACTGGATATCATTCGAGCGGAGATGCCTGATGATATCGATACCACTTCCATCACGAAGAGAGAGGTCGATCACATAGAGGTCTACGACACCAGGAGCTCTCTGGAAGAATTTTTTATAAGAATGATACACAACGACAGAAAAACCCTGATTTTCGAGCTTTTTCGCTATCTTGGTCGAGAGGATGATCTCGTCATCGACGATCACTATTTTCATATCCGTATATTAGATATCTTCTCTTCATTGTAAAGGTGACATAAAAAATCACCTTCGAAAGTTTAGAAATTTGTTAGAAATTTCTTATCCTTCCAGACAATACTTGATAAGTGCCATGCGCATCGGGACACCATTGCGAGCCTGATCGAAATATCGAGCCTGAGGAAGATCATCGACTCCAAGAGTGATCTCATTCACGCGTGGAAGTGGGTGCATTAGGATCGACTTTGCTCCCATTTTTTTCACGGTTGCTTCATCGAATATGAATTTATTTTTCACCGCTTCGTAGGTTTCGAGATTCGGGAATCTTTCTTTCTGGACGCGAGTCATATAGATCACATCACTATTCGCGAGGATCTCATCGGAGAGTGTATCACCGAAATAATCCCCTTCTTTCATATATTCCTCAGGAAGGTTCAGATTCTCGGGTGCGATGAACGAGAGTGATACATTCGGGAAATTGCGCAGGAGTAGTGAGTTCGAGTGAACCGTCCGACCATAGCGAAGATCTCCGATGAAGGTGACGCGAAGTGGAGCATCTCGGAAAATACCTGGGAATTCTTTCGTGATCGTATAGAGATCGAGGAGTGACTGTGTCGGATGTTCCCCTGCTCCATCTCAGGCATTGATGATCGGGACACGAGAGTATTGGCTCGCGAGAAGAGCATCTCCTGTATTTTTGGACCTGATCGCGATGATATCGGCATAGCTCGATACTATACGGATGGTATCAGCGAGGATCTCTCATTTTGATTGACTCGAGAAAGTGACATCTGTCTCAGATATCACCCTTCCACCAAGCCTCATCATCGCTGACTCGAATGAGAGCCTCGTACGAGTCGATGGCTCGTAGAAGAGAGCTGCCATGATGCGCTCATCGAACATGCGACTTCCTCATTTCGCGAGGATATCGTCCATCTTTCGAGCTTCGGACATAAGGTATTCGAGATCGGCACGAGAAAACTGTTTGGATGAGAGGATATGACGCATATGATAATAAGAAATTAAGTAATTAGAGAGACCAAAAATTCAACACTTTCACCTTCCCATTTCCTGCAAATCTTTCGATATTCATCGGTATCGTATCGGTCGTATAGAAGTGATCGAACGCATCCAAGAAACTCTCTTTCACTCACTCTGCGAAGACCGCATGAGGAGCGAATGCAGATACTGATCGAGCTCATTTCTCTCTCGCATATCGACATGCTTCGACGAGTGTGCCACCTGAGCGGATATGGTCATCGACGATCAGGACTTCCCTGCCTTCAAGATTCCCTCACTCGAAGTACATCTCTATCTCGGTCGGAGATTTGCGTACCTTCGCACACGTGACGACCTCATAGTCTTCGAAAAATCTGGAAAATGCTTTCTTGGCTCATGCATCAGGAAAGAGGATGATAGGTTTTTCTCACTGTAAGACTTCTTTCTTCAGGATATCCGTCGTCGTATGGTGGTGGATCTGGAGTGACGACGGGAAATAGAATACCTCTCTCTCGTCATGGATATCGTAGAGATGGATATGTACGCGTCCTGCATTTCTCTCTCAGACAAGTCCGAGCGTCCGTGCAAAGACGTTCGCGATCGAGAGTTCACCACTCGGAGTGTCTCGCTCCATGGATGCTGCAGGGAAAAATGGGATATGGATATGGAGCGTATCTATATGGTAGCGCGACAGTCCATCGAGAAATGCGAGTTGTCCAAAGAAATCCTCTACATAGCGAAAATCTCCGATATAGGTCACCTCTTTTCCTCTGAGATTTTCTTTATCCGTGAGAAAAATCCGAGGCCATCCATCAGAAAATTTCTCGAAACGGACTATCTCAGCATCGGGGATATTTTTCTCGAGGTGAGAGAAATGAGGGTGGAGGAAGTGCATAATAATTAAGAATTATCTAATTACGAATATAGGAGCCTATACTTTTGCAAAAAAGAGAAAGTATATTCCCAGGAAAAAAAGCCAGATCATGAGTATCTTTTTTAGAACTGAATTTCATAGTTTGATCCCACTTTTTGCTCAAAAAAATCATCCGATATATCACCCAATAGTGAAAATAATACTATGAGAAAGACTGTAAAAGCCAGAGGCGACGACGGGAAAAATAAATCCTATAATAAATGGTGTTGTCAGAAAACAACCCATGAGTCGAGCTTCGAGGTTAGTCACGCGGAAGAAAAAAGTATGGAGGAATTGGTACAGTATCCCTGCTCCCATAGGAAAAATAGAAAAGAAAAGATTGAGTAGAAAATAAAAAATAAATCCCACATATTTCCTTTTTCGAGAAACTTCGGCAGAGATAATTCCGAGAGATTTCGAAAAAACATTCACGAAAAGGAGTCCTATCATGAAAGCACCTGTGAGCTTCAGAAGGAGAATCGTCGGTATGTTTACCAATATTTTCCCTCATAAAAATCATGAAATAAGAGCAATAACCGCTAGTGGGATGATGAGATCTTTTCTGAGTTTCTGAGTTTTTAGAAGTGGTAAAAGTGCGCCGAGATTGATTCAGACATTACCGAATTGGTAGGTGGTTTTTGCTATCTGTACGGGTATCCCGAGGAGTATCATAGAGCTGACTCAGAGTGCTGACGAAACCCCAGGGATCATGATCCCGATAAACGATGCGACCAGTGCTATGATGAAGATTTGGAGTTCTAACATAATCTATCGATACTGGTTAATGCTGTCCCGAGTTCTCACCGCTTCTTCCCTGCTCGTTCAGGACTTCGGGTAGAGGATTGCACGGGCAGAGTTGATGATCATACCATGTCAGCTCGAGTTTTTTGCGGCTTTCACGGTTGCTTCGATATCACCTCACTGTGCACCGATACCTGGTATGAGGAAAAACATATCATCTCCTACGATCTCTCTCACACGAGCTATCTCTGCGGGATATGTTGCTCCGACCACAAGTGATACTTGCCCATCTGTATTCCAGTCGAGGCTAGCTCGAGATGCTACCTCTTCATAGAGCTTTTGTCCATTTGCGAGCTCGAGATCTTCGAAGTCGCCACTTCATGCATTCGATGTCTTGCAGAGAGCGAATACTCACTTTTCCTTATATTGGAGATAGGGCGTGATGGTATCGCCTCACATGTATGGGTTCACAGTGATCGCATCTGCCTGATACCGTTCGAAGATTTCTTTTGCATATTGCTCTGCCGTACTTCCGATATCTCCACGTTTTGCATCGAGTATGACAGGGACGAGAGGATAGTTTGTATGGATATACTCTATCACTTCGATGAGATCAGACTCTCATCCGTAACTGGCAAAATATGCGATCTGAGGTTTATATGCACACACCAGATCATGTGTTTCATCGATGATATTTTGGAGAAAACTCACGACACCATCCTTTTCTCAAGGAATGCGAGTGATATCTGGGTCGAGTCCGACACAGAGAAGACTCTTATTTTTTTCTATCGCTTGGATAAGTTGTTCGTGGAATTTCATGAAGGAAAAATAATTTTAGAAAAAATCAGGGTAGGATTGTTCCATTGATCTTAGATTCCGTATTTGAGAGCGTTTTTATCCATCGCGTCTCCGATTTCTGTATTTCCGATCAATCACTCTCTGACGGCTTCCCGGATCTCCGCATAAGTAAAGGCTCATACGACTTGGATACCATTTTCTTCTCTGGCTGCCATGACAGCAGAGATCCTCTTTTCTCATGCTGCTGGTGGCTCGATACCACCTGTTACTTCCTGTCTATCGATGAGTACGACGAGCCCAGAGACGCTACCACCATCTTTCACTATCTCATCTACTGAGAGGCGAAATGCTGTTCCAGCAGTGATGACATCATCGAGGATGATGCATTTTTTGCCAGCAACTTTCATGCCAAATCCGTTTCCTCATTCACCGTGATCTTTTACCTCTTTTCGATGAGAAGAGAAGCCGATATTTTTCCCGGTCTGGTTGTAGTACTCAGTAGCGACGACAGCCGCGAGAGGGATACCCTTATAGGCTGGACCATAGAGGATGTCTGCATCGAGAGATCCATCTGCTTTCGAGAAATTTTCTCGCAGAGCGTGGACGTATATCTTCGCGAGCTTCGTGAGTCACTCAGCGTGTTGCATGAGATTGCCAGCATTGAAAAACCAAGGCAGGAGTCTTCCTGATTTTGCTTTGAGTTGGCAAGTCGGATCGAATATGAGACTGCCATTGGCATCAGCATACAGGATGAAATCTCGAACAGATGGAGAGAGCATATTTTTATATGTTACTTTTTATAATACTTCGAGCTTCCCTTTCGCTTCCTCGATACTACTGTATCCTTGTTTTTTCGCGTATTCATTGGCTTCACTCTTCACTCGACCGAATACGCTATTCCCTTCGCGGTCATACTCAGTCGCGATCTGCACAGCAGACGCTCCGCAGAGAGAGTACTCATAGGCATCTACCCCTCATACCACTCATCCACATCAGACGACTTGGATCTGATCCCCGAGCAGTTCATAGAATTTGCGAGCATTCGCGAGAGCGACCGGCTTGATGATAGCTCCACCGAGTCCTCCGAATCCTCCTTTTGGCTTGATAACAGGTCTATGGGTCTCAGGATCGAGGATGAGAGTATTCCCTACGGAGTTCACACACGTGATGAAGTCGATCGGGAAGTCTCTGAGCACCGCCGCCATCCCTTCATAGTGAGCGAAGTCGAAATACGGAGGCAGCTTGATGCCAAATGCTGTATTTTTCTTGTATTTACACACTTTCTCGAGGATGTCTCGTGAGTCATCGAAGTCGTATCCGATCTGTGGTTTCCCGACGACATTCGGACATGAGAGATTGATCTCGAGAGCGACACAGGCACTGCGTGCTTCGAAGGCTTCTACGATCGTCGGGAAATCCTCGGGCTTCATCCCGACGATACTTGCGATCACTCACTTTCCGTATTTTTCCTTCAGGATATGTGAGAACTCGATATATTTCTCATAGCCGAGATTTGGCAGTCACATAGAGTTGATCGATCATCCTGCGAAGCTCCAGTAGCGAGGACTCGGATTTCCTTCCCGAGGCTCGAGCGTACATGACTTCATGACGACATAGTCAGCATCTGACTGTGCTATCCGCTCGAGTTCTTCGAGGGTCGTACAGTGTGGGCCAGAAGCATTGAACACGGCGAAATTTTGGAAGAAAGGCATGAGAAAAAAAGTGAGAAATAAATATTTTAAAAAATGGCAAAAGAAATTGTATCTTTTGCCAGGGAGCGAAAATTATGTTTTGAGGCGTATTTTCATATGGAGAGATTATAGGGAATGAGCAGAAAAGTGCAAGTCTAATATGCAAAATCTCTGAGCACTTCTTCCAGAATTTTGAGAGGTTTTTTCAAACTTTCTGCATCCATATGTTCACGAGGATTATGACTAATGCCATCATGGCGAACAAAAATCATCGCTACTGGAACTCAAGTTTTTCCTACGTAAGCGATATCATGTCCAGGGAGTGAGGGCATGACAACATAAGA
>CAYSEP010000014.1:0-3365 GCA_964430065.1 uncultured Candidatus Peribacteria bacterium
ATTCCTTATCTGTAAGGGAAAGAACGAGAGTAAGTGAGTATCCTCTGACCAAAGAGAAAAGCTCGGGAATATCTACTTGAGGTTTGCTTTAACAGGATCGAGTATAATAAGAGAGAGGTGAAATGCAAATCTTTTACCGCTTTTTACAGACATATATGAAAGCAGGTGGGAAATTCATGGCTTCCCAGTCGACTTTCTCGATTACGAAAAATTCCTCGACATCTTTCTTATTGGTAGCGAAGTACTGGTACTGGATATATCGTCACTCTGGAGAAAGTACCGAAGCCGCAGATGCGAGGATTTCGCGTGCATGGGTTGGTGACATGCTTCCGAGAGGAAGAGTTGAGATGATAAGATCGACCGAAAGAGGGGCAAATGCAGAGAGACATTTTTCAGCATCGAGATGCACGATTTTTATGGTTTCTGTTTCGAGATATTTGAGTCCATCATATCGCTCCTTATCGAGCTCACAGACGGTCAGATAGGTAGTTTGTCATTTTCGAGAGATCAGCGCTCTCGTCATAGGACCGGTACCACCACCGAGCTCTACGATCATCTGAGGAGAGGATTTCCACTGTGCATGTTTCAGCATCCTTCGTATAAGAAATGGCGATGACGGAAGTCCGTAACCAATATTTTTCCAAAAAAGAACCCACTTTCTATTGAAGGATTCGGGGAGAAGTCTCCCAACTCATCTCCAAAAAGTGAGCCAAATATGAGAAAAGTGCGTAAATCTATCGAGCGACTTTCATCAGGTCTCTGATTTCATCATAGTCTTTTTGTTCAAGGGAAGTTTTTTTGTCGTTCATTCTTTCAAGTGCGCAAACGATTTCTTCATTGAGAGCCTGGCCCATAGCACTTCTGACAGCAGAGAGTTGCTGGACGATATTACTCACATTTGCCTCATCCTCGATCATCTGTATAACTCCTCGAATTTGTCATTCGATACGACGAAGTCTATCTCAGACGCGTTTTTTTTGTGCGATATCTTTTATTTTCATAGGAAAGATCGTAAGAAATATTATAGTTTTTCTCTTTGGTAAAGGAAAAACTAGGATTTGTACTGAAGGGAGTATACAGAAAAAATCGGCTATTGCAAGTGAGAAGCGTGAATTTTATGAAAAAATGGTGGAGGATAAGAGATTTACCCCCTCTCAGCTCTATCAAGTAATGTTATTTGGGGTGGCGGAGGATAAGAGATTCGAACTCTTGAGGCGATTGCTCGCCTGCACCCTTTCCAAGGGTGTGCACTCGGCCACTATGCGAATCCTCCAGGAAGCTCCTGGATTCTATGAAAAAAGGGGGCTTTTGCAAATTGAAGAAAAAAATTTCACTTTATCAGCTTTTTGCCTATACTTCATACTATATTTAACTGCTTTAGGACTATGTACAGCTTTATCGAAACATTTTTCGTGAATCTCTGAGTCACTATCGAGTCTGTGTCTCTGCGTGACGAATGAGATGATCTCTTTGTAGAGATCAAAACTCCTGACTCGAATCTTCTCATCGGGATGCATGGCAAAAATCTCGAAGCGATTCAGCACCTTCTCGGGCGCATGGCAGAGAAAGCACGAGGAAAATTCGTCCATACACATCTGGAGGTGAACGACTACATGAAAGCAAAGGATTCTCGACTTTTTTCCTTTCTGGATGCCAAGATTGCCTTTGCTATGAGTACAGGAAAACCTCTTTCGATACCGAACCTCTCATCATTCGAACGAAAGAAGGCACATGGCTACATCGCCGACAAAAAAATAGAAAATCTGGCTACAAAAAGTGAATGAGAAGGCGAGAACCGCATCCTCATACTCACTTATACAGGGACACTCACGAGTAGTGCAGCTCCCAAAAAAGAATACAAAAGTCGGATGTCAGCAGACGATCTCTCTCTCGATGGTGTCGGTATCTAAACAACTCTTATGCGTCGTCTCTTCATTAGTATACTTTTTTTGACATGAATTGGTGTTCTGTTTTTCTCGATCGGGAAATATATGACAGGAACACCCTATAGCCTCTATAAAGAGCTCTCTTTCTACAGGCGAGTACATCCAGAAATCCTTCCTGATACGCGAGTAGTGAGGCTTTCGGATGCGGGACATTCGACGACGTACGCGAGTCTCCTCTGGATCGACCTGATACAATATATCGGAGACAATACTCGCAACAACTTATTCTTCGATTTTCTCTATCCTCTCGTAGATAAGATCAGTGATCTTCATCCGCATTTCGTGGCCCCCTACAACCTCGCTACTCTCCTCGCACCAAGTGTCGATAAAGAATCTGAGGGCTATGAGAAAAATAAAGTTCTCGCAGAACACGCTCTGAGGATATGAGAAAATGGACTCAAACAAACCTGTAATCAAGCGAAAATAGCACTCATAGAAAAAACAGAAATAGGAAGTGACTTCTGGGAGAAAAACGAACTCAAAAATCCCTGTAAAGACGGTATGCTTCCCTACTATACCGCCTATATTGCTGAGCGACTCGGCGACAAGAAAAAAGCAGAGTCCTACTACAAGATAGCTAGCCTGAACCACGATGCTCCTGAAGTATCCCGATTTCTCATGCTTCTCGCACAGGCGAATGATGGAGACCGTATTTCTGCGGCAGAGAGATTTCTCCTCATAGGAGTCGGTGGGTACGATGAGTCGCCTTACACCTGTGGAACGACACTTCGAGATATCATAGAAAAATTCGGCAAGAAGAAAACTCTCACAGAGACTGACGTAGGATTCCTGAAAGAAAAAGAGAAAACTCTCACACCACCAAAAGATACCAAGAATCCACTCTCTTCGAGTGTGACAGGATGCTACGAATCGGGAACACGTGCTATCAAGCAATTCTACCTTGCCTATATAGATGAGGTGAGTCAGCCCTATCCCCAGATAGATACAGGGAGTGGACTCATCGCTTCTGGGGCTCTTTCGAGTATACCGACGCTCGAATCACAGAAGGGCTGGTCCGTGAGGAAAAAAGACGGAATCTGGAGATATACCAACTACTAACATGCACTTCGATAAAAAAACTCTCACATCCTGGAAAGATGCTCAAATCTCTGAGATCACTTGTACTCTCATAGAAAAATGATGTGCCGGCGAGAAAATCTCTGTATCAACAGGTCGCGAGAAAGATGCGCTCTTTCTCGGTGAAGAAGATGGTATTTCTTACTTCGCAAAAGCAGATGAGGTAGACTTTTTTCGAGATATCACGATCACATGAGTCGGTAATAAGTGGATCGTGAAGAGTTCTCAGATCGCCAATCACTGTGGATGTGGGTCAAGCTTCTCGCGAAAGACAGGAAATCCTCTCATCGACCGAGCCAGAGCACTGAAACTCCAGATGAAACAAAAAAAAGAAGGCATACA
>CAYSEP010000014.1:3465-7556 GCA_964430065.1 uncultured Candidatus Peribacteria bacterium
TAGTTTTTCAGAAATCCTATTATTGTTTACAGATCTTCGTATATTTATCGACGAGAGTTTGGTTCTTCGAGTAAGTCGCTATGACCTGAGCATTACACGCAGTCTGACGATCGAGAGTTCCGAGTCATTCGAGTTTAGCAATCTCCGTAAGTGACTCAGCGTATTTTCCGATGATGAAGTAAGTACGGTATCGGATCGAGAGAAGCTCTGTAGTTGGTTTCGCAAAAGTGAGATAGGTATTCGAAAGTGAGATAGTCGTGAGGTAACGTTTCTCATTGTACGCCTGACTGATATCTGCCATAGTGACTGTCGACGTGCCAGATGCTGTCGTCGTAGGACTAGTAATCACAGGAGTAGTCGCACCACTCGATGAAGTCACTACAGTGGGAGGAGGGGTGACGACACCAGCAAAGTATGGATCTCGAACGAATACTCGAGTCACTCCGCCAAATGGATTACTACCAGTACGTGTCTTGTAGCGCCCTGTAGGACTATCGTAGTCAAATATACCAATCAGTTTACGCTTATATTCAGTTTTTTCGAACTGGTAGAGGATTTTTATATCGTATATTCCTGTAGTACCAGTACCGATGACGATATCAGCAAAGACATAGTCCATAGCTCATGTCTGGACGAACTCATATCCAGCAAGTCGAGCTGTAGCAGGAAGAGTATATGCAGACTTGATAGCTGTCCAGTCTTTGCCAGCACGACCGATGAATCCAGCGACATCTTTTCCGTATTTTGTAGTGATATCACTCAGGGTTGTATCAGGAATATTCTGTCATGCTGGAGGAACGATTATTCCTGTCGAGACTGTTGATCAGGATGTCACAGTCGTCGGAAGTGGTGTCGCGATGGCTCCAGAATAGTCTGTGAGAGGGATTTTGATACCAGCTTTCGTCATCTCATAGCGAAGTACACTATTCTCTGCTTCGAGTTGTTTGATACGGGCTTCGTACTGAGATACGAGGAGATTGACCTGAGTAAGTGCAGACTGAGGATCGATAGTCACTGCGCCTACAGCTATAGGTGTCAGTATGAGAAGAGCGAGGGATATACGAGAAAGTCGCATAAAAAGAAATTAAGATAAGCTAAAGTGTAACTATGAATCGCTCGAAATCAAGGCTTTCACGGGAGCATAGCTCTTGCGATGAAGAGGAGTTATGCCATAGTTAAGAAGTGCATCTTGGTGTTTTCTCGTGCCATAGCCTTTATGGAGAGAAAATCCATATTCTGGGAAATCCTCACTATATTCACACATCATCCGATCACGGACGACCTTCGCGACGATAGAAGCGAGAGAAATTTCGCGAAAGAGAAGATCTCCTTGGATATGGTACGAGATGGTGATTTTTTGTGATATACACTTCCCTATCTCAACCTCGTCATTTCGAGCGAGACCTGTTTCCGTGGGCAACGAGAAATCCTGCCCTCATCTCTCTTTATTTTTTTGCTTTCGAGATTTCAGAGCAAAAGCATAGTCGGCATCCAGGCTCTCGAATCTATAGTTATCGCATCCATCTATCATGATGCGGATAGTATCAGTGTCATCAGTAAACTGAAGAAGTGAGAGCATGACATCTTGCATACACTGTCGGTTCGCTTCACGGATACCGATGGAATCTATATCATCTGCATCTCGGTAAGCGAAGCTGTACTGGCATCTGCTCTCATCCTGCATTTTCTCGATCATATGGTAGAGTTTTTCTCGTTTATCTTCACTGAGTTTCTTCGAATCAGTCACTCCAGGGAATATCTCGCCGAGACTATCCGAAAGAGGGGCTTCGATGAGAAATCCTCCCGCAACCACTGGTCATGCCCAGGGGCCACGACCCGCTTCGTCGATACCGATAATATAGTGTTTGTTCATAGAAGGCATCGTAGTGAAAAGTTGCTTTTTTCCAAGTTTTCTCTATCATGAGCCCGCTCTCACATACCCGAGAGAGGTACACGCCCTTCGAAGCTCGTAAGAGCGTAGAGGGGAGGAAAGTCTGGACATCATCCGAAAGGAGAAGAGCTAACGGCTCTGGTTCTACCATATATATAAAAGGTGGAGTACGGACAGTGCCACAGAGACGATACTACCCTGCGTCGCCAAGGCTATGCAGGGCAAAGGTGAAAAGTCATCTGGTGTTATCATCTTGATCATATGACTCGCTCATACAGAAAGAGAAATAGCTACAGATGAATCCCGCGTCGCCAAGGCTATGCGGGAGCGGTAAACCCTCTCTGATGCAAAAGGAATGGTACTCGACTGTGATAATTGCTTTCGGACAAGCCACAGTGGGTATACCTTGCTGGAGCTATGGGGTGACTCATAGCCTAGATAGATGTGTACAGTGATACAGAATCCGGCTTATTATCTCGGGTAGACTGGGAGTACTTATGTCCGCCATTCCCATGAAGATGGGAATCTCGACTCCTTCAGCTAAAAAATACTTAATCAAAAAAATATGAAAAATATCATGCTCGTCGGTATCCAAGGTTCTGGAAAAGGTACTCAAGCCCGAAAAATCCTCGAAAAATATCCGGATGATTTCATCCTCTTCGAGATGGGCGGAGAACTCAGAAGATTTGCAAAAAACGGTACTCCCGACGGAGATATAGTAAATGCGATTCTCGTCGCTGGAAACAAAGTATGACCAGAATATATTATCGAGCTCTCGAAACAATTCATCGAAAAAAATAAAACAAAACGTATCCTTATCGACTGAGGTATCCGAGATAAATTCCAAAATGATGCTATGGAATCTGTTTGGTGAGATTTCGATGTACTTTATCTCAACCTAGACGAAGAGACTGCTGTCGAGCGCCTCTGTGGACGCCGTATCGATCCTGTCACACAGGAGACATTCCCAGCTTCGTTTACTGGTGAAGTGAATCCTAAAACTGGAAATACTCTCGTCACCCGTGCTGACGATACTGAAGAAGCTATCCGTAAACGTATCGCCTGGTCGATCGGAGATACCCTTCCTCTTATCGAAGTATGGAAAAAACACGGACACGCTGTCTACGATATCGATGCAAGTCAGAGCGAGGAAGAGATATTTCGAGAGGTAGAAAGGACAGTTCTAGGGATATAGATTTTTTACTCTTTAATCTTTTACTTATGAATACCCTAAATAAATGGTGAAGTACAAAAACGATTATACTCCTGTGCGTTTTTAGTATTAGCCTATATCAAAGCTGGTCAGCAAATATGAGTGCTCAATTAATGAATTTTCTAAGTTGAAGCGAAACTCTTGAAATTCTAACGAATATGAGTCTATTTTTAGTGATTGGATCAGTATTTTTTATAATAGCTAACTCTATAGTTCAAGTACTGTTAAAAATACAAAAAAGTAATCCACTAATTTCAAAAAAATGGGATTCTTATGAATTTAATAAAAGCCCACTTAGGCATAAGTGATTACTAGGATTTGCTACAGATTTTTGTTTAATATGTATTTCTGCATGATTAGGTCTAATGTTGGGCGAATTGATACACTGAAGAATAACTAATATCACTCTGCTTTCTATTGCCTCACTCGGTTTATTGAGTGGGCTCTATGCTTTCTATAAAAAGAATCCTGACCTCTTTCAAAAGTAGTTCTCTTATAGAAAGTGTATTATTATCTCCACATCCCTTTTTGTCGACAGAGATGTCCCTACTGTAAGTTCGCATTGACACCGGTTTTCGATGAAGCGAAGAAGAGACGATATATAGCATATTTGAAAGAGGAGATACGAGGATACTTTTTGTCATTCTCCGAAGGAGAATCCCTCTCTGAAAAAAACAGATCCTCGCTACGCAAGGATGACAAAACAGAAATAAGTACAGTCTACTTCGGCTGAGGAACGCCATCAGTTCTCTCACACGATGAGCTACTGAGTATCCTCGAATGTTTTCCTGGCTACAGAAGTGCAAGTGAGATCACCCTCGAATCCAATCCTGAAGATATCACAGAAGAGTATGTACGAGGAGTTTTCGAACTCGGAGTCACTCGCCTCTCGATGTGAGTACAGACCATGAACGATGCAAGTCTAAAAGAAATCCACAGATCGAGTCAAAAAAGAATATATGAAGCACTCGAAAGTATCGAAGTTGC
>CAYSEP010000014.1:7656-20462 GCA_964430065.1 uncultured Candidatus Peribacteria bacterium
TCCACAGATCGAGTCAAAAAAGAATATATGAAGCACTCGAAAGTATCGAAGTTGCTCTTTTGTCATTCTCCGAAGGAGAATCTCTCCCTGACGGAAAAAGATCCTCGCTTCGCAAGGATGACAAAAAAAGTGAAACCTCTATCAACGTAGATTTCATCCTCGGGCTTCCCTACACACTTCCAGGAGAAACACTGGAATGAATAAAAGAACTCCATAAAAAATTCCCATTCATCTCTCATACGAGCGTATACATGCTCGAAGATGAAAAATATCCGAAACACTGGAAAGCGAACTCGATCACAGAAGCAGAGATGCAGAGGGAATTTCTCGATATTATAGACTACTTCGAGTCGATCGGATGGCATCACTATGAGTTATCCAATTTCGCAAAGCCATGATATGAGAGCCAGCACAATCAGTCCTACTGGGATCACTCACCGTATCGAGGCTTCGGACTCTCAGCATCAAGCTTCGAGTGAGAAAAGAGGTGGACCAACTCGAGTTCATTCGCTCCGTACTATAGATGAGAAAAGGAAGGTGAAGAAACTCTGACAGAAGAAGCAGTAAAAATAGAGAATATCATGTTCAACATGAGAAGAGATGGCGTCGAAAAATCTCTTCTCGAAGAGAATAAATATAGACTACTTATCACCGAGTGAATTCTGGAAATACGATGAGAAAAACTTTTTCCCACAAAAACTTGAATTTTTCTTCTCGATCATATAATAGGCGAGCTTATCTAAGTAGGTAGATTAATAAAGTCAGCTCAAAAATACTCAAAAACAAGTATATCGAGGATGCAAGAAATTTTTCGACAGGAGTTTATCTAAAATATAAATGACTAAGAAAAATTTCTGAAGACGAAGAGAGGCGATGTTTTTCAGTATTTTTTGCCGATGTGGCTCAGTGGTAGAGCACGCCCATGGTAAGGGCGAGGTCACGGGTTCAATCCCCGTCATCGGCTCCAGTAATATCTCAAAACTATGTCAAAATCTGAAAAACCTCCCGAAGATCCTGAATGAAGGAAAAATACACCAGAAACTCAGTGGCCACTCGGATTGACCCAGAAATGAACACAAGGAAGAGTGAGTACAACACTCGAAAACCGAAGTTGAATAGGTAAACCGAATCAATGAGGCTGGTTCTAAAATCTTTTGACTTTTCTCTTCTTTCACTATAATCAACACATTGACATCCCCGAGAGGGGATTTTAATATGGGAATTGACGTGGGATGTATTTTCCATATAATTCTCGCGTTTTCATCATCATTCATTTTTTATGTCTAATTTTATAAAAGACTCTACTGAAGAGCTCGATCATGTCGTCTGGCCGACCAATGCGGAAAGCAAGAAATATATGCTCTACACAGTTGGTACGATTATTGTACTTGCATTTTTTCTTGCTATTATGGGCTACGTGCTCCAATCAGGACTAAAATGAGTCAGAGATCAGTTCTATCATACTCCTCTCGTAGCATCATCAGGGAGCGATCTCGCCACAAAAGCAGATCTCCAAGCAATCGAAACAGTTATCGAGAAGAAAAAGGCAACACAATCTGGTCTCACGCTCGATATAGGATCAGGAAGTACGGGTAGTGGTAAGTAGTATTTCTTATTTTCATATTATTATGTTCGATTTTTCTCCGAAACCTCTCTCTGAATGGTATGTCATCCGTGTCATATCTGGAACAGAAGAAAATGTACGCCAATCTCTCATGCAACGCAGAGAAGCATTTGGACTCGAAAACTCTCTCCTCGATGTATTCGTCCCCACACACGATGCTATCACCGTCCGTGCCTGAGGAAAAAAAGTCGCTCGCAAAAAAAATATCTTCCCTGGATATATTCTCGTCAATATGATCGTAACCAATGAATCTTGGTATATAGTCCGTAATACTCCGAATGTCACAGGATTTCTCGGGGCTGGTACAGTTCCTGTTCCAGTAAGTGGTACAGAGCTCGATCAACTCAAAGGCATACTCACCGAGAAGAGCGAAGAGTACAAGACAGATATGCAAGTGGGTGACTATGTCACAGTCAAGAACGGTCCATTCGAAGGAAGTGAAGGAAAAATCATCGAAGTGAATACTGCAAAATGAGCGATAAAGATCATGATAAATCTCCTCGGACGTGATACTCCAGTAGAGATCGAGTTCGCGAGCGTCAAATCGAAGAAATAATTTTAGGTTAACCCTACCAGCTATGCGTATAGCACTTATACTTCTCTCCATTCTCGCATTTGTCTTTATAGGAAGTATCTCCTGGTCTCTTATCAGTCAAAATGGCTGATGGACACTCCAAGGAACTGAAAAGAAAGTCACCACAGAAAGCAGTGTGGAGTCATACTGGAGAAATCAGATAAAAACAGAAGAAAAAATAGAAAAACTCGCCTCTCTCGTGGAAGAGCTCGCAAGTAAAAATGGTATCACAGAAACTAAAAATACAACAGAAACAGGTTCGAAAAACACCGTGATCGTGAAACTCTCTGGAAAATTTCTCGAGCGTATCATGCCAGCAGTAACCCCAGCTCTCATAGAAAATAAGGGAATCTTCGATCTCCATATATTCGATATGAGTACAGCGTACTCGAGCTATGAAGATACGAAACTCGGTATCAAAATGATCGCTATAAGCCTCCCTTACGATACGATGATAAAGAATATGCGAGCCCTCGGACCAACTGTCTACTCTGTGAACGAAACCAAGACTTTCTCTTTCCGAAGCTTCTACCTGAATCCTCTAACGTCAGATACTGTCGTACGTCTCGTAGTCGAGATGGAAGGTCAGTCTATCGCCATAGAGGTACAAAAAGCAAAATTCAACATACTCAAAGATCTCCTTCTCGGGAAATCTACAAGCACCAAGACAGCAACTCCCACGACAACCAAACCAAAAACTCCCACCTCCACTTGAGCGAGCATCTCAACTGGATCGACACGAAGATAGTCCCATTCTCTACATCGTTCATTATTCATTATTCACTTTTCCTTTATGGCTAGCAAAAAAATCCTCTTTACCAGCGAATGACTCAAAGAACTCCAAGAAGAACTCAGATATCTTCGAGAAGAAAAGCGTGTGGATATCGCAGAAAAGCTGAAAGAAGCCATTTCTTATGGAGATCTTTCAGAAAATGCAGAATACCAAGAAGCTCGCGACGAACAAGCACAAGTCGAACTTCGTATCGCTGAACTCGAAGAAATGCTCAAACCAGGAAGCTACGATATCATCGACGACGATAAAGGAAGTAAGAAGAAAAAATCTGGAATCAATGTCGGAAATACTGTCATCCTCATTCTCGAAAAAGAAAAAATCACCTACACCATCGTTGGTTCTCAGGAAGCCAATATCTTCGAGAATAAAATCTCGAACGAGTCTCCTATCGGAAGGGCTCTCATCGGAAAAAATAAAGATGATGTCGTGAAAGTGGTTTCTCCGAGCGGAACAAAAGAATATACAATCTCTGACGTAAAATAATGATCAATACCTACGTAATACATTCATTTTTTGAGCAATATACGATCGCTGTTCCATTTGCAGCGCTCCTTTTTGCGATCATCATGAAGGGATGTATTCATGCCCTAAAAGGAAGATTCACTGTCGGAAAAATGCTCGGAAGTGGAGGCATGCCATCGGCACACTCGACTTTCGTGGTATCTCTCGCGACTGCCATGGGTATCAAGTATAGTCCAGAATCTGACTTTTTTCTCATGTCTCTAGTTTTTTCGATCATTATCATCTACGATGCTATGAACGTCCGCTACCAAGCAGGACTTCACGCCAAGGCTCTCAACGAACTCCAAGAAAAAAATAAAGAACAATTCAATGAATCCATTGGTCACACTCCAGCAGAAGCAGTAGTCGGAGGAATTATTGGTTTTTTTACAGCCGTACTTCTTCTCTGAGTCTAAAATATATGTTCTCCATACACGACGAAAAAAACATCATAGAGCTCTTAGAAAAAAATGGGCACAAGCGCTTTCGCTATGCACAGCTCGAAAATGCTCTTTATAAGAACTTTGTCACTGATTTCGAACTCATAGACACTCTTCCGAAAGATATACGAGAACTTCTTATATCAAACTGTTTCTATAACAGTCTCAGTATACACTCTGAAGTGACGAGTGAAGATGGCCAGACGACGAAATTCCTCTTCAAGACACACGATGACAAGATGATCGAAGCGGTGATCATGCGTCATAAATCTGGACGCAATACCCTCTGTGTGAGCTGTCAGGCAGGATGTCCGATGGCATGTAGTTTTTGTGCGACAGGAAAACTCGGGCTCATACGAAATCTCGAAGCTCATGAGATAGTCGATCAGATCATGATAGCCGCAGCGAAGCTCCATAGCGAAGAGAGAAAACTCAGAAATATCGTCTATATGGGTATGGGTGAGCCGATGCTCAACTACGACAATGTCGCAGAAAGTATCCATATCGCCAGTGCCCAGAAAAAGCTCGATCTCTCCAATCGTCGTATCACGATATCTACCTGTGGGATAGTACCAGGAATTCTCAGACTTGCAGAAGACTTTCCTCAGGTATCGCTTGCGGTATCGCTCCACGCACCCAATGACGAAGCTCGCAAACGTATCATGCCTGTCGAGAATACCTACCCGATCGACAAGCTTATGGAAGCGCTCGATGTCTATACCGAGAAGACGAATAAGCGTGTATTCTATGAATATATCATGATCGCTGGAGTGACAGACCGCCCAGAATTCGCTCATGAACTCGCGAAACTCATGACAGGACGTCTTGCTCATGTGAACTTCATCCCCTATAACCCTGGAGAAGGGATCATGGGAACAGGATTCCAGCCGACATCGAAAATCATGATCAAAAAATTCCAAGATACACTCGATCAAGCCGGGATCCCCTCAACCGTACGACATACTATGGGAGATGACATCGATGCTGCTTGTGGGCAGCTCGCACTCAAGGAAGAGGGAAAATCCCTCGCAACTGAAGAAGGAAAAGGAATGAAAAAACTCGTAGAGTGATACTGGAAAGAATAATCATCAATATATAAACTCTCTCGTCAATTTTGATTATTTCCTTGATTTCGCCATGAAAAAAAATATACTTCCCCCATGCTTATAGAAAAAATCATCCAGGAAATAGAAGATGCGAAACAAGAGAATGACTATGCAAAGGCAAAAGTTATAGCACTCGATGGACTGAAGTCTCATACCGATGATTACCGTCTCTACGAAGAACTTGCCGATATCTATCTTTTCGAGTGAAATATCGATGCAGCCAAAGACGTCCTCACGATAGCCAGAGAGCTCCATCCAGAGTCTGGTACTGGTATGTATCTCGACGGATATATTGCGACAGCTCGTGGAGAGTTCGATCGTGCTATAGAGATCCTCGCTATCGCCAATAAAAATCTCCCAAACAATCCAGAAATTCTCAGAAACCTCGGGTGGGCACATGTGATGAAGGGCGAAGTCATGAAGTGACTCTCGCTTCTACGCCGTGCGCATACACTCTCGCCAGATGAGCCTATGATTATAAATGATCTTGCCGTGGCACTCATGGCAGCATGAGAAGAAGAAGAGGCTCGTATGACACTGGCTCGACTCGGTCAAGGAGATCTTGTCGATATGATTAAATCCACTCCTCTCTAAAATATATGTTCCAAATTCCTGTTTCTGATCTTCTCGCGAGCTACTCAGGCGACTCGAAAGCTTTCTCATTCTCTGGAGAGATCTATGATGGATATCTATCTGATATACGATTCCTCACGCCTCTTGAGTTCAGTGTACGTATCATCGCGCTCGACGATGGTGTCGATGTCATATTCGATAGTCTCTCTACCACTATTCTCTATGAAGACAGGAAGCATGCGATCTCGATCGGTCACTTCGAACGCACGTATAAGACTCATGTCGACCCTCTTGATCCCGATGATATCCGCCCTATAGAGAACAATATGATCGATCTCACGCCAGTCCTCAGAGAAGAGATCATCATGGCGACATACAGCACCTAAATCTCTTCTAACTGAAGAGATTTTTTATTCGTCGTACCAAGAGAAAAAATGAATATTTCGAGGAAAGGGGAAAGAGGTATTTCGGACCGAGTTTCACGATTTCTCCGCCAAATTTCTCCTTAAATTCTGTCACCCCTCGGAGAGATGAATTTTTCTCATCTGGAGGAGCAATACCAAGAAAGTCATATACCACACATCATCTCCTCTTCCCTTCGCATATAGCCTCCCACTGGAGGAGATATGGCGCCATATGTTTACGAAGTTCCCGATCTGACGCAGACGCGCCATAGTAGTAGATCGCGGTATCTCCCGAGTAGACGAAAATCCCAGCAGCTATAACCCGAGAGTCGAAATACGCAAAAAGAAGTCCTCAAGCGTTATTTTTTTCGAGAGTAGAGAGAAATTTCTCATAGTAGTTTCGACTATTTTGGGAAAATCCATCGCGAGATGTCGTATCTGAAAGAAGGTTCATCCAAGTATCGATGTTTTCCTTTGTAGGAGAAACCCAGCCTGTGGTAACTCATCGTTTCTCTGCAAGGCGGATATTATATCGTCATTTCTCATGCATCTCGGAAAAAAGTGTTTCTTCGGTTTTCGTGAGGTCGAGTGTACGAGTCCAGGGTTCGAGAAAGTGTTTGTATGGTTTTTTTGCATTATCCAAAGAAAGTGGCGTATCGAGCGTCTCGATCTGGTAGAGTATTGCTCATTTTTGGCGAGCAAATGAGCATGCCTCAGATACGAAAACCTCATCATAAAGAGCTCCATCAACTCCAAGAGAAAATGCTCATACCATCCCCATGCCAAGGGCACGAAACTCGATAAGGACAGATTTCTCACCTATTTGGAAGTTTTCTACTCGTATCGCCTGTCAGGAAGAGAGAAGGATACGAGACCAGGTAGGACTTTGCCATAAAGAAGATGCGGGAGATTTGGGATTTTTCACTCCTCAAGTGTACCAAAAACCACCGAAATGCAAGGAAAACTCGAAAGAATATTTGCATGAATGAGAAAAACATGATATACTGCCTGAGAACTAGAGGAACTCGGACGCGCTCCTTCCTCTCTCCTACTTCCTATCATTCCCCCTTATGCTTACGCAACTCGAAGTCAAAAAATCAGTCACCAATACTGGTGTAAAGGTATTCTCATTCCACGGAGAGCTCGATGAGACCAATGTCGACTCTACTTTCCCAAATATCATCGCTGATATCGGAGATTTCAATAAGTCTCGCACTCTCTTCAACTTCGGAGAACTCCACTACCTCAATAGTAAATCTATCGGATATATCGCTGATACGGCTCAACGGAGTGAAGATGGCGGAGGGAAATTCGCTCTCTGCTGCCTCACCAGCGAGGTACAAGATACACTCGACCTCGTCGGTATCACCAATATCATCCCCGTCTACGAAACCGAGGACACTGCCCTCGTTGAACTGAGCAAGTAATTTACTTGCTTTTTTTATAAATATCGTAAAATACATATAAATAAACCCTATGCGCGTAAACGTATACTTTCAAGAAGCATCTCGAGAAAATGGATCTACTAGGAAAAATCCTGAAGCAATAGAAAAAGAGCTCAAGGATCCCAAAACAACTCCTGAAAGAAAGAAAGAGCTTATGAGGAGTCTTGGGCAGACTCAGATTTTTTTAGATGAGAAAAGGCAAAAAAGAGAAATACTCAAAAATCGTGAATCCTTTGAAGCAATAAGAACGGTTGATCTTCTTGCGCTCAAGCTATCATGAGCTCCACTCTATGAATATCTACTCATAGACAATGAGGGTGGTCTTGCTCCTATAAAACAAGAAGAGTTAAAAACAGGAAAAACTTTTCAGGTAAATTTCGGTCAAAACAAGGATATGAAATCTTCTCTAGGTGCTGGCGATATACTTCCTCCAGAAGTCGATTTTATCGAAGTAAACGGTAAAAAATGAGAGCGAAAAAATATCGGATGAAGACCGGGGTATTACACAAATGATGGGAAAGGTTGGAAATATCTTCCTATATACGATGGTAACACCATAAAGATTATATCAACAACAGTTCTCTCTGAGGAACAAAAAAACAGAAACAATTCTATAGAGAATAAATTCTTTCAAAGACGAATTGCCGAAGATATAATCAGATCAGAAAAGTGAGGAAAGAACCCACACACTGAACTTCATTATCTTAGTGAAGAAGAGTATAAGAATAGCAGATTATTTTCTGAAAAAATCAAACAAGAACAAACAGAGAGAAATACTCTGATGCCAAAAATACGCCATGAGGAAGATTTCATGCTTTATTATGGTCAGTATCTCGATGAGATTTGTCAAAAACTCGATGTACCACAGTCTGTCATGATGGCAATATTCCGCAAAGAGAGTAGATTTCGATCAGATGTGAAAAATGGTATGGGATCGAGTGCATATGGATTCGGACAAATAATAGATACTACTTGGGTAGAAATACAGAATAAGCATCTCCCTTCACAAGGATTCGAAAATAATATCCTTGATCGAAATAATCCAAAAGATCAAATCCTGGGATCCACGAGCTATATAGCAGCACTGAAGAAACAGTCAAATGGCTCTATAGAGAAAGCTCTTATGGGGTATTTCTGAGTCAGTGCAGAGAATTTTTCCCAAGCCCAGAAACAAAACAGTGTAGTTTATCAAGTGATGATCGATAATAAACTCAGTGGACTCGAGGGCTTTAATAAGGCCTATATCATATGGCTCGGGCTCAACGGTACGGTACCAAGTACATATGATCCGAAGTGGAAAAATCAACTCGATAAAGAACCGAGCGACTCCTCTCGACTTCCTTACTGACTCAATGCAAAAATATCTCCAGATGGCTCTACTTGGTGTGGCTTTACCGCTCGTATGAATGCTGAAGCTTTTCGTGTGACTTTTCCCCAGATATATAACTCTTCTGAAACGCTCACACAATATAGCACAGATACCTCTGTACGAACAAACAATCCAACTCTAGCAATAAGCCATGCAAAAGAAGCAGGGGCAAATGTCATTGATATCGCCTTCGAAAATTCAAAATGAAGCAGTATGTGACATAGAGCATGTGGAGTGCAGTGACAAGATGGGAAATGGTACGTCTATGATCCATATTTTGCGCTCGGTCGTAGTGATAAACGCACAGCTATTCCTTATGATGCCTATATGCAAGAAATGATCGGTGTCCAAAAGAAGACTCTTGTATGAATCGGCCTTCATAAATCTCAACATACAGCCCTCAAACAAACCTAAAACAACCTGCCCTGCCCCTCAGATACACTCTCGAGGGGATTTTTTATGGCGAGAAGTCTCTTATAATCCTCCTTTAGATCATATCCCATGATTTCCAGATCTTCGAGAGAGAGAAGCATATCGATAAATTCGCCAAGATCTATTTGCTTCGGATCGACGGTATATATATCACCTCATATTCCTATACTTATATGGGTATCATTCGATGTTGTGAGATATATTTTCTTCTCCGTTCTTATTCGCTCCATGAGAGCCTCGAGATTCGAAAGAGAAGTGATATGTTTCACCTCTTTTTTCTCGATAGATTTCTTTTCTTCTCATTTATAATCCTTCGGAAGAAGTGATCGGAATTCATATTTCTGGAGGATCGCGACATACTCTCCCTCTGCGAGTCCAGGAACAAAAGGTACCTCTGGAAGTCATACTATCTCGAGATCGGTGATGATAGTCGCGAGCTTCTGTGAGAGAAATGCATTATCGATCTGATCGACGAGTCACTGTTTTATCTTATCGGAGAGCTCACATTCATCATATTTTTTCTGATCTTTTTGTATCTGAATTCAGAGTTTATAATTTACGATTCATAGCTCTTCATATATACCCTCTAGAGTATCATATCGAGTGAGAAGATCTTGTGCTTTTTTTGGACCAAATCCACTAATACCAGGAATATTATCTGAAGCATCTCCGACGATCGCGAGGTAGTCTCTCACTTGGCGTACAGGCACAGAGAATTTCTCGAGTACATCTTGTTCCTTTATGAATTTTTGCTTCATAGCGTCGAATATATGTACTCGTCCATCTCGCACGAACTGACAGAGATCTTTATCTGACGAGATAATAACTACCTGATATTCTCGGTCATGCTGATGTGCTATAGAACCGATGACATCATCTGCCTCATACCCATCACGGGAAAGTATAGGGATATGTGCAGCACTAAATAGCTCGAAGACTCATTCTATCTGGGAACGGAGATTATCGGGCATGCTTTCACGCTGTCACTTATACTCAGCAAAGAGCTCTTCTCGAAAACTCTTCCCAACATCACTCGCGACCACGAGAGACGCACTCGGATCTTGGTCAGAGAGAGACTTGAGGAATTTCGCTACCCCAAATATCGCATTCACCGGCTTCCCTTCTCGAGTATTCATCTCGGGGATAGCATAGAACATGCGGTAGATGAGGTTATAGGCATCTATGATATAGAGGGTTTTCATAATTAGAGGGTCATAATTTTCATGATTCTACTCACCATCCATTTTTCTCAAAGAGTATTTTCGATCCCATCGATATCGAACCACCTGATATCATCAACCTCTGCCTCTTGTCGTGAGAACTCTACTGTATCTGGTATTTCTCCGAGGTACATGATGTCATAGTGTTTATGCTTCAGGGTAGTCTTGTATTCAGGGATATTATGCACGTCGACATGGAATATCCCTCCGACAAGAGTAGGTTCAGCTGATATCCCAGACTCTTCATGGAACTCTCTGATAGCGACATTGAGCGTATCAACATCACCATCACAGTGACCTCAGAATTGTACCCACATCTGGAGCTTTTTATGAAACATAAGGAGAACTCGAGTATGCTCAGTATTGGTAATCATCATAGAAGCAGTGATATGACCATACGTATTATCCTTCAAAAAGGCAAAGTCCTGATACTTCTCTATCCACGATATGATCTCCTCACAAAATTCTTTTTCTGAAGGATCAGTCTGACCATGATGTTCGAGAGATGAGATGAGTGAAGAGAGCGACATACTAGAGTTTGATATGGGAAATAATCCGACCAAAAACATCATCTTCGTCACCATTCGCATCTATAGTGATAAGCCTATTCTTTATGATATCGAGAGTTTTGCACTTCTCATATCCGCGAGTGATCGCTTCATAGAAATCCCTCCCTTCTTTCTCGAATTTATCTCATGCATCATCAAAGGTACGGGAAAGTGCCGTATCGATATCGACTTCGAGATAGAGCACGGTATCGGGAAGAGTATTTCTCACGATTGGGAGGTTGATCTCAAGGACTCGCTCCATACCGAGTGACTGTGCTTCGCCTTGTATCACGCACGATGAGAGAAATGACCGATCAGATATCACTATCTTTCCAGCCTCAAGCGCAGGCTTCACGATGGTTTCGAGAGTCTGTGCTCGTGCTGCAGCGTATAGATAAGCATTGGTCAGGGGATGCATCGTCTCCCCTTCCCACTCTTTCGTCTGAGCAAGATAGCGGATATCCTCTGCTATCTGGGTCGATCCTGGCTCACGTACAGACACGACATCTCTTCACTGCGACTCGAAATACTTCACCAGTTTCTGTACTTGTGTGGTTTTCCCTGATCCGACGATGCCTTCGAGAACTATATACAAACTATGTATTTTTAATTTTAAGGATATATGGAGAAAATGCTTTTTCTAGCTTTATTACATTTTCTACAAGAAAATCTATCATAATAGGCCAATTATCTTCATCAAAATAGTTAACTTCTGGCAATATTGCCTCGATTCGAGACATGACTTTATCATCCATTCGTGTCCAGCTTAATGAAGGATCAAATCAAAAACTACTATCAATTTCTTCCTTAAATCGCATTAAATTATCAAATAACTCCTTATTCTTCGATATATCTCATCTGTTTATTGCAAGCTCAACAGAAACATATTTCTTTGTAATAACAAACGTATAGGAAACTCCAGCAATTCATGCTCCTGTAAGGAGCCAGAAATTTTTAGTCGGATTCACATTTGAGAAGAGCCTAGTCTTTTTATTTACTTCAATAAGTAGTTTTTCCCAAAATTTCATACAAAGAGCATGTCTACTCTTATCACTCTCATTAATATCCCCTCTATTTACTGCATTCTTTTTTGCCGAACTATCAATGTAGTCTTCCATTTCTTTTAGAGGAATTATGACATCAGCCTCAAGGAATATTTGGCCACTTGAATCTTTGAAGGGAATAAGTTTTACGCATTTTATATCAAGATTATATTTCTCTCGAAGCCAAAATGCAGCAGAGGCAACATCAGAATGAAACTGTTTTGAAATTAGAATAATTCTTTGTTCTCTATTTAGAGCCTGAAAGTCATCTACAAATTCTTCAATTTTTGAGAGGGATTCTTCATTAGTAATTTTTGCATAGTTTGCATAAATATCAACTATGTCATCTCTGGAAAACCTAGAACAATAAGAGGCATATTTTATTGCCTGCCATTCTACCTCATCTCAAGAGTCATCTCTTTTAAGTTCGAGGATAACAATTTTTGCATTTCTATCTATTGCCAGAAGATCGAGTCTTTTTCAGCTAGGTAATACGTATTCTTTTTGAATTATAAGAATATCTTCTTCGAGAATTTCTGGATTTTTCTCTATCCATTCTTGAATATCATAGCGTTCTTTTAGATTCATCGAGGAAAATGTAATCTCATTAAGAGATGTAATTTTTTTGTTGAGGATATCTACCTTGTACATATTTAGGAAAATTATTTTGACTCTTAACTCTCTTCATTATCCCTCCCCACCATACCCCCTACTACCGCCATAGTCGCCTTGAT
>CAYSEP010000015.1:0-17825 GCA_964430065.1 uncultured Candidatus Peribacteria bacterium
CTTGCCCAAGAGTCCATATCGACGGCAAGGTTTGGCACCTCGATGTCGGCTCATCTCATCCTGGGGCTGGAGAAGGTCCCAAGGGTATGGCTGTTCGCCATTTAAAGAGGTACGCGAGCTGGGTTCAAAACGTCGTGAGACAGTTTGGCCCCTATCTGCTGTGAGCGTTTAGATATTTGATGAGATCTGTTCCTAGTACGAGAGGACCGGAATGGACGAACCCCTGGTGGATCGGCTGTCAACCAATGGCACCGCCGAGTAGCTAAGTTCGGAATGGATAACCACTGAAAGCATCTAAGTGGGAAGCCAACTCAAAGATAAGATATCTCAGGTCTGTAAGGACCATAAGTGCCCTCGGAGACTACGAGGTTGATAGGATGTAGGTAGAAGCATAGAAATATGTGTAGCCGAGCATTACTAATAGCACGAACGATATTTATGCATGCTTTTTATTCTTACTCAGATATTATGTCTGTTGGTATGAATGGGAGCTTGAAATCACATTTTATGGAAATGGAATACATAAAAAGCAATGTTGATTGAAATTATATTTCTTTGGTCGCGTACAATTTTTAAAATATGAGTCGTTACATTACATGAAAAATTTAGATTTCTCCTTAATGTCTTGGTGTGTATAGCGTGGAGGGTACACCTGTTCCCATTCCGAACACAGAAGTTAAGCTCCACTGCGTCGATGGTACTTCGTGGTTTCACGTGGGAGAGTAGATACATGCCAAGACATTGAGGAGAAATTTTTTGGATCATTAGCTCAGTTGGTTAGAGCGCTTGGTCGACATCCAAGAGGTCACTAGTTCGAATCTAGTATGATCCACCATTCTTCGTTTTTCGAAGAAAAACTTCGAATGGTATACCATTCGAATGGAAGAATGTCCTCCGAAGCCTCGGCGAAGGATGGGCGATCCTCTCTTATTTTCCGGGCGATTAGCTCAGCTGGTTAGAGCACCTGTTTTACACGCAGGGGGTCATAGGTTCGAATCCTATATCGCCCACCATAAAAAATCAAAATCCCACTTCAATTGAAGTGGGATTTTTAGTTATAGAAAAAGTATTTTATAGTTCATATAAATACTATAGTGATTAATGCTAATGATAAAAATCTAAGCAAAATTATATCAAATTTTTCAAGTTTTTTATCACCAAGGATTTTAGTGCATATGTAATCAATTCTTTTCCAAGTTCTTGGTAATTTCATATCTGTCATATTTATATGATAGCTTGAAGTAAAAATCTGTGAATTATTTTCGGGAAATCTGTATCAAAATGAGACACTTTCACTATTTTACTTAAGAGAAGAAATAATCACAAAAATGGCATATTCTGTAGAAATACTCACTCTTTTGCCTTTCTGATCGGATTATATTTTTTCATAGATTGTAGAATTAGTATAATTTTTGAGATAACATTAGTAGTGATCATCTGTATAATCTCTCCAATGAACAATTTTCCTATGTCATCTGCCACTGGCTTTTAAATACTACGGTAAAAACTACCTTTTGATAATAATTTCTAAAAACTGACATACTTTCGCAACTATTTTACTAGAAATATAATTCTTTGCGTATCAGTACTCTGACAGCTTATATTTTTTAGAAAGGACACTGAAAATAGCTCTTCTAAAAATCCCATCTTTTTTATGATATGAATTTATATTTTCTTTATCTAATTTTTCCCTCCTTTTTGAGATATTATTTCTTTTGCCTCTGAAAGCCTTTTCCATATACTCTTCTCTAAGATCTAAAACCTAAGCCTCATTTCTCATGCGCATCCTGAAGTACGCGTTCCAGAATATCATCCGTAATCCATTTCTCTCGATTTCTTCGATATTTGTGATCACACTTCTTATATTTTTCGTGAATATCCTTTTCGTGGTGCTGTTCGCTTCGGAGAGATTCATCGCGAGCGTGAACGACCGTATCTCTTTCACGATCAATTTCCAGAGTGGATATACGACAGAGGATATCGATGTGAAACTTTTTGTCGATGATCTGCGCTCTTCTTTTTCTGGGTTGGTAGTCGAGACTATTACGAAGGAACAGGCATTCCAGCTCCTGAAGTCTCGTAATCCTGACCTAGCGAGTCTCGTAGAAAATACGGGAGAGAACCCTCTTCCAGATTCACTGCGTATAGATGGCATCCCGCTCGATCTCTACGAGAGTGTCGACGCGAAGATCGAGAGCAAGAAAAATATGCTCAACTACGATAAAGATATCATGAATCGCAAACTCCTTGACTATAAGAGCCAGTTCGACCGTGCACAGGTGATAGTAAAACTCCTTCGGACTATAGAGTATGGCGTCTATGCACTCCTCTCTCTCTTCGTATTCACTGTAGCGGTTATCGTCTATATGGTGATCGGGAACTCTGTCTTCTTCCATCGCCAGGAGATCGAGATCATCGAGCTCGTGGGAGGAAAGAAGATATTCATTTATTGACCATTCATTCTTCAGGCACTTTTCACTGTAGTTACTTCTCTTTTGCTTGTTTTTCTTGTCTTTTTTCTCATTCGTTCCAGTCTTTCGGTTGATTTCGTAAGTGGACCTTTCACGGGAATATTTTCTCGTATCACAGATTCTTGGCACATTGGAGCACTTTTTGAGCTTGGTACATTCGCCACACTTTCTCTTATATCTGCGCTTCTTGCCACGCAGAAGTATGTACGTCTTTAGTATTGATTTTTTCCGTGAAAAAATATTTGCATTTTCACAAAAGGTACATATACTCCGCTCGCATTTTGGATAAGGTCTTGTACACATTACCTATTCGAAACTTCCTATTTCTTGGTGCTGTAGCTCAGTTGGTTAGAGCGCTGCCCTGTCACGGCAGAGGTCGCGAGTTCGAGTCTCGTCAGCACCGCCATTTTTTTCCCCATTTTGGGGCCTTAGCTCAGTTGGCTAGAGCGCCTGTTTTGCACGCAGGAGGTCAAGGGTTCGACTCCCTTAGGCTCCACCATTCTAATTATTATTCTCTATGTGAGTTCGCAACAAACGTCCCCATAATATGATCTACTCTGTAAAGAGAAAAGGAGCATATTCTGGAAGAAAAATCCAACATGCCATCGCGCACTATAAGAAGCTTCTTGCTCGAAAATCAATCGAGGGAGAGACTCTCTGGATACAAAACGCTATGACTATCGTTCTTGCGAAATTCAAGAAGTACGCTATCAATGTTGCTAAAATCTAATTTTTTTCTATGCCACGACTCACTACTTACGCACACAAAAAGCTCAAAAAAGCCGTTACCCGTATAAATAAGAAAATGCAGAAAACAAAGAAATAATAGAGATAGGTATAGTAGATAGATATAGCGGGTACCAAGTATCCTCTATCTCTATCCACTATCACTCACAATTTCTTTTGCTTTTTCCTGCTTTTTTCCTATAATTTTCCCGCATTTATTTTTTATTTTTTCTCAAATATGGCTACATACGACAGATCAAAACCCCATATGAATATCGGTACCATCGGTCACGTTGACCACGGTAAGACGACTTCTACTGCGGCATTTACATACGTTCTCGCGAAGAAATTCGGTGGAGAAACTAAGGCATACGATCAGATCGATGCTGCTCCAGAAGAGAAGGCACGCGGTATTACTATCAATACTGCACACGTCGAATATCAGACTGCTACTCGTCACTACGCACACGTTGACTGTCCTGGACATGCCGACTACGTGAAGAACATGATTACAGGTGCTGCTCAGATGGACGCTGCGATCCTCGTGGTTGCTGCAACTGACGGACCTATGGCACAGACTCGTGAGCATATTCTTCTTGCTCGTCAGGTAGGTGTTCCATATATCGTCGTTTGGATGAACAAATGTGATATGGTTGATGATGCTGAGATGCTTGATCTCGTCGAGATGGAAATCCGTGAACTCCTTTCGAAGTACGACTTCCCTGGAGATGATCTCCCAGTTATCCGTGGTTCAGGTCTCGTTGCACTCGAGAACCCAGAAGATATGGAGAAGGCATACGGTGCGAAGGAAGTTATCGCTCTCTTCGATGCTATCGAAAAATATGTTCCAGTTCCTGAGCGTGATCTTGATAAGGCATTCCTTATGCCAGTAGAAGATGTCTTCTCTATCAAGGGTCGTGGTACAGTAGTAACTGGTAAGATCGAACAAGGTATTATCAAGCTCGGTGATGAAATCGAGATCGTCGGTATCCGCGATACTCAGAAGACTGCCGTAACTGGTATCGAAATGTTCCATAAGCTTCTCGATCAGGGTCAAGCTGGAGACAACGCAGGACTTCTCCTCCGTGGTATCGAGCGTACTGACGTGGAGCGCGGACAGGTTCTCTGTAAGCCAGGTTCTATCAAGCCTCATACAAAGTTCGAAGCTGAAGTATACGTACTTACGAAGGATGAAGGTGGACGTCATACTCCATTCTTCCAGGGTTACAAACCTCAGTTCTATTTCAGAACGACTGATGTAACTGGTTCTATCGAGCTTCCAGCTGGAGTAGAGATGGTCATGCCTGGTGATAACATCAAGATGACAATCGAACTCGGTGCTCCAATCGCTATGGATCAGGGTCTTCGCTTCGCTATCCGTGAAGGTGGTCGTACTGTTGGTTCTGGTGTGGTTGCAAAAGTTCTTGCTTAATAGCATTCATGTGCTCCTCGGGAAGTGATTCCCTGGGAGTCATGAGTTTTATTTCCTCATTCCTTAAAATCCATGGCTACCAAGAAAACTGAGAAATCTACGAACAAGATTCGTATTACGGTAAAAGCATTTGATCATAAGCTCGCTGATGAAGCAGTCTCAAAGATCGTCAGTACTGCTAAAGATAGCGGTGCCGTCGTCGTCGGACCTGTTCCACTTCCGACAAAGATCGAGAAAATCACTCTCAACCGATCAACATTCGTCAATAAGAATGCTCGTGAACAGTTCGAAATCCGTCGTCACAAAAGACTTCTCGATGTCATGGATCCTACTCCAAAAACACTAGAGCTCCTTCAAGGAATCAATATCCCAGCAGGTGTCGGTGTGGAAATCAAAGTAATGTAACACCGTCATTGTAAATGGTTAATGGTGAAGAGAATACTCCCAAAATCATTAATAATTCACAATTAGTAATTAACAATTAAATTTTATGTCTCGCGTCTGCCAACTTACCGGAAAGAGAACATCTGTCGGAAATAACGTATCACACTCTGTACGTCGTACGAAGAGAAAATTTTATCCAAATCTTTTCTGGAGAAATATTAAAGATCCTTCTACAGGCCTCTCTCTTCGTCTCAGACTTTCTGCAAAAGCTATCAAAACCTTAAAAAAGAAAGGAATCTTGTAATAGAAATGAGTCTTTAGAACCTAGTACTTAGAATACTCTCCTGGAGATCTAAGGCTAAGATCTAAATTCTACCCCTTGCCCGGGTGGTGGAATGGTAGACACGGAGGACTTAAAATCCTCTTCCTTCGGGAGTACGGGTTCGAGCCCCGTCCTGGGCACCACACAAATTAAAAATTAACAATTTACCATTATGCTGAAGATTCGTCTCTCTCGTGTCGGTCGTAAACATGTCGCGAAATATAGAGTGGTGCTTACTGATCACCGTCAATCGGCGAAACACGGATTTCTCAAAGTCCTTGGTTCTTATGATCCGCACACAAAGACTCTCGATATGGATATGGAAGCAGCTGCAGGATATATCAAAAACGGAGCTCAATACTCTGAGACTCTTGCGAAGATCGTCGCAAAGAAATAATGATCCATCAATAATCCGCCAGAAGCGGATTTTCTCTTTTCTTACCCTTTTTCTATGGAAGCACACGAATTCCTCCGTTCCATCGTAGAGTCACTCGTACAAAACACCAGTGCTATCGAAATATCAGAGAAACAAGATGAGCTCGGGACGCTTGTCTCACTGAAGGTTGATCCAGCAGATATGGGCGCTATTATCGGTCGCGGTGGCAAGACGATCGACGCACTTCGTACTGTCATACGTGTTTTTGGCTCAAAATCAGGAGCCCGAGTCAACCTCAGAATCATAGAAGAGAGGCCAGTGCAATAGTTGGCTTTTCGTAATTTTTCTCTAAAATCATTTTACTTTTAGAGGTTTTTTTGTAAGATCGTACCAATAAGCTCCACTCATGAATCCATTCCAAGAATACGCCATCGAAGATGTGATCATTACTGCTATAGCGGTGGTTGTTCTTTTTTCATGAGTTATCGCGATCCTCTATAGCATATGGTGAGGATTCCTGATGATCACTTCATGAGGAAATGAAGAGAAAATCAAGCCAGCAGTAAACCATATCAGACATGCGCTTCTCGGACTTTTCGCACTCGTGCTCGTACTCTTTATAGCACCGAAAGTACTCTCACTATTCTGACTTCCGTATGCAGACACTATCACAGCAACCAATGTTTTTAGTCGTATCGGTAACCTCTCTTCATATGTGTTTTCTCGACCAATAGGCGATGGTCCTGCCGTTCTCACACCAGATGCCCCTTCTCGTCTTCCCTCTGATTTCTCCGACCTCTAATTTTTTTCCTATGAATTTTGTTTACGATGCCAATGCTGCTACTACTCTTGCCGATGTCAGTAGTAACTACTCAGCAGGGAATATGATCACGACTGGAGTCGCTATCGTCGTCCTCGTAGCGATCATCTGTGCTGTGCTCTTCATCGTCTGGTGAGGTGTCATGCTCATACTCTCAGGAGGGAAAGATGAGAAAGTGAAACCAGCTATCAACTCGATCCGTTACTCCGTGATCGGACTCATCGTGATTGTGATTGCACTCTTTGTCGCTCCGAAAATCGTCGAATTCATGGGCCTCGAAAATATGAAACAGTACCTTGGACCTGATGTGATATTCCGTTCTATAAAAGATATAGCTAACAGCATCTTCAGCGGAGGAGGATCTTCCGGTTATGCGATCGACACAACCCCCACTTCTGTAGGAACTGACTTCACGGATCTCTAGGATTTTTCTCTCTATTTTCTCTAAAACCCTGCTTGCAAAAAGTAGGGTTTTTCTTATACTGGAGAGGAATTTACCCCTCTTTTTTATGTCAGAAAATACTCCTCTCGAAACTCCAGAAACTGATGATATCGTTCCTGAAACTCCTGTAAATCTCGTCATGCAAGGGATGAACTACGATGGTGACCAAAACCGAAATATCGTCGATGAGATGGAGACCTGCTACCTCGACTATGCGATGAGCGTGATCGTCTCTCGAGCTCTTCCTGATATCCGGGATGGACTCAAACCAGTTCATCGTCGCATCCTCTATGCGATGTATGATGGGGGAGTACGCGCTACAGGAAAGCACCGTAAGTCTGCTCGTGTCGTCGGAGACGTTCTCGGTAAGTATCACCCACATGGAGATATCTCAGTGTACGAAGCGATGGTGCGTATGGCACAGGATTTTTCTCTGCGATATCCACTCGTGGATGGTCAGGGAAACTTCGGATCTATGGATGGCGATGGAGCCGCAGCGATGCGATACACGGAAGTGAAGATGGCGCGACTCGGAGAAGCGATGCTTGCTGATATCGATAAGGATACTGTCGACTGGAGAGATAACTATGATGCCTCTACGAAGGAGCCATCTGTCCTCCCGACTCGCATCCCGAACCTGCTTCTCAATGGAGTCATGGGTATCGCCGTCGGTATGGCGACCAATATCCCTCCACATAATCTCGGTGAACTCGTCGATGCTCTCATCTTCATGCTTCGTCATGAGGATCCAGAGTCGATCTCGATCGAGGATCTCATGCAGTTCATCCAGGGGCCAGACTTCCCGACAGGAGGGATCATCTACAACAAGAAAGATATTTTCGAAGCCTATGCTCGGGGACGTGGATCGGTCGTCATGCGGGGTCGTGCTGGGATCGAAGAGATGAAAAATGGTCGTGATGCTATCATCATCACTGAGGTACCATACCAGATGAACAAAAAAGATTTCGTAGAAAAACTCGCTGATCTCGTCCTGGACAAGGTCATCGTCGGTATCGCGGAACTTCGCGATGAATCGAACAAGGATGGAGTCCGTGTCGTTATCGAACTTAAGCGTGATGCATTTCCGAAAAAAGTTCTCAATCAAATCTACAAACTTACTTCTCTCCAAACAAGCTTTTCATTTAACATGATTGCTCTGACGGGTCGTGGTCTCCAACCAAAACTTTTCAACCTCCGTGAGATGCTCGCAGAGTTCATCGCGCATCGAGATGAAGTGATCGTTCGTCGTACTCGCTATGATCTCGCTGTTGCTGAAGCGCGCGCTCATATCCTCGAAGGACTCAAGATCGCTCTGGATAATATCGACGCTGTGATCAAGACGATCAAGGAGTCAAAAACGAAAGAAGAGGCACATAGTGCTCTGATGCAAAAATTCGCTCTGAGTGAAAAACAGTCGACTGCGATCCTCGAGATGCAGCTTCAGAAGCTCGCAGGTCTCGAGCGTCAGAAGATAGAGGATGAGCTTGCCGAGAAGCATGCGCTCATCCTCGATCTTCAAGATATTCTCGCGAACCCGACTCGTGTGAAGACGATCATCGGAGAAGAACTCGTCGATCTCAAAGAAAAACATGGTGACGCTCGTCGTACTGAGGTACATGCTGGAGCGATCGGAGAATTTAACCCCACAGATACCATCCCAAACGAAGATGTCGTCGTGACCTTCTCGAAAAATGGATATATCAAGCGTGTGAAAGCCTCAAGCTTCCGTGCTCAGCGTCGAGGAGGAAAGGGAATCACGACTGCCGTGAAGGACGAAGATGAGATCGCAAGTATCCTCTCGACGAAAAATCATAATATCCTCCTCTTCTTCACGAACACGGGTCGAGTCTTCCGACTTCCGACCTACGAGATCCCAGAGATGCAGCGTACTGCGAAGGGTCAGCCGATCGTTCAGTCATTTGCCCTCGGGAAAGATGAGAGCGTCTCTGCGATCCTCGATCTGACCAATACTACAGGAAAGCATCTCTTCCTCATCTCTGCCATGGGAGTAGTGAAACGAATCGATATGAGTGAGATAGCCAATATCCGTGCGAGTGGACTTATCGTGATGAAGCCACATGATGGAGATACTCTCAGATGGGTGCGTATCACTGACGGAACAGATAATATCCTCATGGTCTCTCGAGGAGGGAAGGCTATCCAGTTCCCAGAGACGGATGTGCGTGTCATGGGTCGCGCTGCTGCAGGAGTCCGTGGGATGAAGGTCGCGAAGTGAGACTCACTCATCGAAGGATGTGTCGCAGGAAAGGAAGTAAAATATGTATTCACCGTCGGAGAAAATGGTATGGGGAAAATCTCTGCTCTCGATGACTACCGAGAACAGGGACGAGGAGGAAGTGGAGTGAAAGTCGGTGCGACCACAGAAAAAACGGGTCATGTCATCGGAGCATTCACCCTCACGGAAGAACAGAAAAAAGAAGGTTCTGTCATCCTCATTTCGAAAGACTGACAGACAGTCCGAGTCCCTCTTGCGGATATTCGCATTACTGGTCGTACGACTCAGGGAGTCATCCTCGCGAAGCTCAAGAATACCAAAGATGCCTTCACGAGCGCGACAGTTGTCGATAAGAGCGAGGGAGAGGAGGAGATAGGTGAGACGGTAGAAGAGCCGAGGGTATAAAATGTATAAAACAAGAAAAAATAGAAAAGTTTTGACAAAAGAATATGGATAGATATACATGAGACTATATATTATCAACACTTTTCTTATGAGTTTGAATGAACAAATTCGCTATTATAAGCTCGAGCGTTTTCGTGAACGTCTTCATTCGCGAAAAAATAGCGGAGCAAATAAGGCAGGAGGGTGTATACAAACCACTGTAAACTCTATCCTGGAAATAGGTTCAGAAACAGTAATACCACCAAGTCCCTATGAGCAGTTCTCTATTGCTATAGAACAAAACAAGCCTATTATAGATTTTCAACGAAGGGCAAAACAGCGCCGTGCTGCCGCTGAAAGATTATCGAAACCTTTTACCAGACCATCCCTCAGTCCTGAACAGGAGTTCCTTAGGCGAGTCTCTTCCTTCAAAGTCAGCCGAGTCTCTTCCTTCAAAGTCGGAATTGGAAGTAGTGATAGATAGTCGATATCCTTTGATTTGCAAATTTCTCGAAAAATCATACCATCTGCGTATGATTTTTTCTTTTCTCCGTACCTTCATCATCCTCGCGCTGTTCCTCCTCTCAGCTCCACTGTATGCTGAGACGTTCTCTCGTGAAGCGACTTTCTACTCGGATAGCTTCGATGGAGGCAGTACGTCCAATGGTCGCACATTTGACCAGACTAAATACTCTGCGGCTATATGTGGGATCGATCTCGGACAATATCTCTATGTCTCTTATGGTGGTACAGGGATCGTCGTGGAGGCCAATGATCGTCCGAACTGTAGTAAATACCCGAATGTGATCGATCTCTCTCGAGAGGCATTTCGCACTCTTGCACCCCTCTCTGTCGGACGTATCAGTCCCGTATCGGTCACGCCGATCGGATGGGCACCGATGACAGCGAAAGGATTTCTCCCACGGGATGCTTTTGCTCATCTCGGAGTCTTACTTACGATAGATATCCCGACTATACTCTTCACCTCTGATACGATCGAGATCCGTGGACGAGTGACTGATGGGAAGAAAAATATGATCGTCTATCTCTCAAGCGAAGATGAGGGTACGAGTCCTATGAGTTTCCTCGTAAGTGTGAAAAGTGATGGAACATTTCGTACTCATATCCTCCTCCCAGAGACGACAGGGAAATATGCTCTCGTCCTCGCGAGTGGAAATAGTTTCAATACTTCGACATTTTCTCGTATCGAACTCATCGATCGAAATACTCTTTCCTATCCCGTACTGAGTGGTTCGCTCGGGAAGATCACTCCTATATTTGCTCCTGGGACTAGTCCATACCTCGCACTTCCTGATCTTCTTCGAGCAAGACTCACGCTGAGTCAAGATGGAAAAACCTATACGAGAGAGGGGACAGCAATATCTCTCACTCATCTCCCACTCCGGATGTGACCTGCAGATGTGGAGATATCTGGATATACCCTCTCGACTCCATCTCCTCTCGATGTGAGTGCTCAGATCACCCCGACTCGGACTCATGTGATCCTCGATCGTACCCATGATGATATCGGTGCTGATAAGATCAAGTTCACCAAGAAATCAACTATTGCAAATTTTCGTATCAATATTCCTACGACACCGCGACTCAGGTCTGAGTACTATATCACATTTCCTGATGGAAGTGTGAGAGAGTATACTTTCTCCTGAACGTACCTAAGTGACGGCTATCTCATCCCTGGAAAGACTATCTCCGTTAGCTTTCCCTATAGAGACCAGTGAGCGTATCGTATCGAGGTTGTCCGAGAAGACGGTATCGCTTATATCAATACTACTCTCACCAAGTGAAAAGCCTGGTCTCTCATCGAGACAGTGAGTGATGAACTCCGTGACACACTCAGAAAAAATATCGATACTGTCACTCTCTCACTCACGAAGAAAATCAATACTCTCCGTATGTCCCTAGGAAAAAATATGGTCGTTCTCGACACTGAGCTTACTCGACTCGCACAGATGAAGGCAGATGATATGGCAGCTCGTGACTATGCAGCACATAGAGACCCTGATGGGAACTATATCGATGGATTTGCAAAAAAGCGTGGCTTCGCTCTCCGTGGTGCTCTCGGAGAAAATATCGCCTATGGGACGATCTCAGATCTTGCTCTCCAGGATGGACTCGAGGAGTCAGGCAGTCACCGATACAACATGCTTCGGGAAGGTTGGACCAAAGTCGGCATCGGATATACGATCTCAGGAGGGAAGAGTTACCTGGTGGAAGTTTTCGGAGAATAATTTTGTCACCAAAAAATACATCTTTCGTCTCTATTTTTGTATAGCATATTTTTTTACATTTTCTTCTATGTTCATCCGATCTTTCTTGTTTCTCCTTCTCTCATGATTCGTCCTCTTACCCTCCTCGACGAGTGCTGCTACCATGTGTGCTCAGGTGATCCAGTACGCCGAAAATACTACGACATCTGAGTGTCAGGCGTTTCCTACCCCATGTGATGTTCCAACAGGATGGAAACCCGTCACAGAGTGTAGTCTCTCTGCTCCTGCGAAAGTTCTCACGACGCAATTTCAGGTGCAAAAATTCGCATCATGTGATGATCTCGAGTCTCGCCTCCTCGAAATCACAAAACGATATCAGTCACGATACTGGTATCCTTATCCGATAATGTATGCTCGATGAGCTCTTACGGAAGATGCTGTCGTCGCACCGACACCGAGTGCTTCACCAAAGATGACAGCGAATGTCTGAGGCGCCTCAGTCAGTGAAGCTCCAGTATCGACCACCAATACGCAAGTCCTCGGAGTCGATGAAGCTGATACAGTAAAAACCGATGGAAAATATCTCTATAGTTACTCAGAAGAGTCCCACGAGGTTCGTATCGTCCGGATGAGTGATCTCACTCTTGCTAAGTCGATCAAACTCCCAGATACATTTTCCTCTATGCAGATGTATCTCTCAGGAGATCGACTCATCGTCGTAGGATCCAAATATACTGATACGAATTCGAGTTGGAACTATCGTTGGTATGCTCCAGAGATCAAGACGATTGCCCTCGTTTACCGTGTGAAAGATCCGAGTGCCCCGGTTCTCGAGCGCTATCATCAGATCGATGGGTCATATCGTGGCTCTCGTGTTATCGGAGATACTCTCTACTTCGTCTCCTCGAATGATCTCCGTATGCCGCCAGTCTATATGACACAGTATGGAAAAGATGAGAAATGATTTACGAAAGCGCTTACAGATGTAGAAAAAAACTTCACCATCAAAAACCTCGTTCCTGATATTCGCGAGTCTCTCATAGGTACAAATGGTCGTTATAAGCAATCTGTACGCTCGGCGATCGCATCATGTAAAGATATCACATTTGTCTTGCCGACTTCTTCGACCCTTACGAATACTGACTTCACTCCAGCACTTGTCTCTCTTTCTTCTCTCAAGATCACTGATCCAACTGCCAAGATGCAGAGTGAGCTCGTCTTCGGGGATGTCTCTCAGATCTATATGTCGAAAAATGCCCTCTATCTGACTTCGACTATTTCTCTCGAGACGGAGACCGCTCGTAGGGCGTGCCCTCCGAATGCAAAATGTTTTGCACCAAGTACACAAACCCAGAGTCAAACCCTCGTTCACAAATATACACTCAGTGCAGGAAAACTCTCATATCAGTATTCAACGACAGTCATGGGAAATCCTATGAGTCAGTACTCCATGGATGAGGATGCAAATGGGAACTTCCGTATCGTCACACAGAACTATGCCTGGTCGAGTGGACAGGGTGAAAACTCTACGGAGCTCTCTATCATTTCTCCGAGCGGGAAAGTCATCGGAAAACTCACAGGGATAGCAAAATGAGAAAACTTCCAATCAAGCCGATTTATCGGAGATCGACTCTATCTCGTGACGTTCCAGCAGATTGACCCACTTTTTGTCATCGATGTCGCAAACCCGAAATCTCCGAAAATCCTCGGGGAACTGAAAATCCCTGGATACTCGACCTACCTCCATCCATATGATAAAGATCGACTTATCGGACTCGGATATGACACCCATACGAACCAGTGGGGTGGTACACAAAATGGAGGACTCAAGGTCGATCTCTACAATGTCGCAGACGTAAAAAATCCGAAACAAGAAGCTACTCTCACCCTCGGAGATGCTGGTTCCTCTTCGGACGTACTCTCGAACCCACGAGCATTTGTCTACTACAAGGAAAAAAATCTCCTCCTCCTTCCTGCAACCCTCATGAAGAGCGCAGGTGATAAAAATGATCCTTACCGTTCGAGTAGCGCGTTCCAGGGCATCGTCGGGGTATCTATCAGCCCATCATCGATAAGTGAGAAATTCCGAGTCACACATATATCGCTCACGAAGGATCTCGAAACCGCATGGAAAAAAGACTGTGCTCAGTATACTGGAGGGAAAAATAGTTGTCAGAAACTTCTCGATGGGACAGAATACTGCGGGTCAAGCTATAGCTATGTGCCACCATATTGCTATGCGGGATCGACCGTCGAGACGTACTTCGCTTCACAGATGTGGAACTATCAGCGAGACTTCATCACTCGTGCGCTCTATGTCGGTGATACGCTCTACTCTGTCGCTGAGGGAGGGATCAAGTCATGGAACTTTGTGAATACCGCAAGTCCGAAAGCATCGGTCATATTCACAGGAACGGTCAGTAAGCCTATATATCCAGTTCCGATGATGAGATAACAAAAATTCCCTTCAAAAGAAGGGAATTTTTGTTTTTCAAAAGGGAATATGGTATGATTTTTGTATGATTATTCCAGATGCAACTACTTACGTAGAAAATCAGCTTTGAGTAGACTCTCTTATTGCCTTTGATCGACTTGAATTTCTCGTTCAAGAAGTGAAAAATGCAGTAAGAGCTATTATTCGAGAGAAAAAACAGGTAAAAATCTCCCGTTTTGGCAAGCGAAAGAAGCAAAAACTTGATATTAATGCTATAAACACAGCTTCTTACCATGAGATGAAAAAGGATTTTAAAGATCGTGTTCACCAGGTTGTAGAAATGTCTGCGGTAGGTCTCACGAAAAAACGAATTCCTCTTATCATTAAGCATATCTCCACTCGATATGAAAAAGCTGACGCAGATGCTATGAAAAAATTGTCGCAGTCATGAGAATTTTTGAGCGACCTACATACTCTCATTACGTTCATGTATTTTTTCAGTTCTCATGGTGAGACAGCTATGCGAGATCGTATAAAAGAAAGTATAAAAAAACCACATTCTCAGGCATACGCCACTTCAGCGTCCAATTTGGCAGTGAAAACCTTACTTCAGAGAGCAAAAAATACACTTTCGAAGAAAGAATATGATCAACTCAAAGATTGAATAGTAAAATTTGTGGATAAACTTATTGTGAGATTTCCTATAAAATAATTGACTTCTTCCCCAGATTGTATATCTTGAATTCAATAAAAGCGACCCACGCGGCCAACACCCGCGAGCTCGAGGAAGAACAGCGAAAGCCTATTAGACCCTTGCGGAAGTCTCCGTCATAAGACCAAATCAAGTACAGCCTCGGTGGCACCTTCCTTCTTCGCATAAAGCTTCGAAGGACCGAAGCACATGAATTATTTCGTGTGTTTTTTATTTTTATGCTTCACCTTGTTCCACCTGACATCTCGCATAAGGAACAATGGGAGGATATCATGAAAGAATGGTGAGATAACTGGAGAAAGAATCCAAGAGTTTTCTTTCAAGAATCTTTTGAAAAATTATTAGAGGTTATCGCCTCTGTAAAGAATAAAGATGATCTAAAAAATCAGATTCCTCAAAGTGTATGTTATTTTCTTTGCGAACAGGATAAGGTAATCGGTATGTATGTATTTCGGCACAATCTAAATTTTTGGGATGACGCTGTAAATGGATGACATATAGGTTATGGTATCAGACCAACTGAAAGGGAAAAATGATACGGCAAGGAGTGATTAAGGTTAGTATTAGAACAAGCCAAAAAATTATGATTTCTGAATGTTTTTATTTCCTGTGATGATGATAATATTGGATCAGTGAAAATTATCGAAGCAAATGGATGAAAGCTTGAGAAATATACCCTCAGACATGGAGTGAAATGAAGACGCTACCTGATCGATCTTTAAAACAAAAACTATTTACTAACTACCTCTTAATAACCACCCATTAACTTTTATATTTATGCACCGAACACATACTGCTGGCGAACTCAACACATCTCATATCGGACAGACTGTCACCCTCGCAGGGTGGGTGGCCAATCGTCGTGACCATGGAGGACTCATATTCATCGACCTGCGCGACCGCTATGGGATCACTCAGACGGTCTACGATCCTACAGAGAATCAGGATGCCTGGAAAGTGGCAGATACATTCCGCTCGGAGTATGTCGTGAAGCTCACGGGGATCGTCCGCGCTCGTCCAGCAGGTCAGACCAATGATAAGCTTTCGACGGGAGATATAGAAGTGATCATCTCGAAGGCGGAAGTGATATCGAAGTCAGAAGTCCCACCATTCGAGATCACGGAGTATACAGGAGCTGCCGAGGATATCCGCCTCAAGTATCGCTACCTCGACCTTCGCCGTAAGAGCATCTTCGATAAGATCGCCTTCCGTGCGGAGATGAATAAGTATACGCGTGATTGGTTCACGGCAAACGGATTTCTCGAAGTGCAGACTCCGATCTTCACCGTCTCTTCTCCAGAAGGAGCTCGTGACTATCTCATCCCATCGCGTCTCCATCACGGGAAGTTCTACGCACTTCCGCAGGCACCTCAGCAATATAAGCAGCTTCTCATGGTCGGCGGAGTTGATAAATACTTCCAGATCGCTCCGTGTTTCCGAGATGAAGACCCGAGAGCGGATCGTCACTCATGTGAGTTCTACCAGATCGACTGTGAGATGAGCTTCGTCGAGCAAGATGATGTATTCGCTGTCGCAGAGCCTTTCGCGAAAGATCTCATTAACAGTATTACCTCTAAAAAAATCGTAAAACTCGCCCCAAATGGGTCATTCCAGAGATTCACTCACCAGGAGGCGATCGCGACCTATGGTTCGGATAAGCCCGATATCCGTTTCGATATGCATTTCGAGGATTTTACGAGTGATTTTACGAATTCTGGGTTTTCTCTCTTTGCGAAGACGGTCGCTGATGGTGGAGTCGTGAAGGCCATGAAACTCGAAGGGAAGACTCTCTCTCGATCTGAGATCGACTCACTCACCGAAGTCGCGAAATCCCTCGGTGCCGGAGGACTTGCCTATATCATCTATGAGGCAGATGGTCCGAAGTCTCCTATTCTGAAGTTCTTCACAGGAAATGAGCTCGCCTCACTCGAAGCGAAGCTCGCACCGAAAGTTGGAGATATGATATTTTTCTGAGCGGGGGAGTACAAGCAGACCTGCAAAGTCCTCGGTGGAGTGCGTCTCGCATGTCGAGATCGATTTGACCTCGTGGACAAGAACGAGATCGCCTTCGCCTGGGTGACTGACTTCCCGATGTACGAGCAAAAAGACGATGGAAGCTATGACTTCGAGCACAATCCGTTCTCTATGCCTCACGGCGGACTCTCGGCATTCGAGGGAAATCCTGATCCACTCTCGATCTATGGGTGCCAGTATGACCTCGCGTGCAATGGCTATGAGATCCTCTCAGGAAGCATCCGTAATCACAATCTCGAAGGTCTCGTGAAAGCCTTCAATATCGTCGGAAAGGGAGAAGAAGAGGTAAAAACGAAATTCGGTGCGATGTACACCGCCTTCCAGTATGGTGTGCCTCCACATGGAGGATTCGCCTTCGGATTCGACCGACTCCTCATGATCCTCCGTGACGAGGACAATATCCGTGAGATCTACGCCTTCCCGAAGAGTGGAAAGGCAGAAGACGCGATGATGAATGCTCCAGCAGAAGTCGACGAAGTCCAGCTTCGGGAGTTACATATTAAGGTGAGAGAGACGAGTAAATAATAAATTGACAAAAATAATAAAATATTTAAAATTCGAGAAAACTTATTTCTCGAATTTTTTATGCAATTTTTCGAAAAGCAATTTCAATCATCACAGGGATTCATCCTTATTCCTACAGGTGTAGAGTCTCTTGCTAATCTTATCCAAAATAAGATAGATCTTTCTATAGCTTTTGCCATCTACCAATGAGATGATATACATAACCCTGATACTCCTATTGTCTGACATTCTGGAGAGTTTCGATGAGAAATGCTTGCTCCAATTGTTTCTTTTCCAGAGGATACTTATGATAAAGATAA
>CAYSEP010000016.1:0-17553 GCA_964430065.1 uncultured Candidatus Peribacteria bacterium
GGTGCGTATGCCTTCGGGTGTGTGGGTTCAAGTCCCATCTTGGGCACCAGAAAAATCAAAATTCTTATCCGTTAGGATAGGAATTTTTATTTTTCTTGCTTTTGGGACTTGAATCCGAGTGGTTCCCTGAGAAATGCCACGGATGGCATTTCGAACACGAGGAGAGCCGGCGCGCGGCGGAGAGCGCGAAGTCCCATGCTTCTCGCCCCAGAAAAAACATAATCCCTTCATAAAAATGAGGGGATTTTTTGTAGTATCTCTATAAGGAGGTGTATAGCTCACTTGTCCAGAGAATAAGTGGTGTGTTCTTGCAAAAGAAAGGAAGTTATGATTTCATATATATATCGGAAATTAATTTCTTTTTATGTTCAATTTTCACAAATATATCGCGGGGCTCAGCATACTCGGCATCTCGATACAGAGTATCTTCGGCTACAGCATCTTCCTCATGGGAGCATGAGTGGCTGTAAAAGAACTAATCTCAATTACGAGGCTTAGTGCTGCAGATCAGGCTATCCTCACCCCAAATGCCACGAATTCCAAGGAGCCAGAATGTCTAGGTATAGGAGATGGTACTTTTAGAAAAGCCATTTTCTATACCCAGACCAATCTTGACGCAATAAACTCTTCTTCAGGTACTGGTGCCTATGTCCCAGAAACCCTTTATCCAAATATCCCTGGAATTGTAGGATGAACTGGATCCTTTAAGGGGTATGGAAATACTGGTACTGTAGAGGAATACGCTAATTGGGCAACGCTTGAAAATGCACCCAATCCAATCGCCTATCCAGACGCAACCTGTACACCCACTCTCACATATGATGTCACCCCTCTCACGATCACTGGTGCAGGTATCACAAGAGTACAAACCATAACTAGCAACTACGGAGCCTGTACGGGCGTGATCTTCTCTCGATCATGAACCCTCTATACATCGACTGGAGCACAAACTATAAATGACTCGTATCCTTTAGCACTCAGTATTACGGGGTATTATAGGTACCCAGAACCCTTCCCGAGTCAGCCAGGAGACTACTGGGATATCGACGTGACGGTCGATGGCGTAGGGATATGTGCTGGTCGTACCGTCACAAGAAAACATGTGTCAAAAGTACCACAACTCACCTTTACTGCACAAAATGCCACTATCACCACTCCCTGATCACAGACGGGAAGAATATATGATATCACGAGCCAAAATGGTATATGTTCGGATGTAGAACTCACCTATTCTAATGGCACTCCTATGACGTCTACCGGTGTGCCTTATCATCTCGAAGATGGTATGATCAGTGTGCCTACTGGCACGTATACTGATGTCACCGTCACTGCCACTGCAACGGGAGCCAACTGTAGTCAGTCTCCAAGATTATCAGTATCACAAACTATCACTACCGATACTCGGAGAGCGCCATGAGCACCGACTGGAGTGAGTGCGACAGCAGGAAATGGACAGGCAACAGTTTCTTTTTCTCCTCCAAGTTCAAATGGATGAGCGGCGGTCACGAGCTATACTGTCACATCGAGTCCAGGAAATATCACGAGTACCAGTGCAGGAAGCCCGATCACAGTGACAGGACTGACCAATGGAACTTCCTACACGTTCACGGTAACTGCTACGAACTTAAAAGGTACATCATCTCCATCAACCCCTTCAAGTTCTGTGACACCGACATCATGAGTCACTCCAGTAAGTGGCGTCTGTGGGACAGCAAGCGGAAGTATGCAAGCCAGCACGCCATCGACCAATCTCTGTACTACTGGAACGCCAGGAAGTGTCACAGATGGATGAGTATGAAATAATTATTCATGGAGTTGTGGTGGATCATGAGGCGGTACGAGCATGAGCTGTACTGCGAGTCATATCAGTGCGACCCAGACAGGTGCATGTAGCTGAGGTCTTCCTGCAAACGCTACAGCAAATGCAGGAACAGGATTTCTCCAGACATGGAGCGGAACAACTTACGCCCCTGCTACCATGAGTTATACTCCAGCTGCTACTGGTTCCTGTAGTTATTCGTGTAATCCTGGATACGCACTCACTGTTGATGGATTCAACTTTATAGATACTGATGTCTGAGGTCCCATTGGACTCTTTCCTGAAGACCCACTCATTATATATTCTTGTATTGCTATATCTGGATGATTCGTGACGATCGCTTCTCCCACGAGTACTATAAATACAGGAGCACCGAGGTTCACTGGAAGCGGTGGTACAGGAGTGACACAAGTCGTCATCTATAAAAGTGGTGGTCTTTTTCTCGGAAGTGGGATGGTACAGTCAGGATCATATAGCTTCACTTCCGCTCTCACGCTCTCCGATGGCACCCATACGATCATCGTCACAGCAAAAGATAGTCTCGGAAACTCAGGGTCGACAGCAACGGGAACATTTATCGTAGATACTCTCGCTCCGACGGTGCCGACAGTAAATCCTGTACCCAACCCCCTCACGACGACAACCCCAACTTTCTCAGGATCATGAGAAACTGGCGCAATCCTCGAAATCCGCAGCGGAGGGACAGGATGAGTTCTCCTCTGTCAGACGACGATCAATGGCAGCGGATCCTGGTCGTGTACCCTCTCGAGCCCGAGTCTCTCGATCGGATCATCTTCTCTGACATTTCTCAGTAGGGATGGCGTGGGGAATATGAGTTCTACATCTCTCACAGTAAATGTCGCCATCCCCGTAGTATCCAATCCCGTAAGCATATGACCTGGGGGAGGAAGCTATACAGCAAACGCAGGAGGAGGCAATATGGGAGGAAGTAGCATCGCCATCGGTGTGCAAAATATGCTCATCGGTCGTGAATCTGCTATTTCACTCGACGCATTTCTCACGGGAAGGAGACTCTCTGGAACAAGTGAGATCACTCAAGACTCTATCATAGAAAGAGAAAATTTCACCGAAAAACGCGCTCGACTTACGGAAAATGTTATAGGTCTGCGTGATCCTCTCCCGAGTACCGAAGTCTGTACACTCGAGGAAAAATTCTCAAACGATGACCTCGAATTCACGGATATATCTACGCACTGGGCGAGATCATTTATCGAGAAATTGGCTCGCTACTGGATCGTGAGAAATCAGGAATCCTACCGTCCTGATGCTACCATGACACGATGAGAGTTTCTCGCACTCGCGATGCGCGCTGTCCGCTGTAACTACGATAGTGAGGCACTCGAAAGCTATAGCTCGGACGGATTCTCTGACGTGAGAAAATCTATGACCGTCGATAAATATCTCGGCGTAGCACAGGAAAAATGATGGGTCGAAGGGTCTGGTCGCTTCCGTCCTGATGACGCGATCACTCGTACAGAAGCAGTCGAGATGGTCATGAATATCCTGAAACCCGAGGAAACCAATAAAAAAATAGGCTTTCTCGATCTCGGAAGACTCAAGAAGTCGACACAAGAAATGATCCTCATGGCACAGAGCTTCTCGATCGTCTGAGGGAAAGATGGTGGATACTTCGATCCAAATAGTGCTCTCACTCGTGGTGAAGCAGCGAAGATCGTAGTGCGATCATTTGTGAGAGAGTAGAGATACACGAAACAAAAGCTCCCTGAAAATCAGGGAGTTTTTTATATAAACTTTTCGTGTACTTTATTCGATAAGACGGGCATATTGTGGGAGTTGCACAAAAATTGACTTTTCCCCTCATTTCCTCTATAATTTCTCTATGCTTACCTCTCTTATTCGTATCTACCACTCGACTGCCTGTACTAGGGAGAAATTTAAGGGATTTCTCGAAGGGCTCGCGAAGCTCCTCGAACACGAGCATTTTGTCTTCGGACTCTCCTACAGACGTGGGGAATTTGCCTATTCTCTTTCAGGAAACGAGACGGTCATGAAGACCTTCGAGTCCAAGCTCTACACCGAGTTCGGAGAATTCCAGCTCACGGGAGACACTATGGATGTGGCGAAATTCACTGCCTGAAAATCTGTCGTCGCTTCGATCGACCTCGCCAATAGCTGGTACTTCCCGTTTGCTGAGCACGGCGATGAGGAAGAGACCGACTTCATAAATAAGTTTTTTCGATCGTTCGACACACTCAATCCCTCGACTGATAAAGTCTCATTTTTCCTCTCGCTCGAGCCATTTGAACCGAAGGGTCTCGGATTTTTCCTCTCGACCTGGTGGCATGTGCTCGTGTTCCGAGCGAAGCTGATCCTGACATTCTATAAATATATCTTCGATAAGCGTGCGGAGAAAGGCTGGAAATCGAAAGGATTTCATTTCTACCATGAGAAGCTCTCGGAAGAGCTCTTCCATACGAAGCTCGTGATCGTGGTCGAGAGTGAGACGGAGAAATCTGCAAAGCGCATCGCAGAAGGATTCTTCCATAATTTTTCTCTCTTTAAGAATCCTCCCCTCAACGAATTCCACCACTCGATCTCTCCCCTCCGTGAGTACCGTCATTCCCGCGCAGGCGGGAATCCAGAATCGTCTGCAGACACTCACTCGATCGAGCAACTCGTGAAGCAATGAAAATCTGAGCTCATATTCACCCCAGACGAGGTCTCACGTCTCTACCGATTCCCGACGGATCCTGCTCGTGAAACTGCACTACTCAAAATCAATGCTCGCAAGCTCGCTCTCCCTATCGGAATGCCGATACTCCCCTACACGATGCAGGGAACAGATATCATCGTCGCGTCGCACGAAGCAGGACTCGCTGTATTCGCTGAGTCAGACTATCGGAGTGTGCGTGTGCCGATCGGGATCTACGACGAAGATCGTCTCAGGCATATGTATGTCGTCGGAAAGACGGGTGTGGGAAAGAGTAAATTCCTCGTATCACAGATGATCGACGATATCACGTATGGAAAGTGAATGGCAGTAGTGGATCCGCACGGAGACCTCATCGAAGAAGTCATGATGCATATACCAGAGGAGCGGATGAAGGACGTCATTATCTTCGATCCGACCGACGAGGCACATCCATTTTGCTTCAATCCCCTCACCGTAGAACCAGGAGAATCCAAACAAATCCTCGCGAAAGGATTTATCGACATTTTTAAGAAATTTTTTGGCTCGAACTGGAATCCGAAACTCGAACATGTCCTGCGTATGCTCTTCCTCGGACTTCTCGATGTGCCGAAATCGACCGTCTTCGACATGATCCGCGCCCTTACGGATAAGGACTTCCGCTATATGATGATCGAGCACGTGAAGGACGATGTCGTGAGAAATTTCTGGACCAATGAGTTCGCGGGGTGGTCGCAACAGTTCAATAGTGAGGCTATCATGCCGATCCTCAATAAAGTCGGGCAACTCCTCTCGATCGACATGGTGAAAAATATCTTCGTCTCGAGTGAGAATAAGCTCAACCTCAGACAAGCGATGGACGAGAAAAAAATCCTCCTCATCAAACTGCCGAAGGGAAGACTTCAGGAAGAGATCATGGGATTTCTGGGAGCGATGCTCGTGACCAAGATCTATCAGACCGCGATGGGTCGGACAGGAACGGATAAGAACTCCCGTGTACCGTTTTTCCTCTATATCGACGAGTTTCAGAACTTCGCGACCGAGACGTTCGCCGAGATCCTCTCAGAAGCTCGTAAATACGGGCTCGGGCTCACTGTGGCTCACCAGTTTCTCAGGCAAATCCCTGACTATCTCGGGCATGCACTCTTCGGAAATGTGGGAACGCTCGTGTCATTTCGAATATCCGCAGAAGACGCGAAATACATGGCGACGCATTTCGATCCGTACGTCACGGCCTACGACCTCGCGAACCTCGGAGTACGAGAAGCCTATACCAAGATGCTCGTGAAGGGGCAAGTCCGCGATCCCCTCTCGATCCGCACACGCTATGTCGCAGATGTGGCGATAGATCCTGTCTATGTGAAATCCCTCTACGATGCCTCTCGTGCGAAATACGCTCGCTCTCTGAAAGAAGTACAGAAAGCCGTGATCGAAAAACAAGAAGTCATATCGAAACTGGAAGAGTTCGGAGCGCCGATACTGTAATATTATCTATAATCACTATGAAACTCTCATGAGATCCTTACATAAACCACGGCGATCAAGCGCCTACAGAGGTCAATCTAGAAACTTCACAGATTTTAGTAGACTGTTTTCGTGTATATAAAGAGAGATTTGGTTCACCGAAGAATATACTCTATCCAGCAAGTGGATCAGACATCTCGCTCTTTTCAGCATTTCCAGAAGCAAAAACAACTTTGGTAGATCCCAATAAATTCTACATGGGTAAAATAAGAAAAGAAATTCCTTCTGCTGATGCACATTGCATGAATTTTGAAGATTTTCAGAAAAAAGATTTTGATTTTGCATTTATCGCAAATGCTTGGTGAGACAAGACGCACGAAAATCTACCCGATCATATCAAAATATGATGACATCTTCTTGCAGAATGAGCAGGTTGGAATTTTGATGCTGAGCGTTACTTGAAATCCCGTGATCCACGCCTCAAACTCGTAGGAGTAATCATAGGAGAACAAGGTTTAGAATACAGTACTACAGATATCGAAGAGTATTACAAACAAACTCGTAAGGATGAGCACGGCCGCACTCAATTTAAGAAACAAGCACGATACTATATATTTGAAGTAGTAGGTCACTCTCCAGAAAAGCAAAAAAAGCCCGTAAAGACCTGAGGAGTTCTGAAAAAAATAAGAGATTGGTTCTGAAGAATATTTAGCTAAGCACAGGTACTTCGTAGCCTTGGCGAAGAAAGTATTTCCTTTTGATTTCATATGTTTTGTGGGTATAATAAGAGCATAATTAAGAGCTTTTATGCGTATTCTCACGAAAAAATATCTCGCAAAATACCGAGAAAATCCGCAAAACTTCGAAGCGAATCTCGCGCATTTCAGACTATCATCGAAGGTGCTCGATTTCTCCTATATGATCGAGTCTTCATCTGTCTACTCTGCGAATATCGAAGGAAACTCTCTCAATCTGAACTCATTCCAAAATGCGCGAGCGAGTCATGCAAAGCCGAAAGAACGAGAAGAAATAGAATCTCTCATCGAAGCCTACAGATACGCCGAAATGAGTGATCTCTCTCTAGAGAACTTCCTCCGCACACACGCTCTCTGATCTCGGACACTCCTCATAGAGTCACTACGAGGGAAATATAGGCAAGAAAAAGTGGGAGTCTTCGGAAAAACTGGACTCATCTATCTCGCCATCGAGGCAGAACATGTCGAGGAAAAAATGTGAGAACTCTTTGCCGATATCATAGCGCTTCTCGAGTCAGATATCAGTAGTGAAGAGGTCTTCTACTATGCATCACTCGTCCACCTAGTCTTCATCCATATACATCCATTTGCTGATGGAAATGGTCGGTCTGCGAGACTACTGGAGAAATGGTTCCTCGCCACGAAACTCGGCAAAGATTTCTGGAAACTCTCGAGTGAACACTTCTACAAAGAGCATCGAGACACATATTACCAAAATATCAATCTCTGAGTGAATTATTATGAACTCGACTATGAGAAATCTCTTCCTTTTCTCTTCATGCTTCCAGGAAGTCTCATATTTTAAATTTTTATGCCTCCTATCGCACCTAACGAAACCCTCGTCGAGACTCGCATCTGTCGTCAGTGCGAGTGATCTTTCGCTATCACCGACGTCGATGTGGACTTTCTCACACGACTTGCCCCGACGATCGCTGGGGAGAAGGTCGCACTTCCCCTTCCGACCATGTGTCCTGAATGTCGGAAATACCAGCGGATCGCCTGGAGAAATGAAAAAAAACTCTACAAAAGAAAGTGTGATGCTACAGAAAAAGAGATCGTCTGTCTCTTTCCACCAACCACGATACACACCATATACGATACTCCATATTGGGAGAGTGACACATGGGATGCGAAAAAATACGGAAGAGATTTCGATTTCTCGAGGGGCTTTTTCGAGCAATTCGCCGACCTCATACGAGTCGTGCCACTTCCTTCGAAAAATATCGGACCCGGGGTAGAAAATGCAGAATACTGCTCAGCATGTTCCTGGGCAAAAAACTGTTATCTGACTTTTAGTGCAGGTTACTCGAGTGATGCGCACTACTCGGTAGATCTCGTGGAAGGACATAACTCTATGGACTGTCTCGGGCTTCTCAGGTCAGAGAACTGCTATGAGTGTATCGAGGTCTATGACTCATATCATATCGAGCACTCCTACGATGTGAAGAATTCTCGAGACTCCCGATTTCTCCTGTCGTGTGATGGATGCCAAGACTGCTATGGATGCTACGATCTCGCGAATAAGCAGTATCATATCTACAATACTCCTTTCAGTGAGTCCGACTACAAAAAAAGGCTCGCCGAGATACTCGCACTTCCCCTCAGTGTACAGAAAAAACAGTTCGAAGATTTCTATAGAGACAAATATACCCAAAAACCTCTTCCCAATACCGGCTCAGAGGATATCACCGAAAGTGTAAATACCGTCGCAAGCAAAAATATCTCCTACAGTCGTCATATTCGAGATTCGGAAGATATACGACACTCTCAGAAACTCCAAGTACCAACCTCAAAGCTCTGTATGGATTATACGAGTATGGGAAATGGCGCAGAACGTGTATATTATTCCTATCAGGTCGGCAATACGGCACAAAATATTTATTTCTCCGTGGCAAGTTTCAACGAAATTTCTGATATCTACTACTCGGCATACTGTCGAAATGGAACTCACCACTGCTTCGGATGTGTGGGGCTCAGGCATGGAGAATCATACTGTATCCTGAATAAGCAATATACAAAAGAAGAATATGAAGTGCTCGTACCGAAAATCATAGAGAAAATGAAGGCGACCCCTCTTCGCCAATTCATCCTTCGGAGTAAACCTACGGAGAATGGAGGCTTCGAAGGGCAAATGGAATGGGGAGAATTCTTCCCTGCGCTACTTTCTCCGCATGGATACGATGACTCTGTCTGTCAGCTTCTCCGCCCTCTCACGAAGGATGAAGCCGTGAAACTGGGGTTCGGATGGTCAGGATATGAAGCACCGTTCCCCGCCGTCTCGAAGACGATCCCTGCATCGAAGTTACCAGATACAATAGACTGAATTCCTGACGACATCCTGAACTGGGCGATCGAGTGTGAAGTGAGCTGAAAACCATTTAGAATAATAAAACAAGAGCTCGAGTTCTATAGAAAACATAATCTCCCGATTCCGAGAAGGCACCCAGACGAGCGATACCTCGATCGACTCAAGTGGCATGTAAACTACTAATATTTGTCTCTATGTATCCTATCCCTTCAGGTGAAACTCTCGTAGAAAATCGCACATGCACAATGTGTACAACCATATTTCCGATCACAGATAAGGATATGACGTTTTACGAGAAGATTTCTCCATCTTTTGGCGGAAAGAAATATCTCATACCTCCTCCGACACTGTGTCCTGATTGCAGACAACAGAGAAGACTCTCATTCCACAATGAACGAAAGCTCTACAGGTGAAGCTGTGACGCGACAGGGGAAAATATGATATCTGCCTACTCGCCAAATTCTCCTTACACAGTGTATAGTACAGAATATTATTGGAGTGATAGTTGGGATCCTATGAGTTATGGAAGAGATTTTGATTTCTCGAAAGGATTTTTCGAGCAATTTCAGGAGATTTTTCAGGCTATCCCGAAGCAAGCTCTCGTCGTGAAAGAGTGTGAAAATAGTGAGTACCTCAACTTTGCCTATCGGGTAAAAAACTGTTACCTTATTTTTGCCAGTGGGCGAGATGAAAATTGCTATTTCTGAAACAGAGTCAACGAATCCAAAAATTGTGTCGATTGCCTTCTCATAAAACAGTCAGAAAATTGCTATGAATGTATCAGTACTTTTGATTCTTATGATTGTCAGTACTGTCAGAGGATTAAAAATTGCCGAGAAAGCAGATTTCTCGAAGATTGTACTGGCTGCAGTAATTGCTTCATGTGTGTGAATCTACAAAATCAGGAATACCATATAAAAAACATCGCTTACTCAGAGTCAGAGTACTGGAGTGAACTCGAAAAATATGCCAGGAAAAGTAGAAAAGAACTCGAAAGCGAGTATCAATGATTTCTCATAAATCATCCTCGAAAAAGTACGAACTTCATCAACACGACTGACAGTTTCGGAGACAATATCCAAAATGCAAAGAATGTGAAATACGTCTTCGATGGGGATATTCTGGAAAATGTATCATACTCATATTTCGTGGATGATGTGACGGACTGTATGGATATAAACTACGGATACGGAAACACTATACTCCAATATGACTCACTCTGAACAGGAAGTAATGCCTATGCGGGAATTTTCTCACTCAATGTATGGCCAGATATATCTCATCTCAGTTACTGTGAAACCTGTACGGGCTGTAATGACTGCTTCGGTTGCACCTGACTCCGCAATAAATCCTACTGTATCCTCAATAAACAATACACTCGTGAAGAATATGAAGAACTCGTTCCTCGGATTATAGAAAAGATGATTTCTTTGGGTGAATGGTGAGAGTTCTTTCCTTCTTCTTTGTCTCCATTTGGATACAATGAGACAGTAGCTTCTGAATATTATCCTCTCATTCGTGAAGAGGTGGTGGGGAGCTCCCCCTTGAGAAAGGGGGATGTCACGGAGTGACAGGGGGATTTGGTATCTGGAAGGGAACAGAGCAAAATCCCCCCTACCCCCTTTATCAAGGGGGAGAGATTCAACTGGAGTGACTATGAAGCTCCGTTTCCGAAGGTAGAGAAAGTGATTCCTGCATCGAAACTCCCAGATACGATAGAGGGAATTCCTGACGATATACTCAACTGGGCTATAGAATGTGAGGTGAGCTGAAAACCTTTTAGAATTATCAAACAGGAACTCGAGTTCTACAGGAAACACTCACTTCCTATTCCTCGTCGACATCCTGATGTGAGGCATATGGACAGGATGAAGATGAGAAATCCGAGGAAACTCTTTGAGAGAAAGTGTGATAAATGTGGCAAGGATATGATCACGACATACAGTCCAGAGAGGAGTGAGAGAGTGTATTGTCAGAGTTGCTTTGATAGAGAAGTCATGAGCTAAGACTGATTTGTAAAAAGATAAATATTTCTCATAATAGAAGCATAGTAATTCATCAAATATGTCAGAAAAAGTCATCGAAACTCGCACCTGTGCACACTGTGCCTCCGCATTCGACATCACCGATGTGGACCAGACATTTCTCGAAAAGCTCTCACCTACTATCGCAGGGGTGAAGATCTCACTCCCATTCCCGACACACTGTCCGAAGTGTCGAAAAATGAGACGATATGCCTGGAGAAATGAGAAAAATATCTATAAAAGGAAATGTGATGCGACAGGAAAAGAGATCATTTCCCTTTTTTCTCCTGACGCTCCGTGCCCTGTCTACGAGAGTGTCTACTGGTACTCTGACGCCTGGGACGCACGCAAGTATGCGAGAGATTTTGATTTCTCGAAATCATTTTTCGAACAGTGGTGAGAACTCAAAAAAGTCGTGCCAATGCCTGGAAAGGCTATCTCCTATACTATGGAGAACTCTGACTACTCAGATAACTGTGGCGGCCTCAAGAACTGTTATCTCTGTTTTAATGGGGGATTCTGTGAAGATTGTCTCTATACTACCAATATGTGGAATACGAAAGACTGTATCGACTGTATCAGTATTGTCAGATGTGAGTCTTGTTATGAGCTCTCCGCCTCTCTCGATTGCTATAAAGTACACTTCTCCTATGATGTGAGAAATTCCCGAGAAAGTATGTTTCTCTACCACGCAAATGGCTGCAAGAACTGCTATGGATGTTATGATCTCGAAAACAAAGAGTATTGCATATGGAATGAGCAATATACCCCCGAAGCGTATCGCGAAAAAATCTGAGAAATCATGAAATCTTCATTGGAAACTCAGAAACAGACAGTAGCTACATTTCTCGAGCGTACCTGATATACGAAGAAGTCTCTCGAAAATATCTGATGTGAAAATATCGTAAGCTCTACCAATAGTGAAAATAGCAAAAATGTCTCATTCTCGACCTATGCTCGAAATAGTGAAGATATCCGATACTGTTTCTATATGGTAGATACGAAAGTAGCTATGGACTCAGATATATGGGGAGATCGTATGGAGCGGACATATGAAAGTACCATCATCGGTGACAGCTGTAATCATGTACTCTTTGCCATATCGAGCTGGGAAAATATCAGCAATCTCATGTACTGTAGTCACTGTGTCGGCAACGTCCATAACTGTTTCTGATGTGTCGGACTTCGTGATGCTTCGTACTGCATCTTGAATAAGCAATACAGTAAAGAAGAATACGAAGAGCTCGTACCGAAAATCATCGAACACATGGTGAAAACTGGCGAATGGGGAGAGTTCTTCCCTGCGAAGTACAGCCATTTCGGGTATAACCAGACGATGAATATGACGAAATACCCTCTCGCGAAATCTGAAGCCCTGCGACAGGGATTCACTTGGTCAGACTTCGAAGCGCCATTCCCGAAAGTCGCCAAGACGATCCCATGAGCACAGCTTCCTGATGAGATCTCGAAAATCCCCGACGATATACTCAATTGGGCGATCGAGTGTGAAGTCACAGGCAGACCATTTCGTATCATGGCGAAAGAGCTCGAGTTCTATAGAAAACACTCGCTTCCTGTACCGCGAAAGCATCCAGAAGAGCGATACCAGGAAAGGACGAAGTGGTATCTGAACTATTAAGTTATCGCATATGAGTCAAAGAGCTATCTGTCGCATCTCGTGAAAAGAGTTCGAAATCACCGATCAGGAAATTGCTCTCCTCGAGAAACTCTCCCCCGTCATCGGCGGAGAGAAATTTAGCCTTCCTCTTCCGACACTCTGTCCTGAGGAACGAAGACGGAGAAGGCTCGTATTTAAGAACTATTTTTCACTTTTTAAACGAAAAGATGAGTCATGAAAAACCATCATCAGTATATACCCACCAGATGCGAAAAGAACAGTGTATAGCCAACCATACTGGTGGGGAGATAACTGGGACCCTCGGAGTACTAGCATACCCTATATCCAAGAGGAAAGTGTCACTCATCAGATCCATAAAGTCATAGAAAAAACTCCGCTTCCCGCTCTGGATAATGCGTATGGTGACCTCGAAAATAGTGAATATATCAATGGAAATTGAAGATCCAAAGATTGTTACCTCATATCCAATGGAAACAATAACGAGTCCTGTCTCTATGGGTGGTTCATTTTTCAGTCGAGCAATATCCTCGATGCGAACTACATCACCGAATGTGAGAATTGCTCTCACTCACAGCACCTCTGGAAATGCTACGATGTACACTATAGCTGGGATACGAGCTCATCGAGGAATAGTCGGTATCTTTTTTCGTGTGATGGATGTGAGTATGTACTCGGTGGTGTCGGTCTCGAGAATCAGAAATATCAGATCCTAAATACTCCCTGCACAGAAAGTGAGTTCCGAGCTACACTCGCAAAACTCAAAACAGATGCAACATTTCGAAAAGAGTTCGAGATACAACTACAAAGGCTCATCGGCACTATAGGACTAAAAAAATCCATCACTACTGGATCTGTGGATTCAAGTGGGGATTTTTGTTATGACTCAAAAAACGCTTATGAATGCTATAATGTAGGGAACTGTGAAGATGTCAGTTATATCTATAATTCACTCTTTGTACGTGACTCTCTCGATCTCGATCAGTGGTGAGAAAATACAAGCCTCTCGTACAATAATATCGATGTGTGACAGGATGTGTCGAATATATACTGCTCTATCAGTATATGGGGATGAGCTCGGTACAACTTCTATAGTCTCAAGTGTCAGGCGTGTAGTTATATATTCGGTTGTTCTTGACTGAGAAATGCATCATACTGCATATTCAACGTACAATACACCAAAGAAGAGTGGGAAAAGACGGTAAAAGAAATCATACAAAAAATGGAAAAAGAAGGAACCTGGGGGGAGTTTCTCGATCCGGTCTCGTCCAGTTTCGCCTACAATGAGTCTCAAGCTCTGGAACAAATGCCACTCGAAAAAGAAAAGGCAATAGGTCTCGGTTTCAGATGGTCCGATCGAGCAGAAGTCCCTCCAGAAGGAATCACGAAGATCATCCCATGAGACCGACTCCCAGAAAATATCGCCGACATCCCAGATGACGTACTGCACTGGGCGATCAAGTGCACGAAAACAGGAAAGCTCTTCCAGATACAACCACTCGAACTCGATATGCTCAGACGGTTTCATATGCCGATACCGCGGATTCACCCGATCGAACGAATAAAGATGAGACTCGAGTGGGACCAACGAGTATTCAGTTTTGATTTCTAGTGTAAAATATCTAAAATAGAGCCATGCCAAAAATCTCTCACTACGAAAAACTGATCCAAGAAAAGCGAAAAAAGACCCCGTTTCGAGAGTTCTTGAAGGAAATCGCGAGTTGGGAAACCTTAAGTTTCTATAAGAACAATGGCCGTATTTCGCGGTACCACGATATGAAGCGGGTCAAGAAAATGGGGGATTCTTTTTGGGATGATGCTCCAGAACAATCGCGAGATTATACATCGGAAACTCCTTTTTTATGACAGTTTGAACTTCTACAAGATCAAATTCCCATGGCATATACGCTAAGTTTTCCCCATCTGGGAAACAACGAAAATTGTGAATTCGCCGATGCCGTATTCTCTGCGAAAAATATATACCTGAGTTTCGTGACATGATTTGGTGCTGAAAATATTTTATACAGCGCATTCTGCTATGCCAATGTTTCAAATGTACTCAATTCATTTCTTGTGACAAAAGACTGCTCAGAAATCATAAACTCTCACCATATAGCTGAATCTTATAAGATTTTTTATAGTAAAAATATCTATGGCTCTTCTGATATTTGGTTTTCTACCAATCTCATCGGATGTCACGAATGTATAGGGTGTGATAACCTCGAGAATATAAGCTATGCAATTAATAATACAATACTGGAAAAAGAAGAATATTTTCAGAAAAAAGCAGAAATCCTGAATAATAAAAAGGTATTTAATCGTATTTGGACGCACATCGGGGAAAATACTATTGTAAACTTTTCCTCTACAGATGTAAGTGGTACTGGAGTGGTAAAATCTTCAAATATCCAAAATGGACTCTGGATCAACAATATGCACTGAGGGCGGAATGTAGGACTCGCAAGTGGAGATAATGGATCCCAAAACCTCTATGACTGTATTGACGCTGGTGCAAATGGAAACGATTTCTATGGAGTGATTGCTGCCTGATGAAGTAGTGCACTTCATCTCTATAGTTCCCAGCAAATAGATAACTCCTCGCATATTTATTACTCGATGTTCATGTGAAGCTGTGATCATTGTATCGGTTGCATATGACTCAAGAATAAATCGTATTGCATCCTCAATAAACAATACACGAAAGAAGAATGGGAAGTCCTCGCTGAGAAGATTTTTGCTTCTATGGAAGCCGATGGAACACTCGGGGAGTTTTTTCCTGCGAGTATGAATCCGTTTTATTTCAATGATACTCTTGCCTATCTTATCGATGACAGTTTCACGAAAGAGGAAGTCGAAAAAGAATGATACCTGTGGAGAGATGAGCCGATCCGAGCGGATATCCCAGAGGGTATGGAAGTCGTGAAAAATACGGAACTTGAGAAGTACCAATGGTTTGGTAGTATCCGTCATTCCCGCGCAGGCGGGAATCTAGATTCCGTAACAAGTACGGAATGACAGGAACATGAGACCACAGAAACAGAGTGGTACATCGACCCGGAGATTATGAAGAAAGTGATCGTCGATGAGAAGGGGAATTACTATAGGATTGTAAAGATGGAGTATGATTTTCTTATGAAGCACGCACTTCCCCTCCCGACTCTCCACTGGCTCGATCGGATGAAGATGGGATTTCAGAACTAATTTTGCACTATGCCTTCTCTCGAACCTTGGAATCAGAAAATATTCATGATCTCCCGAAACACCTCTTTTCGAGACTTCGTACGGTCTATTTGTAGCTGGATGCCAGCAAATCTCTATAGAAATCATGGTATGATCTCAGCGTTCCCTCAGTCCGATCGTACAGGAAAACTGATCCCCGCAGAGCACTATAGCAAGAATCCAGATCTTTACATAGAACTTGGTCGGGAATATGATACAAGTGTTTCTTTTTTCAAAAATTTTTCCAGTTTTTTCCAAGATACTCCCCGCGTCGCCATAAGACAGCTCCCTCCCGTCAAAAACTCTGAATACGCAGAAATCGCAGGGTGGGGGATTCGCGACTGCTATCTCAGCTTTGCTGTAGTTATGGAGAGCTCATATATCCTCTACAGTTTCGAAGTGAAGGAAAATTGCCATGATATATATAACAGTGTCATGGTATGGGATAATTCGAGCCAAGTGTATCAGTCAAATTGTATACTGAAATCACAAAAAATTTTCTACTCTCGTTATATCTATAATAGCTCAGATATATACTGGAGCTCGAATCTGATAGGGTGCCACGAGTGTATATTTTGTAGTAATCTCGAGAATGCATCCTACTCTATAAAGAATAAGGTATACACCAGGGAAGAGTACACCGAAAAAAAGGAAGAAATCCTCAGAAATCCACTCGTGTTCGAGAGATACTATAGTGAAGTAGCTACCACCTGAGCCAATCTCGTCAGTACGAATACCACTTGATCCTATGCGACAAACTGTAAAAATGTAGTGAATGGATACTACTCTACGAATACAGTAAATGCCAAAAATATCTTACTCTTCTGAAGCCAATGATGAAATAAAAATGTTCTCAACGTTGCTATGTCAGGCTCACCTGAATTCTCAGATATAGCAAATGTAATCAATTCTGGCGGATGAAGCTCTGTTTTTTGCTCAGATTTCGTAGCAAATGTCACTGCTGTATACTACTCTTCATTTCTGGAAGACTGTTCGTTTTGTATCGGCTGCATCTGACTCAAAAACAAAAGCTACTGCATCCTCAATAAGCAATATACAAAGGAAGAATGGGAAGTTCTTGCAGAGAAAATATTTGCTTCTATGGAAGCCGATGGAACACTGGGAGAATTTTTTCCTGCGAGTATGAACCCATTTTATTTCAATGATACTCTTGCCTATCTCATCGACGACAGTTTCACGAAAGAGGAAGTCGAAAAAGAATGATACCTGTGGAGAGATGAGCCGATCCGAGCGGATATCCCAGAGGGTATGGAAGTCGTGAAAAATACGGAACTTGAGAAGTACCAATGGTTTGGTAGTATCCGTCATTCCCGCGCAGGCGGGAATCTAGATTCCGTAACAAGTACGGAATGACAGGAACATGAGACCACAGAAACAGAGTGGTACATCGACCCAGAGGTCATGAAGAAAGTGATCATCGATGAGAAAGGCAACTACTACCGTATCGTGAAGATGGAATATGACTTTCTCATGAAACATGCTCTTCCCCTTCCCACTCTGCACTGGCTCGATCGGATGAAGATGGGATTCCAGATATAGAAAAATCCTCAGAAATATTTCTGAGGATTTTTTAAGTTTGTAGAGAAAATTCTTACTTCGCGCGCTCGAGATATTCTCCTGTCTCTGTGTTCACGAT
>CAYSEP010000017.1:0-7617 GCA_964430065.1 uncultured Candidatus Peribacteria bacterium
TCTCGATCGCAGGGATGTTCCTCACGACTGAGGCACTCATCGTCGATACTCCGAAAAAAGAAGAGCCAGCGATGCCTCCAGGTGGAGGGATGGGTGGGATGGGATGAATGGGGGGGATGTATTAGGAATTACGAATAAAAAATACAGACACTCAACATAGTGCACAAATGCCGTGTTATATCGACAGAGTTCGCTTGTTTCCGTGGCGAACGACGAGATATCTTGCTCCGTCGAATAAAGACTCCCCTTTTGTCATCCTCGAAGAGGATCTGCTCCAGAGAGATTCTCCTATCGGAGAATGACAAACAAAAAAACCTCCAGATTATTTTGGAGGGTTTTTTAAAACTCACTAAAAACTGAGATACATCTATATCTCTTTAAAGAAAATACTAACAATTCTAGACTCTTCAGAAATATTTTTTCTTCAAGGAATTTCTACTGTTTCTAGCGACAAATAACCATTTTTTCTTGCAATATTATCATATAATCGATCTGCACGATCAGAAAATGCAGCATTCCAGTAATTATCTTCTCATGAAAGAATCCCTATTCTCTCAACTCTTTTCAAGCGAGCATAATCTTCTACTCAAGACAGCAAGGTATTTTGCCAATCAAAATTTTCTAATTTTCCATTCCTCCCTTTTCAAATACCCTGTAATGAATAGATCACAATATCATCTCATAGAATCTCAAATGATACAAAACATAATGGCTCTAAATCATACCATAGTACAAAATTTTTTGATCAATCAGCATAAAACCTCGGATTATCAGTGGGAAATTTGTCACTAAAGTCAGAAAGTGTAGCATATTTGGATACTTTCTCATCATAAGAGTCATCGATATGATCGTAACTATTATAATCATATGGAATAAAATCAAAATTGCCTCGTACCGTTTTATATGCTGATAAAAGATGATGTCTTGTTCATTCGTGATAGGAAAAAGAAAATTTATTAGTATCAAGTCCTGAGTTATTCTTTAGATTAACCATTGGAAAACGAAAAAGCTCATCTATTTTTTTAGCATAAGATGAGATAAGTGGTATAGACTTTCATCATAGTGCTGATAGCCTATACCGCCCATCCACATTATGATTAATTCATTTCTGATTCATATATACGATTCTTACTTCTTCACTCTCTCCTGTATCCTTCTCATCACCTCTTTTTTCATATCTGCACTATGTTCTCCGTGTTTGAAGAGCGTGAGAAAGTCATCTTTCAGGAATACCTGGAGTTCGCAGTCCTCTGTCACTTCGACGGTCGCTGTGCGTGGCTCGTCGGTGATGAGGGCAATCTCTCCGAAAAACGTTCCTGGCTCATAGTGGGCAACGATTTCGCCACCGATGATGACATCGAGCTTCCCCTGGACGACATAGTAGGCACATCCGTTCGATGCTTCTCCGATCGTGAGGATCTTCTCCCCTGTTTTCCTGTACTGAGTCTGACTCATGAGAAGGAAGTAGGATACCTGTGCTTCATCGAAGCCATCGAAGATATAGAGTTTTTTGATATCTGACATAGAAATATATTAGGATACTCCTATGATAGCAGGATTCGAGAAAAAGTGCAAATAAAAACCCCCTATTTTGTCATTTCGGGTGAGATGCATCAGCTCCCATGATGAATCGAAAGAGAAATCTTCAAATCCTCCCTTTTGTCATCCTCGAAGAGGATCTGTCCCAGAGGGATTCTCCTTCGGAGAATGACAAACCAGAAAAGAAAAAATACATAAAAAAGCAGAGAAATTTCTCTGCTTTTTTATGTATAATTCTATTTTTAGAACCCGATCCAAGGACTATCAGATGATGACTCTGTAGTGACAGGAGTAGCTTCTTCTTTTCCTGTATTGGGATTATCGACACGCTGAGCGAGATCAACAGTGAGGAGATCAGAGCGGATATATCCACGAAGTGTTCCTTCGTCATTTCGGACTTCTGACCAGTTGTCTACTGTAGCGATGACGTAGAGAGAGACGCTCTTCGAGAGAGTAGTGACGATCGGAGCAGTATACCAAGGGTTAGAGCGAAGATTCGCATATCGGACATTTACATGAGCGATGTCTGACCAGTATGCATGATCTGCTTGTTCGATGGCGACGAGATCATTCGCATTCGGATCACGGAGGTATTTCGATGCTGTATATCCATCTGCCTTCCCTGTCGTATCTGCTTCTACAGTATTCTCGTGAGTATCTGTAACCACGACATCAGCGCCTTGTACTTTCACCCACCCTGTTTCATTTCCTGAGACGACGACTGCGTCATTCCTCATGAGATAGGCATTGGTACGAGAAGCTCGTGATGCCTGTGCTCGCATACGAACACTACGCAGAGCATTAGCAAAACGAACTCCCTGTTCCTTGATCTCTTTGACGCGGTAGTTCACGATATCAGTAGAGGCGAGATCGAGAAGTGGACCGTGAGAAAGATTTGGTCGTGTCACGACATTTCCGAGAGTATCAGTACGGAGGCAACCAGGAAGATTCTGTTCCACACGAGAGATAGCGTATCCACTTCCAGAAAGCGGAGTGATACGAGTACCATTACAGTTCGTGACAACTGTTCCAACTGTCTGAAGAGTGCCAGTAGAAACCGTGCCTGTCGAAACCATACCAGTCGAACTCGATCCTGTAGAGACAGTCACACCTGTTGCGACAAGAACTGGGACGACTACTGGAGCTGGTGGAGTGACCACTACTGGAGCCTGAGGTTTTGGTGCATTTATACATCCTGGAGTGTTCTGTGCGACTGATCGGATTTCGAAACGACCTGGAGCTACACGGACGACTTGCATACCATTACAATTGGTGACGACACCGACTTCTATAGGATCCTGAAGTGCAGTATAACCTGTCTCTATAGCAGGAATCGTGCTCGCGATAAGTGCGGAAATAATAACAATTTTCTTTAACATAAAGTAAAATTTTGAAGAAGTAAACTTCATTCATAATACTAAATGTTTATAAATGTCAAATTTATTTTAAAAAATCTCTTTAGTGGAGTCCTAAAGAGATTTTCTCTGGATAAGAAATATGTACACTATTTCCAGTCAAAGCTGAGTTTTCCTTTTACGAAAGCGAGATGGACTCATTTTTTTCACTTCTTCTCGACCAGGGTATCAGCGATAGCATCTTCTATCTTATCTTGGATATAGCGCCTCACTGGTCGTGCCCCGTACTCAGGATTATACGTCTCAGTGACGATATGTGTGAGTACTTTCGCATCGTAAGTGAAACTCAGCCCGATATTTCCGAGACGTTTCTCGAGATCGGACAATTGGAGAACCACGATTGATCGAAGTATCTTCTTATCGAGCGGGGAGAATACCACTGTTTTATCTATACGGTTCAGGAATTCTGGAGGGAATACATCCGAAAGTCACTTGAGAACCTTGGCACGGATTTCTCCGTAGTCTGCGATGATTTTTGCTTCTTCTCCACTCGAGGTATTGAATCCTATTTTTTGCGCTTGAGTATTGAATTCCTCTGATCCGAGATTCGAAGTCATGATGACAATCGTATTCTTGAAGTTCACACTTCGCCCCTTCCCATCAGTCAGCATACCATCTTCGAGAATCTGGAGAAGTAGGTTGTAGACGTCGAAATTTCCTTTCTCGATCTCATCGAAGAGGACGATCGAATACGGTTTTCTGCGAACTTTCTCAGTAAGGAGTCCTCCCTCATCGTATCCGACATATCCTGCCGTCGTACCGATGAGTTTCGAAGCACTCGACTTGTCCTGGTATTCACTCATATCAATCTTCACGAGTGCTTTTGGGTCAGAGAAAAATTCTTCTGCAAGGACTTTCACCAGTTCTGTCTTTCCGACTCCGGTAGGTCCGAGGAAGAGAAATGATCCGATCGGACGATTCTCGTTCGATATACCCACACGAGAACGTTTGAGAGAAGATACGATCGAGTCGATCGCCTCATCTTGTCCGATGATACGCTTCTTGAGTGTATTGGCGAGAGCACGGAGCTTCGAGAGATCTTCTTTTTCGAGGTTTTTCAGAGGCACACCCGTCATCTGGTGTATCACTCGCTGGATATCTGCTCCCGTGATATGGAGACGATTTTTGCGTGCTATGACTCGTTTTTTCCGTTTCTCTTCAGCTTCGAGAGAGAGTGTATCCATCTCGCGTCGTTTGGCGAGAGCTTTTTGGTATTGCTGAGAAATCAGGAATCCCTCGATTTCTTTCTGGAGTTTCTGCATACTTTCCTTGATCTCCTCGACTTCTGTAGTATCGACAGAGTAGGTCATACTCTTGGCGCTACATGCCTCATCGATGAGGTCGATCGCCTTGTCAGGAAGGAACCGTTCAGTGATATATCGACTCGAGAGAGCAACCGCGTCTTCGACAGCATCATCGTCGATGATAAGATTATGGAACTCTTCGAAAGTAGAGCGAAGGCCCGAGATGATCTCCATAGCAGTATCATGATCTGGCTCTGGCACATCCACTTTCTGGAATCGACGCTCGAGAGCCGAATCTTTTTCTATATATTTTTGGTACTCGTTCATAGTCGTAGCTCCGATAAGACAGATCTGTCCACGAGCCATAGCAGGCTTGAGGATATTGGCTGCATCGAGAGTCCCTTCTGCGCCTCCTGCACCGATGATAGTATGAATCTCGTCGATGAAGAGCACGACTTCGTTTTCTATCTTCGATGCCTCATCGATGACTTGTTTGAGTCGTCACTCGAACTCACCACGATACTTCGTCCCTGCGACCATAAGTGAGAGGTCGATAGATATGATACGCTTATCTCGCATGGCAAATGGTACTTCTCCGAGAGCGATCTTGCGAGCGAGGCCTTCGACCACTGCAGTCTTCCCTACTCCTGGGTCACCGACAAGACACGGGTTATTTTTGGTTTTGCGGTTCAGGATGCTGACAAGCCTATCGATCTCTGTATCACGACCGATAACAGGGTCGATCTTTCATTCTCGAGCTTTCAGCGTGAGATCATGCCCGAAGAAATCGAGTGCTGGAGTTTTTGAATCCGTTTTTTTATCTTGTGGCTTATTCTGAGAAAATGGATTTTGAGCATTTGTTGAACCATTATTGTTCGTATTTCACTTTTTTCCTGAGAAAGTATCCTCGAGCATCTTCATGATCTCTTCTATCGGAGCAAATATCCCTCAGTTTCCATTTCAGCTTCCTGCTCAGGCTATGAGAGTATTTATCTCGATCACCTGTGTCTCGAAATCTTTCGGCGATATCCCGACGAAGTCGAGAATCTGATAAAACCAATTTTCGTTTTCTGTACGGAAAAGCGCGAGGAGAAAGTCCTCGACCCCTGCCTGAGATTTCTGGAAACTCGCAGCGATCTTCATACTCATGACGATGAGCCCCTTCACTCGTTCGGATATGCCCACATAGGCTCCGTCACGACTCATAGGCGGAGTGAATGGTGGACGAGAAAGAACGTCGATAAAAATCGTTTCATTGAGTCCAAAACTCGAAAAAAGGTCATAGGTATTTCCTGACTTAATTCCAGCTATCTGTATTAGTACATCTTCTGGGAGGATTTCTCTTTGTCCGAACTGGCGAACACGATTTTCTGCAGCAAGCATGACATTTTTATATTCTTCGTTGAATTGATTGAGCATGATGGGATTTTATTTTGTAAAAAAACTGTGAAGATTCTAGCGAAAAAGAAGCATGTTGCAACTCCTTCATGCTACTATCATAACAGTTTCTCTTCGAATAATCGAATATTTTCTCTTGCAAAATAGTGCTCTTCTTGTCTTCTCGAACCTTGCAATATAAGAAGACCAAGGTACAATGCTTCCGTTCCGATTAATTATTCATTTTTAATTTTTAATTTTTAATTAATCATGCACCTTCTCCTCGTCGAAGATGATCAGGGTATCATCACTCCACTCAAGATATACCTCGAGCAATCGGGTCACACTGTCGCTGTCTGCTCAGACGGACTCATGGCGCTCGATACATACGCTCGCGAGAAGCCAGCTCTCGTCATACTGGATATCAATCTCCCTGGCAAAAACGGCGTCGAGATATGCCGAGAAATACGTGCAATCGCAAAAACTCCGATCATCGTCCTGTCTGCACGAGAAAGCGAAGATGATAAAGTCGCACTTCTCGAACTCGGAGCGGATGACTACGTGGCGAAGCCATTTTCCCCACGAGAGCTCGTGGCTCGTATCGCGGCGGTTGCGAAGCGTGCCGAGGAGAAAAAAGAAGTGAAAAACGGAAAAAATCTCTGCCTCCGCAATATCGAAGTCGATACAAAGAGTCACATCGCGACTCTCTCGGGAGAAGAACTGAAGCTCACCAAGACCGAGTTCTCGATCCTCGAATATCTGATCCGCAATATGAAGTGAGTGATCAAGCGTGAAGCGCTCATGAAGGATATCATCGGATATGATAACTATCTCTACGATCGTACGATCGATACGCATATAAAAAACCTCCGAAAAAAACTCGAAGGTGCTATAGAGATCGAGACGATTCGAGGAGTTGGGTATCGAGTGAGGTAATATGTTTTGCAAAATTATAACTTCAGATTAAACTACTGAAGTTATTTTCTCCTTATGCTAAAAATCTCCTGACCCCAGTCTCTCTCTGGAACAGTAAAAATCTCTGGTTCCAAAAATGCTGCGCTTCCGCTCCTTGCTTTCGGGCTTTTTTTCGAGAAATTCACGCTCCATAACGTCCCGAAGATCGGTGATGTGATGACATTTCTCTCTATTATCGAGTCTCTCTGAGTGACTGTCACATGGGAAGATCATAGTGTCCACTATGATACTTCGAAGATGAACATAGAACATCTCGATCGAGAGAAAATCAAAAAAATCCGCGTCGGTATATTTCTCTTTCCAGCGCTCCTCGCACGCTTCGGCGCACTCGAGATCCCTTATCCTGGAGGGTGCAACATCGGCAAGAGGCCTATAGATGAGCACCTCAATGCTTTCGCACGCTATGGTTATGAGAATATGGGTGAAGGAGAAAATATCGCCTTCCAGTGAGCCGATCATAAGAAAGATGTCACTATCCGTGCCAGTTTCGCTGTTACAGCGACAGAGAATATCCTCATGATGGCAGCATTTCGAGAAGGAAAGACGACAATCGAGCTTGCTGCGATCGAGCCTCACGTCCTGAATCTCATCGATACGATGAGGTCTCTCGGGATACGCGTAGATATCGACCATGAACATAATATGGTCATTTATGGTTCTATAATCGAACGAAAATATGCAGAGGCGACGGTAATACACGACTATATAGAAAGTGGTACCTTTATCGCTCTTGGCGCTCTCACGGCAGAGCCATCTCTGCGTATCGAACATGCCAGGATACACGACCTCACTGCCTATCTCGGGAAATGCCAGGAAGCGTGAATCCGTATGGATATCGATAAAGAAAAGGATACTATCACCGTCTATAATTCTCGTACCAGTCTGAAGCCCGTGAATATCCAAACTAATGTCTATCCTGGATTTCCGACAGACCTGCAATCACCATTTGCACTCGTACTCACTCAAGCAGAGGGAATATCTCGTATCCATGAAGTTCTCTTCGAGGGGCGCCTGAACTGGCTCATAGAAGTCGAGAAGATGAAGGGGCACATCGCGATCATGAACCC
>CAYSEP010000017.1:7717-17418 GCA_964430065.1 uncultured Candidatus Peribacteria bacterium
TGAACTGGCTCATAGAAGTCGAGAAGATGAAGGGGCACATCGCGATCATGAACCCGCATGAAGCCATGATATTTGGCCGTACGCATCTAAAGGGTACGACCGTATCGAGCTGGGATCTCCGCGCCTGAGTCACGATGATCCTCGCTGGGATGATCGCTCGTGGAGATACACTCATCACCAATGTCGAATATATCGAACGTGGCTATGAAGATATCGTCGGAAAAATCGCAAAACTCGGAGGAAAAATCGAGAGTATTTAGAAATCATTAAGATTCAATGTTTTGTCATCCCGTAGGCGCCCCTTGCGAAACATGGAAGTACCCTTGGGGAAGATCTCTTTCAAACTCATCTTATGAGAATTTAGTAAACTTATACTCATAATTACAAGAAAAAGGGATTCCTCGTACCTCGGAATGACAAAAAGGAACAATTTGCGAAAAATATCTAGCAACCTTCTTCTCTTAATAACTATCAATAACCCTCTTATGTGAATCTGAGACGCTATGCCATCCTGAGGATATCGACCGAAAAAACCTCTCACAAAAGCACAAATCCGTAAGATGCAGGAAGCCTATAAAAATGCTGATACCATAACAAAAGAAGTACGAGAAAAAGAACAAAAGGAACAAGAGGAAATAGCGAAAAATATAGACGATGCTCTTAATATACTCTAACCTTTACCTATACACATGTCTCTCCTCATCTCTGGTTCCGTAGCATTCGACACGATCATACAAACAGTAGGAAAATTTTCTCCTTCAGGAAAGCCAAACGAAGATCTGCACCTCTCACTCTTCTCGCCACTCATCCGTAAGGAATACGGTGGAACTGCAGCAAATATAGCCTACTCACTCGCGCTTCTCGGAAAATCTCCTCATGTCATCGCCTCTATCGGAGAAGACGGAAACGAGTATAGGGAAAAAATGAGTGAAATGGGAATACACACAGAGCTCATAAAAATGGTTCCATGAAGCTATTGTCCTCAGGCATATATTATCCGAGACGAAGGTTCTGGGCAGATAAATACATTTCACCCTGGAGCGATGAGTATTTCATGAGAGCTGACCCATGGAAATACAGAATTTTCTCATGCGATCGTGGCACCAGACTCGAAAGAGTGAATGATGCGCCGAGTAGATGAGTGTAGTAGCGCTTGAATATTTACGATATTTGATCCTGGTCAGGCTATGGGGATATTCACCGGGGAAGAGCTCAGACAGATGGCGACAAAAGCAGATATGACCATCATGAACGAGCCGGAAAGAGAACAGTTCGCTAGTATGGTATGAGAAGATGTCGTGAGTATATGTCAGGCTTTCTGACATACGGCTATCATAACTCTCTGAGAAAAATGATCAATTATAGAATCACAATCGTCCAAAATAGAGATACCAGACCTCTACAGCGAGACGGTAGTCGACGCCACTGGATGTGGAGACGCTTTTCGTGCTGGGCTTCTCTACGGACTCTCGGAAGGATGGGATATGAGAAAATCAGGAACACTCGGAAGCATACTCTGAGGCATAAAGATCGCTTCTATGTGAGGACAGAACCACTCTCTCGATAAGAGCAAAATAGACGAGCTCGGAGAGAAGCAATTTGGGATAAAATTTTTTGATTAAAATATATTTTTCTATACAATCCGCCCGTTCAAATAACCCTCTTTTTTTATGGACTATAAAATCGCAGATATTGCTCTCGCCCCATGGGGACGAAAAGAGCTCCAGATCGCAGAAACAGAAATGCCAGGACTCATGGCACTTCGCCGAGAATACAGTACAAGTAAGCCACTCGCGTGAGCTCGTATAGCAGGATCGCTTCATATGACGATACAGACCGGAGTTCTCATAGAGACGCTCAAGGAGCTCGGTGCTGACATACGCTGGGTGAGTTGTAACATCTTCTCGACTCAGGATCATGCTGCGGCAGCGATCGTAGAAGCTGGGATTCATGTATTTGCCTATAAGGGTGAGACTCTCGAAGAATACTGGGACTATACGCACCGACTTTTCGAATGGTCAGATGGAGGAACTCCGAATATGATCCTCGATGATGGTGGAGATGCGACTCTTCTCGTGATACTCGGAAGCGAGGCAGAGAAAGATATATCTGTACTCGGCAATCCGACATGTGAGGAAGAGCGCGTTCTTTTTGCTTCGATAAAGAAGAAGCTCGAGACAAATCCAACATTTTACTCGAATATCAAGAAAAATATCAAGTGAGTCTCAGAAGAGACGACGACAGGTGTTCACCGACTCTACCAGATGTTCGAAGCAGGAAGACTTCCCTTCCCAGCTATCAATGTGAACGACTCCGTGACAAAAACAAAATTCGATAACCTCTATGGATGTCGCGAGTCTATCATCGACGGTATCAAGCGTGCTACCGATGTCATGATCGCAGGGAAAATCGTCGTCATATGTGGATATGGTGATGTCGGAAAGGGGTGTGCTGCAGCATTTCGTGGGATGGGTGCTACTGTCTGGGTGACAGAGATCGACCCTATCTGTGCTCTCCAGGCTGCCATGGAAGGGTATCGTGTCGTGACTATGGAAAGCGTCTGTGATAAGGGAGATATCTTCGTGACTGCGACAGGAAATAAGGATATCATCACCCATGATCACATGATCAAGATGAGAAATGAAGCAATCGTATGTAATATCGGACATTTCGACTCTGAGATCGATGTCGTAAGCATGAGAAAATACGCATGGGACAATATCAAGCCTCAAGTCGACCATATCACTCTGCCAAGCGGGAATAAGATCATCCTCCTCGCGGAAGGTCGTCTCGTGAATCTCGGTTGTGCTACAGGACATCCATCATTCGTCATGTCGAGTAGTTTCACGAACCAGACTCTGGCTCAGATCGAACTCTTCACCAAGACAGCAGAGTATCCTGTCGGCGTCTATCGTCTTCCGAAAGAACTCGACGAGAAAGTAGCCCGACTTCACCTCGAACGTATCGGAGCTGAGCTCACCGTCCTCTCGGACGAACAGTCTCGCTATATCGGAGTAGCAAAGACTGGTCCATACAAACCAGAACACTATAGATATTAGAGAGATTATAAAAAGAGGCCTTTAGCCTCTTTTTTAGTGCTTTCACCACTCTCTCTTCTCGACATATTTCCATACAACCCAGGAAATACCAAGAGAAAGTATGAGCGTGAGAACACTAAAAATCGACCAATTATAGAATCATAATTGTATATCTATAAAGAAATATCGTCGCAAAGATACGATCACGAGCATATGGAAGAGATAGAGTGAGTACGAGAGAGTCGCTATCCATGTGAGGATGCGATTATCGAGGATGCGACCGATATACTGGGTGAATGGGAGAAGCATGAGTATGCCAGCGAGAAAGAGAGGAACTATCGGAAAGTGATACGGTCCACGTGGCCACGAGTATGCCCAGTCCTCGACTCATCGTATCTTCCAGAGAAACACAAAAAGGAGAGCGAAAGACAAGAGTGTCATGGCGTCAGCGAAGATATGAGATTTTTTTTCTTCGAAATACACGATCACACCTCCCGCGATCGCACCGAGGAGAAAATGGAGTCAGAAGAGGAAGGGATTATACGTCGGGAACCATTCGCCTACTATGTCGACTCATCTCGTCCAGGGAAGCGATATCCAGAAAAAGTGCAGTAAGATGAGTACCGCTATTGTCATTGCGAGGAACGAAGCAATCCATATTCCTGTATTTTTAAGACGATGTATGCTGATCAATCTAACTAAAATACCCATAAAAACCGATACCATAATCCACCCCATCATATCATAGGAGATAAACCACAGTGGTCAGTTGATCTCTACAGGAAAAAACGTCTGTGGCGATATCCACGAAAGGAAACTCATACCAGCAAAGAGCCTCAAAAAATCAGATAATCCGACTCACTGCCAAGTTACGACAAAAATGAATGTCACAAAAAGTGCGAGGTAGTATACTGGGGCGATACGAAAAAATCGCTCTCGAAGTGAGGAGAAAAAGTCTGGAATAGGCTTTCCCTGAAATATCGATCTCCAGTATGGAATGGAGCGAAAAAGTCAGCTCGTCATGAAGAAAAAACTCACAACAAAGACAAGATGCTCAGTGAATTGATATATGTCCCACGATAACTCTGAGAGTCCTACTGTTGATCTCGATTGGCTCAAGTGATAGTACACGACAGCAAGTGCTGCAAGTCCACGAAGTCCTGTGATGCCAGAGAGGAGTTTTTTCATATCTCCTTCTTATGGAAGTGGAGGAAAATTGCAAATTTTATTTTCTCGTGCCTGGAAAAGCGATTCAAAGAGAATCTGCTTCAGTCGTCGATAAGATAGCATTTACCACAACGTATCATTTATTTAGCAATGCCTGCACCCCTGGAAGAAAGCTTTCTGATTTTCGCCGAACGAAAGAAGTATGTATTCAATATAGGGATGTTAGAACTACAAGATCTGGATAAGAATACCCATCTTTTGGATGAATATGCACTTCTCCTGATCATCAGCATAGTATGTAGCTTCTAAAGAAGATTTCATAGATAAAAATTATACTGCAGTAGAACTCATATACCCTACACCAACTACAGTATGTCCATCTTTATCAATAAATGCTACTCACCGAGTACCTTCTGGTATGGAATACTTTGGTAATCGATAAGTATGATTATTGTAAGAAATACTTAGCTGTCCTCGTTCAAAGAAAACGCGAGATCACGTCAAAATAGTCGCGTTATCCAAACTTGATTGTACAAATATGCTAACATACTTTCACCCAATGGAAATATGTGTTTCTGAAAATCCTTTTTGTTGAGGAAGCGCTGTTTGTGGAAGAACAGAAGTATCTGCTGCCACAGTATTTATGATATTGGCTAATTCTTTGGAGTATCGCTTACCTTGAGCACTAGGCTGAACAACTACATTAAACCCCTTCTCTATAAGCGCTCTCACAGTGGCGACTACTGTCCCCCACTGAAGATGAGCATTCTCCATTCATTCTATTCTACTAGATGTAATACCACTTATTTTAACTACTCATGTCCTCAAATCTTTTGATCCAGTTAATGTTAAATTAGCAGGACCTAGATTGAATGTTGGAGTAAATGCGTCTTCTCTCGACCCAAGTGGAATTGGTCAATTAATACTAGTCATATATAGAATATAATGTAATAAAACCTGATTTTACTCTCACTCATAGTATTGTCAAATATAAAATATATTTCCTCATATTTTTCTCTTTCCATTCGACTTCTCTCTATTTTTCTGTAAAATCTCTCTATGCAAAATTTCGAAGATATCCTCACGTCCCTCAATCCTCGCCAGCGCCAAGCCGTAGAGACGATCTATGGTCCCGTACTCGTCATCGCCTGACCAGGAAGTGGAAAGACACAGCTCCTTTCGGCTCGTATCGCGCATATCCTGGGAGAGACTGACTACATGCCGTCCAATATCCTCTGTCTCACCTTCACCGAGAGTGCAGCACGCAATATGCGAGAACGTCTCGCGAGTATGATCGGGCAAGATGCCTACCGTGTCGCGATCCATACGTTCCATAGTTTCGGAAATGAGATCCTTGCAAGATATCGCTACAAGATCGAAGGATTCGAAGAGTCGAAGACAATCGATGATGTGACCGCGTCTCGACTCCTCGATACGATCCTCGAGTGACTCGAATGGGATGATCCGTACAAGCCTGGATACGGTGCTGCAGATACGATCCGTGATCTCAGGGGACAGATATCGACCCTGAAGTCTGGAGGGGTCACACCAGAGATATTCCAGAGCATCATAGAAACCAATGAGCAGACTCTCACGAAGCTCAATCCCCTGCTCTCGAAATACTGGGAGAAAATCGACGCGCTCGGACAAAAAAAAGAGGAGAAACTCGAGAAAATCGAGCTCTTTCGAAGATTTACTGAAGATGTTTTATCTATGAAGTGAGCCGAATGAATGGAACAAACAGCAGGATATGACACACTGCTTTCGACCATCACCTTGTCTCTCGAGTCAGCGTGGAACGAATATGAAGATGATGGTAAGACTACCTGGATGAATAGCTGGAGAGATGCTTGGACGGAAAAAGATGGAAAGTGAACCCGTATATGGAAAGAGTCAGGAAAAATCCGCAAGCAAAAATCTCTCGCTCATGTCTACGCACTCTACCAGAAAGCGATGATAGAAGGAGGATATATCGACTTCGCGGATATGATCCTCCGTGCGATCGAGCTCGTCGAGTGAGATGAGATGGTCAGAGCCAATCTCGCCGAGCAATACCAGTTCGTCCTGATCGATGAGTTCCAGGATACCAACGAAGCGCAGATGCGACTCGTACAGTCGATCCTCTCCGTGAGTACTGATTCACCCAATGTCTTTGCTGTCGGTGATGATGACCAGTCGATATATAAGTTCCAGGGGGCAAATATCAAAAATCTTCGAGATTTCCGAGATACCTATGCCGATATTGAGCTCATCATACTCGATACCAACTATCGCTCATTTACGGAGATTATCGACATTTCTCGATCAATAGTGGCTCGACAATTGTCCGAATTCGAGAATCTATTTCCATGAAGTGAGAAATCTTTCGTCTCAGCACGAGGAGATGGAGCTGTGACTACGAAGACAAAATATACCACAGAACTCGAAGAGATAGGAGCGATCGTGAAGAGTATAGAAGCACAGATCGAGTCCTGAGTGAAGGCTGAGGGCATCGCCGTGATCGTAAAGAAGAATAAATCTCTCGAAGTTATAGGAAAAGCGCTCCTCGAGAAAAATATCCCCGTCAGCATGAGTAAGTCTGAGTCCATATGGGAAAACGAGGTCATCGCCCTCATCGTGAAGATGGTACGCTATATCGACTCGCTCGCGGGGACATATGGGAAAGAGCGATGAGATCTTCTCGTCGAGATCCTCACACATCCTGCCTGGCAGATACCGAGACTCACACTCTGGAAACTCTCGAAGGATATCTATCACTCTCGCAAAGATGAGACTCGCTCGTGGATATATACACTCGTGAGTCACGAGGAGAAAAGCATCAAGAATATCGGAGCATTCCTCATGGAGCTTTCCCTTCGCGCGTCCTATACACGACTCGAGGATATGATCGATCTCATCACCTGAGCATCCTCTCTCTCACTTCCCGATGACTACGATGAAGACGGTGAAGTCGATAGGCTCCAGCTCGATATATTCGGAAATGGTGAGAAGGCAGACTTCACTTCTCCACTCTATAGTCACTTTTTCGGACAATTATGAAATCATAATAGCACAAAATACTCGTCTCACTCTGAGAGACACCTCGCCAACATCGCAAAGCTCGTGGCTCATATACGGGCATACAAATGAGGAAAACCTCTCCTCACACTCCACGATATGATCGATATCCTCGATGTCGTCGAGAAATACGCTATCCCGATCGAGACATCGCATCTCATAGGCAATGAAGATACAGGCGTATCACTCATCACCGTACACAAGGCAAAGTGACTTGAGTGGGATCATGTCTATGTGCCATTTCTCCATACACGAGAGTATAAGCTCGGACGAGTCTCGGGATCGACACTCCCGAAAAATCTCCCCCTCGAGCCTGAGAAAGATAGTGACCCAGATATCGAGCGTCTCATCTATACGGCCTATACTCGAGCACGCGATGGACTCTATGCTTCATGGAGTGAGCAGAGTCTCGATGAGCGAGCCAATACCCCACTTCCTGCGATCGCTCCAGAAGATGAGAGCTGGCAAGATGGAGAAGGAAGTACTGAAGAAAACTCTGCGACTCTGGTGCTGCGAGCGGACTCGAGTAGTCTCTGGTCGCTTCCCTACATCGGTGATGAAGATGACTTCCTGCGAGATCGCATCGATAAGCTCTTCGTCATGAATGCGACAGCGCTTCAGAACTTTCTGAATGTATTTGACGCGGGACCAGAATACTTCATCGCGAACAATATCCTGAGATTCCCAGGCGCGAAGAATATCGCGAGCTCATATGGGTCAGCGATCCATACAGGACTCGAGGTATTTTTCACAGATTATATGCAGAAGTGAACCTTCATGAAGTCACTTTTGTTCGAATCATTCGAAAAGTCACTCATACAGGAAGGGTTCGATACTACTACTCTCACGACCTATCTCGACCGCGGGCGAGCCAATCTCGAATCTCTCTATACGGAAATAGTCGGAAAAAAATATGAGAAACTCTTTCTCGAATATGACTTCCGCACCGTCTGAGGCTGAGTCTACCTCGGAGATATCCAGCTCACAGGAAAGATCGACCGTATCGAACAACTCAGCGACGACTCACTCATCATCACAGACTATAAGACCGGTGGAGGATTCGATACCTTCGATGGGAAGTGAAGTGAGTATGTGAAGGTGAAGCAGTGGAAGTATCAGCTCCAACTCGCCTTCTATGCCGTCCTCTTCGATCTCTCTCCGCGCTGGGCACCATTTCGCCAGAGACAGTACGAGCTCTTCTTCGTAGAGAAAAACCGAGACGAAGACAAGTTCCATAGACTCACGGAGTACGTCCAGCAGGGCGAAGTCGAGCGGACGAAGTCTCTCATCCGAGCTGTCATGACTTGTATCCGAGATCTTCGATTTCCGGATGTGAATAAGTATCCCAAATCTCTCGAAGGGATACGGCAATTCGAAGAAGATTTATTGAATTGACAAGTGTAAGTATTTTGTATAATATATACTATACTTTTCTCTAGGAACTCCATGAAAATAAAACCAGATAAATCATACTCGTGGAACCAAAGGATGCATCAAAGCCTCATGGAAGAAGTGAGGGGGAAGGCTCCTCCATCTGAGTGGTTAATCAACTTAAGGGCATGATATCTTTTTATGAGTGTGGAAGATTATTCTTGGATGATCTCTCAGTATCCCTTTATGACTCGGGCTGAGCAATGAGTTATACAGCTTCTCATTTTAACAGGCTACAGTATCCCCTCTAAAGTCGAGACGATACTAGCAAATATGAAACGGCTACCGAAAGACTATCTGGAAGCTGTAAAATCCGTAGCATCAACTAGCTCTTCTTCGCATACCACCAAAGTAATCCCCACACCGCACCACTCGCATGCCCCACAAAGCTAATATTTCCCGTAAGTCCGATGAGAATATTGATAACAAGCATTATCAGAATCTGATTCGCCATCGGATGACGAGTTGACTGGAGTTCCATATAGAGATACGAGAGGAGCGCCATACAGAATCCTGATATACCGATCGTAAGACCAGAAGAGAGAAACCAGAGTGCGACAGCGACGAAAATGGTATTCCCGAGAAAAAAGAGGAGAAACTCACGTCTCGTCATGCGTGACTCTACTTCGGGTCATGCTTGGTAGAGGAAATATGCATTCATGAGTATATGGATTGGGTCTCCATGCAGAAACTGATAGAGAGCAATTTGTCAGAGTATAAAAGGAAGAGTTTCGAGATATACTGGGATGGCATGCAGTCCGAAATATGACTTCAGGAACGGAAAAAGAAATCCGAGAACCGCAATAATCACCGATATGACGATCAGTGCATGAGAAATATAGTGCGTCGGATAGAATGGGATTCCCGAAGGAGTACGAAAACGAAGTTGTGCCATAAAAAATTCCCTTAAAAAGTAAGGGAATTCTAGGGATTTTTTTGAGTATTGCAATTATTTTCGGAGATCGAGTTTCTCGATGACGACTGTATAGCGAGCTTCATCTTTCTTCT
>CAYSEP010000018.1:0-11039 GCA_964430065.1 uncultured Candidatus Peribacteria bacterium
TAAAATCTCCCCTTCTTTCGAAGAGGAGATTTTATTTCACTTATTATAGTGGTGGGCCCACCTGGGATTGAACCAGGGACCAACCGGTTATGAGCCGGCTGCTCTAACCGCTGAGCTATAGGCCCAAAAAAACAAAAACATGGCGGTGGATGAGGGATTCGAACCCTCGCGGCGCCTTGCGGCACCCTACAGGTTTAGCAAACCCGCCTCTTCAGCCACTTGAGTAACCCACCAGACGAGCGGATTATATGAATAGAGGAGCTGAAAGCAAATAAAATTTCAAAATAAAATCAATAATTTTCAGAGCAATTAGGAGTTCGTATCTTTCCAAAAAGATACGATGCGGGATAAATGCAAGAAAAAATACATCGTTATATTGACATATATAAATATCGTGATAAAATACTCATGTTATTTCATAATCTTTCTCTTTATGTCATGAGGACACGATGATCACGGTCACGGCGATAAAAAATCTGGTGGAGGTACGAGTATGGATCTCGGTATCACTTCGATGATCGGAGGATTCTTCGGTCTTGCCAGTGGTGCATGAGCCATGAAGGAGTATATGGACGGTGGCGGAGGTGGCGGGCACGATCATCATTAGAAAAAATCCCCTCGAATTCGAGGGGATTTTTTGAATTTTTATTACTGCACCACCACTACCACCTTCGGCTCTTTCCCGATTTCATGGAGACAGACGTCACACGCTTTACGCTCGACATGAGTCGTGAATGACTCTACATCCTTAAAGCGTCATATATCTCTGAGAGTTTCTTGGATGATCGTATCGAGAGATTTTTCAAGCGTCGGGAGAGATTCTACAGGAGGAAGTCCGACACACTGGTATTTGATATTGAATCCTGAAGATTTCTTCGCGATACCGATGACGAGAACTCCCTGAGATGATATCTGGAAACGGTCATGGAGCTCACGCTCTCCAGTATAGCCAACCATACGTCCATCGACAGTGACGAGTTTTTTCGAGATATACTCATCGGTCTCACGGACACTATCTTTCGTAAATTCGAGGATTTTTCCGTTTTTGAGGATCACGACTTTATCTTTCGCATATCCGAGATCGTAGGCATTGCGCGTATTTCCGCGAAGCATATGTGGGAATCCATAGATCGGGATATAGTACTCAGGACGAAGGAGCGTGATCATTTTTTTAGTATCCTCCTCTTTCGCATGTCATCCTGCATGGATTTCTGATTCCTTGTAGTGGTGGATCTTTGGTCCTTGCTGAGTGATAAGATCGAAAAGTCACTGGACAGCTCGCTCGTTCCCTGGGATGACAGAAGAAGAGAAGATGATGGTGTCGTCAGGTTTCAGTGTAGTCTCGCGAGACTCACCCGTCACGATACGCATAAGGGCAGCATAGCGCTCACCCTGAGCTCCAGTACAACAGATCGTCACTTGGTCATCAGGAAGCTTCGCAGCATCTTCCATAGAAATGATCGTCCCCGGTTGTGGTCGGACATATCCGAGCTTGATCGCGATATCGACATAGTTATTCATAGAGCGCCCGAGAAGGACAACCTTGCGTTTGAATTTTTCTGCTGTAGAAATGATGAGCATGACACGGTCGATGATCGAAGAGAATGTCGCCGTGATAACACGTCCACTTGCCTTCGAGAATATCTCCTCCATAGATCCGACGACGGCAGACTCAGAGATCGATGATCCGATGAGATGGGCATTGGTCGAGTCAGAGAACAGTCCACGAACTCCACGATTTCCGAGAGTTTCGAGAAATTCATAGTTCGTCGATGGGCGATTCGGAAGTGGGGATTTATCGAATTTCCAGTCACCAGTATGTACGAATCGTCCCACAGGAGTCTCGATGAGAAGACCGACGGAATCTGGGATCGAGTGATCGACGACAAAAGGAGTGATCTGGAAATGTTTTCCTATCTGGATCGGCTCATATCGCTTATATTCACGAAGATTCGGAAGTGCAGCTCACATATCTCACTGTTTAAGCTTGATAAGCTCATATGCCATAGCGGTTCCATAGATCGGAGTATTGCGTCCGAGTTGTTCCATCATGTAGTAGACTCATCCGATGTGGTCGATATGTCCGTGAGTGATACACACTCCTACTACTTTTTTTCCACGACAGTAAGTGATGTCTGGAAGTGAGGAGTTGATACCGAACTGGTACTGATCGGGAAATTGGATTCCCATATCGACGATGAGCATCTCATCTTCGTATTCGAATCCCATACAGTTAAGTCCGACTTGTTCCATACCACCGAATGGTACGACGCGGAGTGTCTCTTTGGCGAGAGGCTTGACTCGTTCCTCAGGATTTCCGAGAAATTTTTTGAGTGCCTGAACAGGGGTAAAAAATGGATAGGATCTTTTTGGTTTAAAAGAATCTTCGTAGAGAAATGAATCTCCTGGGCGAAGATTGGATTGGATTTTTTTCCCAGAGTCAAAAAAACTCCGAGGGGCTCATGATTTTTGTGGACCATTGCCAGTATTGCTTTGAAAGCGTTTGTTTCGCATATATAGTAAATTAATTTTATGAATTTGTCTTTATCATTCTCCCAAGGAACAGATTCTCCTTCGGAGAATGACAAAAAGTTCCGTGTTATATTTGTAAGCTATAACTATCGTTCTATGATTATAGGCATGACGACTGGTGTACGTCCAGTGACGAGGTAACAGTATTTCGTGATTTCTCTCCGAAGAGTCGAGACGAGCTCTCCGCGTTCGATACGAGGGTGGGCGATTATAGTTTGCTCGTAGGTTTGTCTGATCCCCTTGAGAACTTCCTTGTGGACGCTCATCATCTCATATGAGTGGACGAATCCACGTGAGTCGATAAAGATATGTCCGACGATGGCTCGGGATCTGACGTCTTCTTCGAGGACAAAAGTAAGGATACCATTTTCCGAGAGTTCTTTCCTATCTTTCAGCGTGTATCCTGCCACGACACCGATCGATTCACGGTCGACATAGAACGTATCGAAAGTGAATTTGAGAGGATTGCGTTTTAGAGTTTTCCCCGAGATTTCGATGATTTCTCCAGGAACGACTCCTTCTCCCGCCCCGAATACGTAGGCTTCATCATTTCTCTTCATCTCAGGAAAGGATGAACTCTGAGGAGCTGATGATGGTGTACCATGGACACTATCGACACATCCACTCGAACCCACAGATATCACTATACTTCCTGATCGGACTCATTCGAGAGAGAAGTCTCCGATTTTTCTCACTTCTTCACCTGGTGAAAAAAGTTCGAAAAAGCGACATTTCTCGAGAAAAACGGTATCAGTTATATTATTGCGAATATATGCGATAACATCGCGAGTCCCATATACAAAAGGAAATCCAAGAGTCTCGAGGATCGTAGAAAAGAGAGTAGTATCGAAGCCTGGCGTCAGCAGTACCCACCCAGCAAGTCTATCTTTCTCGCTATACGGAAGTCGCATATCAGGAAAGGTTTGGTACGTACTTCCTGCATTCGAGAGAGTCGAAAAACCCGTACCCAAAAGAAGAGTCTGATCTCACTTTCTCATGAGAAAAAGAGGATCGAGTTCGGTCGCAAGGGAAAGAGGTATGACGCGGAGATACGAGTCGTCAGTCTGAGGAAGATATGAGGGTTTCATGCCTTCGATCAGTCGTCTCAGGTTCGTAGTCTTCGTCTCAGTAACAGGAGGGCGTACTGGAGATGCAGTCGGGCGAGGACGGTAAGTCGGTCGATCACTCTGTGATGCAACAGGACGAGTACGTTCTCTCGGACGAGAAGTCTCACGCTCTGGAGTAGTATTGCGTGAACTGGTAGTACGCTCTCGAGGGATAGGCGCTTGTCACCCGAAAGTGATATCATCGGTATCACCAAAAATATTTCACATAAAATATCTGTGTAAAAGAAATATACCCGAAGTGGGCAAATAAGGATGTTTTATACGAACAAACGAGTATATATAGACTCTTTGGTCGACAAATTTTTACTTTCGAAAGCAAAAATCTATATACCAACGCACGTCATTATATAGATTCACGAAGAGAATACAAATATTTTTTTAGAGAGATAGGGATTTTGGTCGTATCCCAGAGATAGTTCGGGATCGTACTTGTGCGGAAATCGGTACCAACAAACATTCAGGAAGCAAAGATTTTTTCTCGGAAAAAGAGGTATTTTTGTCTCAAGGATTCATCGGAAAGTGCTCGTGCTGAGAAATCCTCGTTATGAAATATATAGAAAGTAAAACTCTCAGCAAAGTCTTCGTATTTATTGGTGGCAGCGTATCCAGAGACGAAATTCGAGAGTCATTCGCCTGGTTTTTTGGTAGTCTTATCTGACCAGCTGATGCTATAGAAATCATCGGAAACATCGACTCCTCCTCTCGAAAAAAGGGTATAGATATCGACATAGTGTCCGATTTCGTGGGTGAGAAGTTTCATGAATTCTCCATCAGACTTCACTCCTGAAGCGAGCGTGATAACCTTTCCCTGGAATCGTCATCGTGGTTCTTTCTGGTTCGCATCGAGGACGATCTGGAGGGCACTATAACCGAAGTTCATCGTATCCGTCGAAAGTGCTTCTTCTATGAGTTTTTTTCGTCACTCTACACGTACCTCCTTTCCGACAGATTCGACGACGAAACCCTTTCCAGCTGAGACAGTAAGAGTAAATGAGAAAAGAAGGATCGAGATGATAATACGGGGCAAGAGCATACGATAACAACTAATTACTTCATGTGATCTTAAAAATAAAATTAATTATCACGTCTACGAGACTAAATGAAAGCATCATAAGAATAAGCCCAATTACAGCGTAAATACCGGTAGTTTTTGCTTTTTTGAGCTTCTCATCATCACCGAATGACTTAGTATACTGTATACCTGCCCAAACAATAGCACCAACAGCAAGAAGAGCTCAGAGAGAAATGGCACCTGTAGCAATCTCACCTACTCTTTGTTGAATGCCTGTGGTCGTCGATACTGTATCACTCGGGTTTATAAAGCCGTTCTGCTCTTGACTACAGTCTGTGAGAAACTTCGTAGAGCTCGTCTCATCGAGAGAACAGGCAGCATATCCAGTAAATGGAAGGAGAAGAGAAAGGGCAAGAATGATGTGGGTAAGATATTTTTTCATAGATCTAGAGTGAAAGGCGAGAAGCCATGGCAACGATAGCATAAGCAAGAGCGATCATGAGAAGTCCGATGGCGCTGTAGGTAACAGCCTTCCATGCTTTTTTCATTTTTTCTTCATTCCCTTCTGCCGTGAGGAGTTCCCAGGCGATATAGAGAAATGCTCATACAACAACGAGTGGAAGCGCTACCTTTAAAAGAAATGACTCAATGAAAGTAAAAATTCCAATAAGGTCCCATGTTCGATCTTTTATAGCATCATGTGAGGTAATCACATTACTCGTTATGGGTGCTGCAAATGCTGTCAAAATACTAATATATAACGCGAAGAGGATTGAGAGAATATATTTCATAGTTTATCCGATTTTAAGTTCTCCAACAATATTGACGATACCATATGCTAGTCCGGCAAGAATAACTCAGACAATAGAATAGATCATAATAAATCTTCATTTCTTCAGCTTTTCATCATTTCCTGTAGAGAGAATCATCTGTATGCCTCACCACGTGATACCGATAACACCAAGTATCCCCGCAAAACCGATAGCGTAAGCAATAATATTCGCGATAAATGTTCCAACACCTGTAAATCCTACAGTTCCTTCTGGTCGCTTAATATCACCACCGATATCGGCAGCGAATGTAACTAAGGATGAGGAGAATGCAAATAGGAAAAAAAGGATGTTCTTCATAAATCGAAATAGTTATTGGAGTGATCACCCGAGAACGGTCGACACCATCTTCACGAGAGCGTAAGAGAATAGGGCGATGATGATGGCAATAATATTCCACTTGATGATCGTCTTAGCCTGGCTTGCCTTTTCTGAGTCACCCCCTGAGAGGACATAGTAGTAACCCGCGATGATGAAGGATATACCTGCAATAATCGGAAGAATGACAAGAAGCAGTCCAGCAAATTTATCGAGAAGAAAAAGCGCTGCTGACTTTCCTGTTGGTGTGCTAGAATTTGCCTGGCTTGCCTGTACAGGATTCATGTTCTGTAGATTAATTCTGAAGTCTGGTTTGGTAATATCAGTTGCTTCAGTTGCTTGCACTACAAAAAGGGGGGATACGAGGAAAAGGAGAGATGTGAGTAAGAGAAATATCTTTTTCATAGTTTGATCATAGCATATTCTTCGAAAAAATCCAAAAATTTGCAAAAAGTTGTATTTTTTATACAATACCCGGGATTTCGGTAGCCTAATACTCAATCTTATGAATACTCTCATCCACACACTTCTGCTCGTACTTTCGATCATCATCATCGCTGTCGTCATGCTCCAGTCGAAGGGAACAGGTCTCTCTATCATCCCTGGATCCAACGATTTCGGTAAATTCGAAAGACGCGGAGCAGAAAAGACGCTTCACACGATCACCATCGGTCTCGTCGTACTCTTCGTAGGACTTGCCACTGTTTCTTACTTTATCTCGTAGTATCGCTCGAGAATACGACGCTTTTTATTTTTTCTCATGGTACTGAGTAGATTTCGCGTTCCCGCCATCGCCATACTCGCATCGACCACTGTTTTTCTCTTTCTTCACTTGATCGGGGTATATATATATGAAGGAGGGAATGCAGTGGGTGTACCAGGAGGAAGTGTGAATATCGGACTCGTCGGAACCGCTCCAGAGGTTCCAAATCCCCTTCTGTATGGGCAAAACAAGCAAACTGACCTCATACTTTCATTTCTCTTTCGAGGATTGCTGAAGTACAATGACGCGCTCGGAAAATACGAATGAGATATAGCAACCTGTGATATCGCCGATCTCGCGAAAGTCACCTGTGAGATCCGAGAAGGATGACTCTGGTCTGATGGAACCAAAATCCAAACCGACGATATCATCGCAACACTGCAGGCATTTAAAGCAAATCCTGCAAATGAAAAAATAAAATCATTTCTCGCGGGTACGAGTATCGTCTCGACTGGAGAACGAAAAATCGAAATCCGAGCAAAAGAAAAGAGCTCTCTCATGCTCGACCTGCTCACCTATCCAATTGTCCGATCTGATATGCTCGAGCGCATACGAACCGATCGTCTTTCGAAAGAGGGATATATCACCTCAGGTTCTTATACATTTCTCGAGAAAGAGAAAAATACGGAATTCTGATATGATCGTATCACGATAGCCAAAAGTGAGAAAAATCCTGGTATAGGATGGCTCGATAAGTACAATTTTCTCTTCTTTCCTGATGCTTCTTCACTCGAGCGTGGAGCTGATAATATCGGCATCATCGTACCTCCACCACGGGAAGAGAAGCTCATGCTCGGACCTCGTTTCGCTCCATATGAATATACGATGTATGAGTATATCGGAGCATTTCTCAATACTGATACTACTTCTAGTGAAATCCGCAAACATATCATGCTCTCTCTCGGAAGCAGCATCAAAGGAAGCGTCACTCCTGGTGAACAGGAATTGGATAGTATTTTTTCGAAGGCAACCTCATCGGGAAGCCTAAAAATCTCGAAGAACCTCGCTGATATCATGCGAGCAGAGTGATATGTAAAACCTGATGAGCGTCTGTCTCTTCTCGATAAAGAAACAGGAATGTTAACAGGATCAAGTGTAGTGTATGAAGATAATCGCTTCATAGAACTTCCCTCGAAAAAAAACATCTTCTTCACGGAAGAAGCTGATGGCGAGATGCTTATCGCAGGGAAAGTGCCAGCTGGAGTGAGTGCAGTGACGGTCAATGACTACACACTGAAGGAATTTAGTCCTGGAAATAATAGATTCTCCTATAAGATAGATCTCCAGGATGAGACGCTCAAAGAAGGAGAAAATATGTACACTCTCAAGTTCACTCAAGCAAATGGTAATATAGAAACAGCTGACACGATCAAAATTTACTACTCACGAGATGCTGCAGCTCTGAAAAAATATAGAGAAGATGTCGAAAAAACCTATCTCGAGAAGCTCAATACTCCAGAGCTCGTAAGCGCAAGAATGAAAAAAGTAGAGGACAAAAAAACTGCTCTTAAGGCACTTGATCCGAAGTACTATTATAGCGAGAAAGGTCTTCCCTATACCATACGTCTCTACTATGTCGACGAACCGAAATCTCTCTCTACGTATGCAGAGAAGATGAATGGCGCACTCACAACTCTAAGTATAAAAACCGAAATTACTCCTGTCTCGACGAAAGACCTGGGCACTATGATAGCAAATGGAAAGAAAGACTATGATATGATCATCGTAGGATTCGAGGCAAACGGTCGATTCTCTCGTATCGGACAAATATTTCTCTCGACTGAAGCAAAAAATGGGATCAATTTCTCAAAAATAGAAAGCAAAGTACTCGATGGACTCTTCGCCAATCTGCGTATCGCATCGACCGAGGAGAAACGGGCAGAAGTAGAAACGAGTATCCAAGACTACCTTGATAAAGAAGCTTTCTTTCTCCCGATATCAAGCCCGATTCATACACTCTACACTGATAAAAACCTGAAGGGAATAAAACAAATATCACCACTTCAGGATATCACCTCACTCAAAGAAGTCATCGGAACAGCCAGCATAAAAGAAGACTACGTCCTGAAACTCGATGGAAAGTGAATATTCGGATTCTTCTCTTGGCTTGGGGAGAAAGCAAAAGCCGCATTCTAAACTATGAAAGAATCTATCGTCCTCCATGCATGGGAAATGATCACAAAATTTCCGTCACTCAAAAAACTGAACTTTTTTCCTTCTTTCATAGGAATGCTTTGGCTTTTTCTCGTGATCATGTACCAGTTGACTTTTACGTATGTCGTCATATTTAAAAAGAAGGATGCCTTCTTTTCAGGACTCGCAAAATTTGCCCACGAGACGTACTTTACGGAAGTACTGATAGCTTTTGCCCTCCTCTTTCTTCTCTACCTTATCATATCTCCTCTTGCGGAAGGAGGTATCGTCGAGATGATCCATAGTTACCGAAAGACAGAAGGGAAAAATCCACATAGGACATTTCAGGGGCTCTTCGATGGATTTCGCCACTTCCTCCCACTCTTCGAGGCACACAATGTCATCTCTATATTTCGTCCTCTTTCGATCATCACTTTCTATATACTCCTCCTTCGTCTCTTCGGAAAACCGTATTTCGAGATGATCACTTGGATCATGGTGACGTATCTGATTTTCGCATTTTTCCTGAATATGTGTTTCGCGTATGCGAAATTCTTTATCATATTCGAGAATAAGTGAGTCATCGCAGCGCTCTCGTCATCGACAGGCATGGCAGTACGACATATCGGGATCACGCTTCATCTCTACTATACGATGATCCTCCTCTACCTTCGGACGATCATCGTAGCGATATTTTTTCTCGTACTCCCCTTCTTGATTTCGACGATTATCACGTTTTTCACTATCGCAGAAGTACAGATTATCCTCCTCTCGATCTTCGGGATTATCAGTCTCGGATTTTTTCTCGTGATAGTCCACCTAAACTCGACACTCGAGATCTTCATAGAGGCGACCTGGTACGAAGCATATCAAGCCTGTAAAAAAGAAGATAAAGAATGGGATAATGATCACGGAAGTGGTCATGGGCACGACGAACATGGAGGACATGATAACCACGGGTGACACGATGAACACCACGAAGATGCGACACACGGTCATGACAATCACTGACATCACTAGTACAAAAAATGAACACCAACGATATCATCATCGAATACTCGAACAATCCAGCGAATAAGTATATCATGGAGGATGCGACTTTGCGTTATCGAGAGCACAATCGTGTCTGCGCCGACGTGATAGAAGTATTCTTAAAAATCACGGATAACACCCTCGTGGACTTCTCGTTCGACGGATATATGTCGATCGTCGCGACTGCCTGTAGCGCGATCACGGGAGAGTCTCTCGTGGACACAGATCTCGATACTATACTCACCTACGATGAGTCCTATATCCACTCGATCATCGGAACCGATATTTCTCCTCGTCGGAGAAATGCCTCTCTCATCGGTCTCCTCGCCGTGAAAAACGCCATCCACGAATATCGGAAAGATGGGAAGAGAGAGGATTTTAGTGATATTATGCTTGGATAGCTTTTTTAAGTTCCTCGATAAACCTCTCCACATCTTCCCGTGTATTGTAGATATAGAAGCTGGCACGTAGAGATCCACGGATACCGAGAGCCTGATGAAGCGGATCTGTGCAGTGGTGCCCCGCTCGTACACATATACCAGCGTCGGCAAGCATCTCGGCCACATCGTTCGGATGATGATCTGCAAAGACGAATGAGAATACTCAGAGACGGTTCTCTGAGATTTTTGATCCGAGAAGTCGGATCTTCGAGTCTTCATGGAGAAACCCTACTTCCCCAAACCTTCCGAGTGCATATTCTGTGAGTTCTTTTTCATATTTTTCTACCACTTCATATCCTCCGATCGAGTCGATATATTCGAGACTTGCGAGAAGAGATACCGCTCCGACGATGTGGGGCGTCCCAGGCTCGTGACGAAATGGAAGTCCTGCAGCCTCGTATCCGAGAGTACTTACCGAATTTATCGCTCACCCTCCACAGAGTGCTGGACTCATTTCTCGCAAAAGCTCCTTACGACCGTAGAAAAATCCGATCCCCGTATCACTCATCACCTTGTGGCCCGTCGCGATAAAAAAATCTATCCCGTATTTCACGACATCAGTCATCATATGAGGGAATCGCTGAGAACCATCGATGATAAAGAGAGGCTTTTCTCACAGGGAGTCAAACATCTCTTTCACTCTCGCGAGATCGAGCACTTCTCCTGTCACATTCGAAGCACCAGTGATACTGAGGACTTTCACATGAGGAAGCTTGGAACGAAGAGAATGATAGTCTAGAGTCCCATCGGGCTGGATATCAATCCAATCGATAATGATACCGTACTCTTCAGCAAGAATCTGCCAAGGAACGATATTCGCATGATGATCAACTTTCGAGAGGAGAACTCTCT
>CAYSEP010000018.1:11139-16519 GCA_964430065.1 uncultured Candidatus Peribacteria bacterium
ATCTGCCAAGGAACGATATTCGCATGATGATCAACTTTCGAGAGGAGAACTCTCTCTCATTTCTGGAGGAGTTTCGATTTTACGAGAGAACGAGCGAGAAAATTGAAGGCATAGGTCGCATTGTAAGTAAAGACGAGTTCATCAGAACGACACGAAAGTTTTTTTGCGACCGCTTGCTTTGCTCGATCATAGAGGAGAGATGACTCCATGGAGAGGTCATATGCTCCACGGTGAATATTGGAGTAGGAAGTCTCGAGATAGTGCGTCATCGCGTCGATGACAGCACGAGGCTTCTGCGCACTCGATGCAGAGTCGAGAAACACAAGGTCAGGATGAGTGCCAAACACAGGAAAGTCAGAGCGAAACATAGAGAAAAATTATAAAAAATTACCACCAACCAGTTTTTTGTTCGGAAGGAGATTCCAGATTTTTGATCCGAGCCAGATAGACATCCGACTCATACGCCAAGTCTGTCCAACCGTCCATATCTTTCAGCTCTTCGAAGAGTTTTTTTGCGGATACGTAGTCTTTTTTATCATAGAAGAGCTTTGCCTTCTCGAGGAGAAAATTCGGATTCGCAAGAAGACTCTTTTCATCCATATTCGCAAGAAGATTTTGGGCACGATCGAGTTCACCAGACTCTCGTGCGACACGCACAGCAAGTGGCCCAAGCATGAGCGAGTTCTGGAATTTCGTATTCCCTATATCGCTCCAAGAAAGAGCATGAGTGAAGTCGCCATCTGTGAGTGCCGCTGAGATAGCGATAGCAAAGTCATCTTCCGTGACGTCTTCTTCCTGGAGAAGGTAGCCGAGAACTTTCATCATACCGACAGTATCTCAGAGGAGAGAGTAGTTATAAGCCAGTCGTCGTTCGAGATTGGTTTTCGGAGTATATCAAGCGATTATAGCATTATTGAGATAGAGATTCGATGCGACATAGTCAGAGAGGGCGGATTGTATCTCTCCCATACGGACGATCGACTGGAGATCGTTAGGATTTTTTTCTATATAGGCAAGAAGGTATTTCTTCGCATCCTCATATTGTCCGAGTTCGAAGTAGGAAAATGCGAGGATTTTTTTCGCTTCAGTATAGTCTGGGAATTCTCGCAAGATTTCTTCAGAGATAACAGCACTCGCCTGATACATAGATTGCTCATAGAGTTTCGCTGCGATGAGAAGGTTTCGGTATTCTCGGGCGTCAGTGATTTTTTTCGCATTTTTGATTTGTTTTTTCAGAGCGAGGACATTTTCCGATGATCCAGTATACGCATCGAGGGAGACGACACAGTTATGAATTCCACTATAGCAGGTATCTATTGCCTGGTACCATTCCAGCGCTCCAGTTCCGATGCTATAACGAGAAATCTCAGATATCCGATCTGTACGCATCGGGTCTGCGAAAAGTGCCTGGAAAAGTTCATTTCTTTCGTCACTCGTAAGCTCTCCTACTGGTACTTGCGAATATTCGCTATACGATTTTTGCCAGTTCTTCAGGAGGAAATAGACATGTGCGATCTTCTTTCTCACCACCTGATCGTCAGGGATTTTTTCGGCAACAGAGAGATAGTACGAGAGTGCTTCTTCTGGAGCATTTCGCAGAGAATAAAAATCTCCTTTACGAATGCCACTCATATAGGATTTGCGCTTTTTCGCGAGAGCGATACGCTCATCGGGATCGAGATTGGTTCGATAGAGACCCCCAGAAGCTTCCGAAGATACAGTAGGAGATCCTGATGACTCCCCTCTTCCACAAGAAGTGAGGATACAAGCAAGAAAGCATATGAAGACAGCACGAAAAATCATGACCATACTATAGAGAAAACTGGGAAAAAAGAAAGAAAAATTGCTCAAAATAGGCTTTTCTTTATACTTTTCGAAGTCTGTTCAAGTATTGATTGCTTGTTATATATCTCGTTCGCTTTTAAAAATTCCATCTATCTCCTACATGTTCTCACTCACTGACTATACCTACACCCTTCCGAAAGAGCTCATCGCCGAAGAAGCCATCCATCCACATCATGATGCGAGACTCATGGTACTCTCTCGCGAAAGTGGAGAAATCATCGAAGAGGCGAAATTTTGGGATCTTCCGAATTTTCTCGAAAAAGATCGTATTCTTTTTTTTAATAATTCTCGTGTACAGCGTGCCCGTATCCGCATCTCTGGAAAAATCAGAGAAAAAAGCGATGGAAAGAAAACTCTCCTCGAAGATGGTGAAATATTCGTCCTCGAAGATCTCGGAAGTGGGAGATTCGAAGCACTGGTACGACCTGGATCCAAACTCAAACCAGGAAGCAAAATATGGCTCGATGTTGCTATGTACATCTCTATCGAAGAAATGACAGGTGAGGGTCGTATTTGTCAGGTATCTGGTATTTCTGTCGGAGAAATGATGGAAACCTACGGCGAACTCCCACTTCCTCCGTATATCGAATATTCGAAAGAGAAAGAAGCAGATTACCAAACAAGTTTCGCAAGCAAAGATGGTTCTGTAGCAGCTCCGACAGCATCACTCCACTTCACGAATGAGCTTCTCGAAAATATAGGGAACGAGAAATATTTTCTCACGCTTCATGTCGGCCTTGGTACATTTAAAGGGATCGATACGGATGACATCCGCGACTATGCTATCCATAAAGAAAAAGCAGAGGTACCGCTTTCGATATTCGAAGCTCTCTTTGAGATGAAAAATAGCGGGAAAAAAGTGGTCGCCGTAGGAACGACTGCTTGCCGCACACTTGAGTCACTCCCCTTTGTATGGAAGGGGTTAAAACAAGGAGATCAGTCACTTTTTAGAGAAGAAGTACAGCTCTACTGGAATAGTATGGCGAAAAATATAGGAACAGAAGACTATATACATTCTCTTACTGTCGATAATACAACATCAACTATCCTTTTTTCTACTGCTATCTATATCTATCCAGGAAAGAGTTTTCATGTAGTAGACGAGCTGATCACGAATTTTCACTTGCCAGAATCATCTCTCTTAGTACTCGTAAGTGCTCTCATGGGAAAAGAGAAGATCATGAATATCTATAGGAAAGCGATCGAGAAAAAATATCGATTTTTTAGCTTCGGGGATGGCATGTATATAAAAATTTAGGGAAGTAAAAAACTGGAAACGGGCAAAAACGAGAAGTTCGAGGACGCCCCTTGCGAAGCATGGAAGTACTCCTGGGGTGAGAAAAATTTTTTCGAAAGAAGCTTACTGATGCGTAAGTGACTCTAGAAATAAATTTTTCTGACAATGAAATTCGAAGTTTTTCCGCATTTCTCTAAAAAATATTTTGACAAAAAAGCACACTTCCCTATACTCCTCGTACCACACATCCGGAGGGATGGCAGAGTGGTTGATTGCAGCAGTCTTGAAAACTGCCGTGCCGCAAGGTACCCAGAGTTCGAATCTCTGTCCCTCCGCCATGAAAAATCAAAAAGTCCTCAATAAGAGGGCTTTTTTATTTTTCTAGACAGAGATGAGAAGTTTATACAGCGAAGTTCGTCTGCCCCATGACGAGCGAAGTCGGAAATCTCTGTCCCACGGCGTGGCATTTAATTCTGAGCAATCCACCCTTTTGTCATTCTCGTTTACGAGAATCTGTACCTTTCGATCTCGGAAGAGATTCTCCTACGGAGAATGACAAAGAAAAAGAAATCAAAACTTCTTATTTCATTCCGATATAGTGGATAGCTTGTCCCCAATCCATCTGTATTCCATCTTTTGGCGATGCAAAAAGTTCAAGAGCTTTAGTATCATCGGTAAGATAAGTGGCTCTTCCGAGGTTGGCGGTCGGCTGATTCTCGAGAGATGATGCGAGAAAAGCATATTCATCTTGTCCCACTTGGTGAAGGATATAGCTATAGGATGTTCCCCCGCCACAAAGTCCTGTGATAGGCAGAGCTCGTTCTTTCGGCATACTACCTCATTTTACGATGTTCGAGAATTTCATATCAGGAGTCGATCCATCTGTGCGAGTTACTATTTCACTAACACAAAAACCTTCTGCTAAAGGGTTACCTCATGAGCCAAAATTAGATGGAAAAGTATCCATATTCTGACGATACGCCATGAATACATTCCCGAGAGAGGCGATATCTGCGATACGCGAAGTGTCTCGTGACCGTGCCATATACGGCGCTGTCGCTACCCATATTATTGAGATGAGAATACCGAGGATGAGTATCGCACCCATTATCTCATAGAGCGTAAATCCACCTTTGCGTTGAAGAGAGAAATGCATATAGAAAAAAGAAAAGAAAATTCCCTATGAGTATAGCGAAAGTTCTGAAAAATGCTACAAAAAAACTCCCCATATTTGGGGAGTTTAGGAGCTAGGAGTAGGAAGAACTAGTTCGTAAGGACATTAATATTTGAAACACCCTTATTCGCTGCACCCATAAAACCCTGCAGAGTGGCAGTATCTATCTTAAGTACTCATGTAAGATTTCCGATAGATCAGCTAAAGTTTCATCCATTGCTATTTTCAAGGAGGGCTACGAGAGCGAATGCAGGAACACCACTAGTTTGACCTGTGCTTCCCATTGCATATTGCCCATTTGTAAGACATCCATTATTATTTGCTGCTTGTGGGTCTGTAGGGACACCCTTTGGAAAATAATTTGTTCCTGTAAATCATCCAGCAGTATTTACACATCAATTTGTAGAAATTGGATATCTTTCTGCATCAGCATAGTAGGCACCCATAGCTGTTGCTATATCTTTAGTATTGGAGATACGAGCAGCGTCACGAGAACGTTTCAGGTAACCAGTCATAGAAGGGAAGAGGGCAGCAGCAAGGATACCGATAATCGCGATAACGATCATAAGTTCGACGAGGGTAAAACCACGAGAAGTGAGTTTCATAGAATGAAAAGAAAAGAAATAAAGGACGAGGTCATTATATACATTTTGCTTTAAAGGAAAGCAAAAGAGTAGAGACAATGGGATGAATATATTTTTAAATTATGTATTCTACGGGGGGTATAGTGAGTGAAAAAGATGTACGAAATATCTGACTCGCGTCGTCAATACAGGACAGTGACAGCATAGGGAAAGCAAACTGGGTATAGCAAGAAGAAGTCCCTTCCTCGAGAAAGAGCAAAAAAGAAAAAAAGATCTATTTTCTCGATCTTTTTTCTGAATTTAAACGTAAAATCATATATTCATCTTGGGGTATATAACCCAGTTTTCTATAATATTCTCGTGCTCATATGCCAGCAATCACTGCAATTTTTTCTATAGTCCTATACTTCTCTCGGACGATTTGCTCTGCTTCTGCCATCATTTTTTTTCCGAATCCCATATGTTGCCCAGTGCCATCTCCCGGCACACCAAAAGGAAGTTGGTCACCGAATACATGAACTTCTCGGACGATCGCAGCAC
>CAYSEP010000019.1:0-1975 GCA_964430065.1 uncultured Candidatus Peribacteria bacterium
AGCGCATCGTCGATACCGCTATTGATATAGCTCTGGTATTCGAACACGATCGTCATCGCAGATACCGTATCGAAGTCATCTTCGAGCTTCTCGATGAATTCCTGCATGAATGCCTGCTGATTGTCTCGGAATTCTCTCGAAATATCATGGAATTTCATCTTTCCGTGTGCATTTCGTTCAGTATTGGCTGGAATCGCCCTTTCTATATATCGAGTGAGACGTTTCAGCATCTCATCGAGTCATTTTATCGTATTTATCGCTGCAGTGAGTCGCTCGAACGTGAAGTTGAAGTTTTCTCTGTACTGGTTCTGGAGTGCCATGAGTCGGAATCCTCGGTAGATGAGTTGTTCCTGTTGTGTCTGTCATTCCTGTGTAGGCAGGAATCCAGTTTTCTGTTTTCCAGAGACCTGGATTGCTTCATTCTTCGCAATAACGGAGTCCACGATATCCCGAAGTGTATAGAAATTTCCTGCACTTTTCGCCATTTTCTTATTATCGACGAGCAGATGTCCTCCGTGCATCCAGTATTTCGAGAACTCTTTTCCCGTGAATGCCTCTGTCTGCGCGACTTCGTTCTGGTGGTGAGGGAAGAGATTATCGATCCCACCCATATGGATGTCGATCTGTGCTCAGAAGAAGTGGTGGTTACAGGCGCTACACTCGATATGCCATCCTGGACGTCACGCTAGAGATTTCTCTTCACCATTTATCGTAACTTTGATAGTCCATTTATTCTCACCATCACTTTCCTGGTCGTAGGCTTTCCAGAGAGCAAAATCAGCAACCTGCTCTTTATCGTACTCATCATTATCTATACGTACGCTCGAGATCATCCCACTCATATCGAGATGCGCGAGCTCGCCGTACTTTCGGAATTTCTTCACGCTGTAGTATATGCTCCCATCTTCAGCGAGATAGGCATATCATTTATCGAGAAGTCACTGTATCATAGTGCCCATATCTTCTATGAGAGTCGATATCGGTGCTATCGTATCAGCACGCACGATAGAGAGTCGGTCGAGATCCGCGAGAAATGCTTCACTATAGAATTCTGTGAATTCCCTCAGGGTCTTCCCTGATTTCTGGCTATCTCGGATCGTCTTATCATCGATATCGGTGATATTCATGACGGTTCGTACTCTATATCCGAGAAATCGGAGAGTACGGATGACGAAATCCTCGAAGAGATAGGTGCGCAGATTCCCTATATGAGCATAGTTATATGGAGTCGGTCCACAGTAGTATACCTTCACTTCGTCTTGGCGAAGTGGCTTGAATCGATCGAGTGAGCGGGTAAGTGTATTATATATATGGAGTGACATACGCACACTATAGCGAAAAAGTCGAAAAAATCGAACCAAAGTGAGAAAGACTATTTGACATATTGTAAAATTAATAAATAAGTATTGACTCTTGTGATTTTATATGTTATAATTGCTTTGCTCTTTTTGTAAATAGGTATGAAACATCCCGTACACAGACATCCTCGTCGAAGTAGATCTGAGTGGCTTTCTGCCATGTTCACACTTCTCGTACTTCTCGGTATATACAGTTCTATGGATAGTTTCTCTTCGTACAGCGCACTCTATGATGTGAGCTCTACTGGTCATACTATTGCTATATCTACTCCATACTGGAACCGCGAAATGTGATACGGATTTCACTCACTCGCCTGAGATCGCTATATACAGACTGGTTCTGCTCTCGTAGACCGTGTCACCGTAGTTACAGATCAGCCCACGAGTGACGGAGTTCAGGTAGAGTTCTATAAAAATACTCCCATAGCGGATATCGAAAAAACTCTTAATCCTGACTCTCCACGTGCATATTCTCGACTCTCGAATGGCATCGCAGTCATCACGGGGAATCTCGATTCTCCTGGAGCGAAGACCATACTTGCTACTCTCCACTCCGACTAGGTTGTCGCCCTCATCCGTGTTTCTCCCCGATTATTGGTATATCGGGGAGTTTTTTG
>CAYSEP010000019.1:2075-10587 GCA_964430065.1 uncultured Candidatus Peribacteria bacterium
TCCGCATTTGTACCTTAATTTCTCGGGGATGATATAGGATTCGATATAGAGAATCGTATGGTCACTCGTGCTGTCTCGGGGCAGTCAGCCTCGTTATCAAATGACAAACAATAGATGCAAAATCTCCACTTACTCGCCTTACTGCTGTTGCAAAGAACTTCGGTTCTCGCGTAGCTGCTGCTAACGGCGCAAGTTTTGCTGTCGCTGCCTAACCGCTCGACAGTGTAGCCTCTTTTTATAAGATGAGTGCCATATGGCCTGCTACAAAACTTTTTTCTCGAAACTTATAGAGAAAGATTGTATTTATAAGTCTCACTCCGTAGGATTCTTCATCTCGTAGGGAAGTGAGTACACGAAATGAGCTTTTTTCCGCTTTTTGTCATTTTTTTATAGAAAAAAGTATCCAAAAATGAATCATAGACAGGAATACACGATGATAGTACCTCTGTACACGCGGGGGCGGTGCCCGCCATCTCCACCAGTTTTTTTGGTGAAAAACTACGAATTTCAGCGTCATAAAATTTTTTCTTCAGTCATTTACAGATAAGTAAACTCCTTTCAGAAAAAATTTTCTTTCTTGAACTTCTTGTTTTTGACCAAAAATCGTCAATTTACTCTTTAAAACAGCATTTGTTAATTTTCGGAAAAAAATACCAACTTTTTTGAAGCATTTGCATTTTTCCTTCACTTTCATACAATACGTCCAATCTTTTGGGCGTATTTTTTTAATTGTTTTCTCATGGCATTTTCCATAGATCGTACCGAAGCTGCTCGTAGGCTCTCTGTCTCATCGCGAACCGTCGATCGGCATATATCTGCTGGGCGCATCGCTACCAAGCGTATCGGGAAAAAAACATTTCTCGAAGAAGATGATGTCGAGCTTCTTCGAAAAACTCTTCCAGAAAGAGGCGATGATACGATAGTCATACTCGGGAGCGAACCTCACGATACTCCAGAGATCATCACTCGCGAGCGATCTGTGAGTCGAGAAAAGGCTCCAGATTTCGCCAGTCTCTATGGCGATGCACAGAAAATCATCGCAAAAAAAGACGAGATCATCCAGGAACTTTCCTATAAACTCGGAAAATCTGAAACAGAACTGAAAAACTCGATTCCCCTCATCGAATACAAGAAGACGACCTTTCTCCTCGAGTGAGCAAAAAATAAAACCGATACCGATGCGCTCGCTCTCGGAACCAAGATTCAATACCTCGAAAAAGAAATGTCGAAACGAAACTCGGCAATCCTCGGACTGGCTATCCTCTTTATCCTCGTCCTTGCTTTTTCAGTCGTCTTTTTCCTCTATACGAAGCTCAATTCTTAGAGCTTCTTTTTTGTTTTCCATTCTTTACTCTTTCTATGAAAAAATACCACACTCCAAAACGAATCCTTCTAAAACTCTCATGAGAAGCACTCCAATGAGAACAATGATACGGCATCGATCCAAGTTTTCTCGCATTTCTTGCTAAGAAAATCGTTTTTCTCGCAGAGAAAGAAAAACTCGAGATCGCGATCGTCGTAGGATGAGGAAATATATTTCGATGAATCACTCTTGAACAAGGTGGATTCGATCGAGGAGTAGGTGACCATATGGGAATGCTTGGTACTATTATCAATGGTCTCGCTATCGGTGAAGCGATCGAGCAAGAGGGGATGGATGTCCGTGTCATGAGTGCTATCCCGACCGATCGCGTAGCAGAGACGTTTATCCGTAGACGTGGGCTTCGTCATCTCGAGAAGGGAAGAGTGGTTATCTGTGTCGGTGGTACGGGCAATCCCTACTTTACGACTGATTCTTGTGCTGTGCTCAGAGGGCTCGAGCTTGGTTGTGATGTCGTGATCAAAGCCACGAAAGTCGACGGTATCTACGATAAAGACCCCAAGAAACACTCAGATGCAAAAAGACACGATACGCTCCATATGCACGAGGTTCTTACTCGTGATATCCGAGTCATGGATCAATCAGCTATCGCTCTCGCGAATGATGAAGGTATGCCTATCTACGTATGTCGTATCGAAGATATCGACCAGATAGGATCTGAGAGCATTGTCGGTACATTTGTTCATGCGAAAAAATAATAAAAACCTCTAAAATAAAAAACCCTGCGAATTCGCAGGGTTTTTTTTAGAAAGTCTCTTAGAGTGACTCTACGACTTCGAATGTTTTCTTCTCGCTCTGTTCCGTTCCATCGGCGTATATGATCGTCAGACTGACAGTATAGGTACCAGCTCGACTGAATGTATGAGATACACTATAGCCACGTGATACTGGCGTATTGTCTCCGAAGTTCCATACGTAGTCTTGTACTTGACCGTTCGTTCCGACTGCTTCGAAATCGACAGGATTTCCCATGATTCCAGGATTGATACTCGGAGTGAATTGTATTTGCTTAGTTTGATCCTTGAGTACGATGGTTTTCTTGAGAGATTCACTATTTCCTCATTGGTCTATGATCGTCAGAGTGATCGTTTTTTCTCCAGGAGTTGTATAGGTGTATTGTTTGATAGCGTCTCCTTCAGCAACAGGTTTTCCTTCTCAGAAATCGAAGAGGAATTTCTTGATCTCCCCGTTTTCTGATTGAGACTGAGAAGCGTCTACTGTCACTGTACTTGGTACGTAGTCAGATGAGAGATTGTAGTCGAGTCGTGGCATGAGATTGCGCCTCTCTATATCGACGATTACTGTATCCTGAGAAGTTTCTTGAGTGACTTCCCCTGCTACGATCTCTTTTCTGAACGTATAGATACATTCTACTGTATATCGTAGAGGTTCGCCGAACGTAATTTCGACTTTATTTCCTTTTTTCTCTTCTGTTTTTTTGCCGTTATTTATCTTCCAGAGGACACTTTCTATACTGTATCCAGGATTGGCCGATACGATATCTCGAGCATCGAATGTCAGGGTCTCGGGAGGGATGATAGCGTTTTCTATCTTGTATGCGCGACTTTCTCTATCGAATGTATTTTCTCCATTGAGTAATATTCCAGCGCTATTTGTGACTTTTACATGACGGATGATCTTTAGAGGTTCTGTGACGTCGACATCGGTTTCGAAAGTGTATTTTTGTCCACTTGCGAGAGAGATACTGACGCTTACCTTATGTTTGCCATAGGTGGTGAATTTATAGTCACATTTCTCAGAACCTCTTGTACAGATGATATTTTGGTTATCGAGAAGCCATTCTGTATCAGAAATTTCATTTGGATTCAGAGACACTCACGAGAGACTGAGATGATAGAGTTTATCCTCGAGAGTATCGGCAGTCGCTACGAGAGATCCATCGACACTTTTTGTATCCTTATCTTCGAGGATAAATATGCGGTCTATACTCGTTCCCCAGAGCTTGAGCCCTACGATTTCTCCTGGAGACTTAAGCTCCTCAGTGATACTCGATGCCTCTACTTCTTTTTCGGAAGTTTTATAGAGCCATCTGGGGTTTCAGAGATTTTTGAGATCTTTTGCATCGAGGGTGATTATTTTTTTCCCTCTGATATTCTCACTCTTTCGTATATCGACGAGACCACGGATCTCTATAGCAGGGATGACTATATCGATATTTTCTTTTTCTCAGAGTCGATTGGTTACCGTATAGCTTCAGCGAACTTTATAGGCTTTCACATTCTCGAAGGAACAGATGAGACTCTGTTCCTGTTTGGGATTCGATCCAGATATGATAGTTCTTCCGTTCGTACATCGTGCGCCATCGAAATCGATTTCGAAAGAATCAATCTTATAGAGCCCACGTTTTTCTACGAGAAGAGCATTGGACCTGATATCGAAAAGGATATTTATTGGACCTATGAGATTGGTGGTATTGGTCAGTTCTGAGAGGTCTTTATTGTCTTTATAGAGATCGCTATCGTAGAGGAGTATCGATCCATTTAGATTATCCCATTCGGTTGCTCATACGGTCCGGTAGAGAAATGCCCAGAGTCAGACGATTACAAATACCAGTATACCTATAGCGCCAGCAGTAAGCCAGTTTAACAGTTTTTTCCTTTTGAGATCTTTTGGTGTCCATATGGCTCGAAAAAGTGAGATAATCCAGACGATCGAAGCGACGAAAAGCATCGCCCCAAAGCTCCAGCGTATGAGCATATAGAGCAGTCTCGCTATATCTTTCGGACTAATAGAGAAGGTATTCGCGAAAAAGAGAGCCTCACTCGGATTCAGTACGATATATGCGAGAAAACTCCCGAAGAAGATCACAGCAACCAGAAAAAGTGATCCGATAAGCTTCATAAACATCCCGAGTGTGAGAGGTTCTCGTTTTTTTTGTGGAGGTTGTACCTCTAGAGGTACTGGAACGCTAGAAGGAGCTTCTGTCTGAGAAACCTTTTCCTTATTCGCCTCGATGATTTCCGAAAGGAGTGATGATCCATTTGGCGTTCCTGGATTTTTATCACCCTCGAGAGCAGATGGTTCTGTGTTATCGGGCATAGTTGAGAAATTATAGATCCAGTATATAAGAAATGCATCTTTTCGTCAAACAAAAACCCCGAAAATCGGGGTTTACTTGAGCCAGTCTGGTATATCGTTCTGACTGTTCTCGCTCTTTGTTTCTTGTTTCTTTTTTGGAGACGTTGCTTTAGTTACTCATACTGGTTTTTTCTTCGGAGTTTTCTTTTTCTCCTCTCATATCGTTTCACTTTGCTTCTCTTGTTCCATCGAGTCCTTGAGCCAATCAGGAAGTTCAGTTGCTTGATTGAGCGGAAGTGGATCTACTGGAGACTCGTTTGTACCTAGAGAATCTATAACTGGCGTTCATGAGCTCGTTTCTGATGTTTCTGTAGGAGCTCTGAGCCAGTCAGGGATGAGTTCTTCCGCGTGCATTTCTGGGAGTACTACCGGAGGAGGGGGAGAGCTAATTTCTTCTGTTATCGGAGAATTCAGAGGAGTTTCTTCGCCCAATTTTACGGCTTCCTCTTCACTTGTTGTTATAGGTTCTTCTAGAGGACTTACGATAAGCGGAGAAACACTTGCTGCTGGTTTGAGCCAGTCTGGGATGGCAGTATCTGAAGTACGAGAATCTTTCTCTGTGATATCTACCATAGGCGCTGCCGCTACGGGAGCACTATATTCTTCGATTTCTTCTTTTGGAGATTCTACTGTCGAAACATTTAGAGTATGAGAGGAAAGCGGGTCTTCCACAGGTACTACTATATTCTCGACAGGCTGAAAAATCGGCATAACTATGGGGGCTTCAGTTTTTGGTACTACCACCAGAAGTGGATCAACCGCAGCTTTTACTATAGGCGCAACAGGTGTTACTACCACATTGGTATTAGGTTTTTTCGAATGAGCAATCGAGTCGATCAGAAAGTCTTGGAATCCGATATCATTGTCTTGTTTCGAGAATCGGTAGAAGATATACCCGATAAGGAAGAGGATGAGTATGATACCCAGGATAATCGCGAAGATCCATACGACTCACTTGATAAATCCAAGAATACCACTTCCTGTACTTGTTTGCTCTTCTGCAAGCTGATCCTTTGCCTCGCTCGATACACTCTCTTCTCCACCACTTGTGATGACCAGGAGCTGACTTCGTATAAGAAGTTTGTCTTCCGTGGATATACTGTTGTTTGTAGCGAGTTTCTCGAGGATTTCTTTTCCGAGAACTTTATTCTCTGTGAGGTTTCCTGGGTGTGCTTTTATTTTTTCGAGTCGCTCGATCACATATGGTCTATCGGCATTGTCACTCTTTATGAGGCCCTCGATTACTGTCGTTGCGACAGTGACTTCATTGGTTGCCTGTGCATCACCGACGAGGATAGCATCGAGGAGTCCTGATACTTCGTCTTTCACTGCAGGAGTGAGAGTTGGGCTATCGTTGACTCATTTTTGGATCGTGAGAAGCCACTCAGTACGATCGTGGATATCGTCCCAGTTTTCGATGAGATTGGTATAGTACTGCGTGAGTATGATACGATCATCGGTCGTGAATGATCTGATTTTGGATTGGAGTTTCTCGAGATTGGCGCGATCGGCAGTACTGATGCCACTTCCAGAAAGCTCTGGAGTATCACTATTCGCTGTATCTGGTATGTAACTAAGGATAAGTGTGATAGTACGATTTCATATGACTATACCATTTTTTGCTGCCTGTATACGGATTTCTTTTTTTCTTGTTTTTGCATCCTTGAGGTTGATCTGGAAAGCAGAACCATTCTCATACGATGGAGTATTTTTGTTATCACTGTCATTATCTCATGCTCAGTCGAGATCGCTATCGATCTTGGTATCGGTATCGATACTGTATGTCGTAGCATCATTTCCGAATGCACTGATGAGTACCGTATCTGATGATCATGCTACAGTTATCGTATCCCCGCTCATCATCTGTGTAGACTGGATGAGAAGTCCACTTCCTGCAGAAATATTCTCTACGAGAGCAGGAGTGATCTCGACGCTCGATGATTCTGTATTTCCTGCGCTGACAGTAAGTATAGGATTACCAGTGAGCTCAGCTGTAGTCGTCATGATTCCGTAGAGAGACTCACTTTCTCTATCACCAATCTTCCAGACGGCTCTATCATATGTCCCTTGACTCGTATTGATAAAATAAATCTTATCTCCAGAGCGGTATCATTTTACATTTGCCTTAAGCTCATTTTTTACATTGATCACTTGGTATTTCGTATTCGAGACACCATTGTAGACTACTTTTACTTTCATTGTGTATTTTCCACTCGTTGTATAGACATGGTCAGTCTGAGGAGTAGTCGTTTTCGCATCGATTTTTCCGTCTCCATCGAAATCCCACACGTATTCACTTTTTGGAGTGAGATCAGTTCCGAGGATATTCTTTGCTGTGACAGAGAATTCAGCTTTTTCTCCAGTCAGGAGTTGGGTTTTCGGGATAGAAAGAGTGATGAGGGGAAGATTGATATTTCCATCATCGTTGGTGATCACGAGAGGCGACTGGTCTTTAAGGACATCAGTACTATTCACTCTTGCACCATCATTATCTTCGAGTATCACACCGAAAGTATATTTCTCAGAAATATTGGGAAGGACGAAACTCGTCTTCGGACTTTGTGTGATCTTCACGTTCTGTGGCTCACTATCACTTTCTGTCTTATAGTACCATATATACGATGTGATCACACCATCTTCATCTCTTGCTCCATTCGCAGTGACGTTCACTATCAGTTTCTGACTATCTTTCTTCGTCGTGTCGATAGAAGTATCGATAGAAGTAATCTTCGGTCACATATTTGCTATCTGGATATATCGTCTACTCGTATGAGTAGCACCATTTCTATCGCTTTTGACGGTGAGATCGATAGGGAAGCAGCCGAGTTCAGTAAATTTCTCAGAAAGGGAAGGACCTGTTTTTATCTTATCAAGATACATCCATGTATACGTAAGTCCAGAAGGAGTACCGTCGATATTGATAGAGTTGCCCCCATCGATCACACTACTCTCCGCTCGGTTTATCATAAATGCTCCGGAACCACAAAGAGTCGGATTCTCGAAAGCAGGACCACTCCCATTTCGAACATCGATGAGCGCAAATGGACTATTGGTATCAGTAACGTAAACTTTTCTCTCGATCGTGTTGGATTCTGATCCGTCAGCGTTTTTTACAGTGAGAATGACCGAGTAGATACCCGTTTTTTTATATACATGGGATACGAAATCCGTAGTACCATTGATACTCGGTGATCCATCTCCGAGATTCCACTCGAAAAACCGGGCTCCCGCAGATCGGGCTTGGAAGTTCACATTGGTTCCGATTGGTGCGGCACGAGGAGTGATATTGAGTCCTATAGTGAGAATAGAGGTCACATCAAATGTCCTATCGATTGTTTTCACTTTTCCATAGCCATTTGCTACCGTAAGAGAAACAGTATGTGGTCATTTCTCGGAGAATGTATATGTACCGACAGCCCCATCCTTTTCTATATTATCCAAAGCTACTTTCTCACCATCGATGAGCCATGTATAGACGAGATTCTTCGCACTCTTCGTATCTGGATCGAAGCTTCGAGATCCATCGAATATGAGAGTATTCGGACGTTCAGAGCTCATCATGCGAGGACTTTCCATGTTTACGATAGGTTCTCGCGATTCTACAGTGATTGTTTTTGAGTCCTGGTCAGTTGTACCATTGGCACTTCTAGCTTCGAGTGTGACGATGTATTCTCCGATTTTTGTAAATACCTGAGAAAGAGATGATCCAGGTTTTGTGGTTATTGTCTTACCACTTTCTCGGTCTTGCACGGTCCATGTATACTCGACTGTAGAGTTATTTCCGAAATATGATTTTGCAGAAAAACCAATAGTTTCCCCTATATAAGTACTCTCTTTATCCATGGTGATCGTTGCAGAAGGATCGCGCACGATAAGTTGGAATACTTTTTTGAAGCTCTGACCCTGATTATTCGTGATTTCGAGTGTGACAGTATACTGACCTTGGAGCGCGTATATCTGACGTTCTACTATAGGAGCACCTGCATACTCGATCGTATTTCCATTACCGAAATCCCACTTCGTTTTCGTGAT
>CAYSEP010000019.1:10687-16357 GCA_964430065.1 uncultured Candidatus Peribacteria bacterium
GTGAGAGTGGGTCCTCGACCGAGTTCTCGTCTATAGCCACCATTTTCTCTTGTCCACCAGATATAGTTTCATTCGGGAATATTGACTCATGATGGATCCTTCGCGCTTCCGAGAAATGACACGGTAAGCGGAGCATTTCATTCGATAGGATTGGCTTCTATAGAACCAGCTACTTGGCTGATATTGGCTTCTGAGAGAAATCGGGATGCCTGGGAAATAGCATTTCAGACGTGCGCCTGACTCCCTTTGTTTTTCACGGCAAGATCGAGGTAGAGTTCTACCGATTTTCTCATGGTTTCATTTTTGCTTGCGACATCTGGACTATCTGGAAGGCGGTTGTATGCCTCTGTGACGAGATTCCTCACATTGGATATATCAGCATCCGTGACTGTACCATTCACACGGAAGTTTCGTTCCATATCCTGAAGAGCGCTCTCGAGTTTTTGCTTATATGTAGCATATGTATCGGCATCACTTTCTGTATAAGGGGCTGCATAAGTCTCACGAGTTACAGCGAGGTTGATCACTATACCAAAAATCCCTGAGCACATAAACAATGCCAGGACCAGAAGTGCAGATATACGAGAAGGAGTAGAGTGAGAAGTCATGGTAGGAGTTTTACTATTTTTATTTGAATGCCTTTATGATGATGTCTACTATCCAATAGGCCACCCACATGAGGACGATACCAGCTATGACATAGGTGATGATTTGGCGAGCTTTTTTTACTTTTTCTTCGTCTCCACCTCCAGTCATAAGTTGGAATCCTGCGTAGATTATGTATATGACAGCGATAAGTGTGACAAAACCGAGAAAGTATTTTACTATCTCTTGTATAAATACAGAGAGTGGTTTATTCGTAAATGTATCTTTACCAATAAAGTTTCCAGCTGCATCTATAGAGCCACTGAGACTACATTTCGTCTTATCAGCACAGTATTGTATCGCTTTTGGATCACCACATGATGTCGATCCAAAATCGAACCAACCGCAAGAAGACGCACTCACTTCTCCTACGAAAAGAGCGAGAAAAACCAGAGTGATGGGCAAGATGCGAGAAAGAACAGTCATAGAAAATGATGAGATATGGAGTTATCCTACCAGATAATTTCAGAATATGCAAATTTTCCCCTTCTTTTTACTGGTTTTATTCATTCTTAAGACAAATTTCCGAAAGACTTCATTTTTCTGTGCTTTCTACTTCACATTGCACTGAAAGTGAAATCTTATCCAGTATATTACTATCTATTTTTTCACTTCTGTCAATATCTTCTCCAAAGATTTTTTCGAAAGTGGTCTTGAGTCCATAGTGAAATACTTCCATCTTCTCTCCAGGAAGCGGAATAAAACTCTCGAGACGTGTTTTGGCAAATACTTTCGAGAGACTGTTACGAGCACTCGATTCGTAGTCACTTCTTCGTGGTGATATGAGGAGTGGGAAGGCTTCATTTCGTTTCTCTAATGCTGTTTCTGTGAGGAGATATGCTAGAAGATCTACAGATGCGAGCGCATGTTTCGTCTTCGTAGACAGAGCAAGGTAGTCGTATCGAGCGAGTCTGGTTTCTGCCTTTCCGACGGATTCTACAGGAAGTCTCTCTGTCAGTAGTATACCACCGACAGCAGCATCTCATGCTCTTTTATAAGCTTTCTCTATCTCGCTTACCAGACTTGGATATCCTACGACAAAAGCGATCTTTCCCCGCATAAAAAGATCTATAGTAGAGAGTTTTTCATCTTCCATAGTCTTCTTTTCTGAAAAGAGTGTTTTTGTAGTTGTGCCTGTTTCATCTTGGGTATTTTCTCCTGTGGGACGCTTCATCTCGGCAAGGGCATAGCTTTTATACTCATTTACTCCACCAGCACCACCAGACTTCTCGTAACTCTGTATGCCAGTAGAAAGCAGGAATGATGCTATAATATCGGTAGAAAAGGGAGTAAATCGTGATCCCATGCCGATATTTGTCGGAAATACGTTCGGAAGAGCATCGTTTTCATACATGGCACTCACTTCGTTCCAGGTTTTTGGGACGGATAAGAGAAGAGATTTGTTATAGAAAATGCCCAGAGTTTCATATCCGAGAGGGATACCTTTTATATATTGCTTCTTCTTGTCTCATGATCCAGTCGAGGTGATGAGTGAGAGAAATATATCCTCATACTCCTTCTCGAAGTTCGAAAAATCGATAATATCTTCAGGAATAGGCTCCAGCTTCTTCTCCAGGATATCATCAGCGCCAGCGTCTACCATAAAAATATCGGGACCTCATCCATCTGCAAGTGTCGAGAGGAGTATTCGCCTGTATTGATCATAATCAGGAAAAACTCGTATATCGAGCTTCGTTTTTGCATACTCTTTTTTGTAGCTACTGAAACCAGAGAAGAGTGTATTGTACTGCTCAGTCGTTCATCATACTACCCATACAGAGAGGCTATCGACTTTCTCTGCTTTCGCGAGCTCCTTGCTCGTGGATATCTTCCAGAGGGCAAATACTCCAGAAAGGAGGAGAAGGATAGCAATAACGATAAAAATAATTTTGCGAGAAGACATATGTGGAAGAGATAGATGTAGATGTAGAGATAGAGGAGCAGATCCCTTGTGAGATCGTATATTTCTCAGAACTCTTTTCTTATACTACTCTACAGATTTTTTCCGATAAATCTACTTTTTTTCTTGAAGATTCGTGAAGATTTGTACCATCATGCTTCGACTCAGGAGAGTCTTAGGATATATTTTACCAGAACGTGCACGCACCATGAACCCATAGTCTTGAATCGATTGAAAATTTGGGTTCATCGCATCGACGTCGTTGTATATACGTATCTGAGAAGGATTTTTTGTGGGTTTTGCTATTTTTACGAGAAGACTGATAAATTCTTCACGAGAAAGGATGCGCTCTGGATTGGCATAGTTTCCGTCGAGTACGCCATTTCTATAGGCAACCTGTGCATATCACTGCATGCTATCTCCGAGAGGGATATCGAGAAAATGACTCGTTCCATTTGCTGGTTTTATATCGTAGAATTTCATTATATTTATGAGAGCTTCTCTATAAGTGACAGTTTCTTTATAACCGAGAGAGGTACTCATTTCGCGGAACATACATTTCTTATCCATGAGAGGATACAGCGCTTTTCCGAGAGATCCTTTTTCTGGAACATCGTTATAGCGCTTTGTCTTGCACGAGTCGCGACTTTCATACGATGCTATGAGCTTTTCTCTTTCATCCATTCACTCTATCGATGCTGCCTGAGTTGATCCAGGAAGTATTGGCGCGCTGGAGAATGATGTATTTTCCGTATTTCATAGTCCTCAGAGGTATGTATTGATAAATACAAGAGGATGGATGGTATATTTTAGAGCCTTATCTTTCCCGATCCCAGCATTTACAGCATCAAAAAATGAGAGCCCCGCACTACTTGATTCAGCAGAGGTGAATGGCCAATATGGATGAAATGGAGCATCGGCGGTATCTATCTGTAAATGCAGATGAGGAGTTGTCGTTATACCGCTGATCCCGACACGTCCGATCATATCTCATTTTTTCACGACACTTCCTTCCCGTACACTGATTTCCGAAAGATGCAGATAACATGAGTAGTATGTTTTTTTCTCGCTTCCTGTAGTTATAGTATGGCGTACTACGATAAACCTATTTCCCGTAGCGTCTGCTTCTACAGTACGCACTATAACACCATTTGCTATAGAAAGTACTGGTGTTCAGATGGGAGCCCGTATATCTACACCGAGATGTCCTCATACGTATTCCTCATAATCGAGTTTATAGTTTCCCATATAGGGAGTGATGTAGGTATAGTGGAGTATAGTCGATGCTTTCGATGGATTTTTGGTATCCCGCAGAGCAAATGCATCATATGAGGGAGTTGGTATGTATTCTGATATGTTGATACTTTCGAACCTTTTTGATTTATCTTGGTTTGCAGTTTTGGTCCAGTCAGGTATATAGGCAATCGGCATGACAGTACCGTCGAAAGGATCAGAGTGAATATTGTTATAACTTCCTGATTCGGCGTCCATGTAAGGAACCCAAACTTGGCGTATGGCTATAGTACTTGCGAGCATGCAGTTGGCAACCCAGACGATCATGAGTGATCGTGAGAGCCATTTTTGGTGGATGATCATAGTGGAAATTTGTATTTCCCCATAAGCATATCATATATTTTTCTCTTTGGCAAATTTTAGAAATTCGACTTCCAATTCGTCAAAACAGTATCGATAGTGACGCTTTGAGGTCGTCTATCAAGCCATTTTACAGTACTCGTAACTTGCATGGTACCTGTCTGAGTTGCAGCATAAGCGATTTGTATTTCTCGAGCGAAGACAGTTTTGCAAGAGGCCTGTAGAAAACTAGAGCATGGCGTGCTCACTATTCCGGTCTGAGTATAGAATCCTGCACTATCGATACCGACTGCAAAATTATTTTTATAGATATCCCAGCTTGGGTCTACAGTAGCTCCAGAGAGAAACCACGCGCCATTTTGTGAGAAAATCACGTAAGAACCAGATTGAACATTATTATTTAGTCCCAAAGTATTATTTCCATAATTTGCGTTTCCTATACAAGCGGCAAGATATCAATCTACTTTCCAACAATTTGCTTTATCGCTTGAGAATCGGAGCCAGTTGGTATCTCGTATATTGATCATTCATTCTATACCTTCACGTGCGAGGTTGATAGCTTTTATATTGTTCTCTGTATCTTTGGCGTAGTAGAGTCAACCAGCAATGGTCTGGAGGAGCGCTGCTATACCAAGACCCATGATAGCAAGCACCGCCATAAGCTCTATCATAGTAGAACCTCGATGTCATAAGATGAGATTTTTTATATTTTGCATAGGCTATTCACCAGAAACAGTCGATCCTTCTTTTATGATGGTAAATGCCTGAGCGGTGATAAGAGTATCATCTGGTCCGTAGAATCGGATCTCATAGAGATTGAATCCTTCCTTCATAGTATCATAACCGGTATTTGCATAGTAGTACCATGTCGTTGATTTTGGTGTGAACTTCTTGAGTCGAAATCCGTTTACTGTGATATATTCGACAGTATCTTTCGGCACGACTCCAGATACAGTCACTGCCTTATCATTCGTTCTATAGGGATTTTCGAGAGGGTTGGTGAATCGGAATTTCGTATCACCTGTAGAGAATGTCGTTGGCACGAGTTTATCAGCACTCGTCTTATTTTTCGAAAAAACGGTGATGACTCATCTTTCGATAAGATTTGATCCAGCATCGTATGCTTTATATACGAGATCTGTTGTATCGCTTGTTATAGGGAATCATTTGAGGAAAAATATCTCATCGACTGGACTTATTTTCGCTTCTTTGCCGTTGATAGTTACTTTCTTTATATCTGGTGAACTGATTTTACCATTGATATCGATAGTTTCTGTCGATACGACGGATCCATCCACAGGAGTCGTCATTTCTATATATTTCCCTGATGGAGAGATGCTTCCGGAGAAGACTGTTCCTGTGAGATTTTTCTCTGTTGTTTTATCTGAGAGTGAAGATAGATATGTCTCACCGCCATGAGCTATGAAAAATGCATTTTGTCGTATAGCGTCATCGATCTTCCCTGAGAGACCATCGAGTGTAGTGCTAGGATTTGCAAGATCAGACTGAGAAATCATGAGTCTTTGTCCGGC
>CAYSEP010000020.1:0-16101 GCA_964430065.1 uncultured Candidatus Peribacteria bacterium
AGCAATGGATTGAAAATCCATGTGTCCCCGGTTCAAGTCCGGGTCTCGCCACCACTTGAAAAATAAAATCTCTCTTTCGAAAGAAGGAGAGATTTTTTATAGTTCTCGGAAATGAGGAGGAGTTGTAGTTCTATCTTTCATCACAGAATAGGGAAGAAATAGCTGCCCATTCATCGCTATACGAACTCATGTTTGTGTCATGTTTTTGAGGGCACCTATGGCGAATCCGAGATTCATCTGAGCATCACTTCATGGCTTGTTTGCAGGAATCATCGCTCCTACGAGAATGACGGTCTTTCCGATGATCTTACTATGGAGAAATTGTGCGGTTTCTACCATAGTATCGGTACCATGCGTGAGAACTATCCTATTTTCGGGAATATTCGTAAGAACTGATAGTATTCCTTCCCTATGGCTATCCTTCATTTCCAGAGAATCTATAGGATCAAGATGGGTATATCTGATAAGTTCTGACGGTATCCCGGCAGCCTCTACTATGCTCGGTACTTTACTCTGAGTAAAGTGATACCTTCCATCAGCATCAATCCATTCTACATCAAAAGTACCGCCAACAGTGACTATATGAATCGGAGAATTATGCATAAATATAAAAATAATTATTTCTAATATTATAGAAATAATTATTATGTCAATATTTATTATACCATCTTCACTCCAACGAGCCCTATTCCTGTATTTCTATCTCTCCTATAGCTCTGATACTCCAGATCTGAGAAAGTATCGATATCACTCACCGTTATATTCGATGATGGTATTCATGATGTGATCATATCATCGACGATCACCGAAGCGAGATCGCAGTATATTTTTCCTTCCTTGTGGATGAAGTATTTCTCAGCGAAATGTTCGAGAAAGTCCTCCTGTACTTCATAGGAATCTCCTGAAATATGGGGTCAGATATAGGCTCGGATACACTCATGTGGAGTAGAAAATCCTTCGATCGCGTACCGGACTATATGGGATTTCGTCCCGCGCCAGCCACTATGGACAGCGGTACATTCACCCTGTCCCATGAGGATGATGACGGGGCAGTCAGCACAGAGAGCACCGATTGTGATTCATTTCTCGTGAGTATAAGTACCATCACATCCTTCAAACCATACATCTTTATTTTCTCCTGTGATAGTATGTATCTCCGTTCCGTGGACTTGCTTCAGGGGTCTTTTTATCTCAGGAAAAATCTCTCTTTTTCTAAAATCCCCGTCATTTTTTTCTGAGATGAATATCTCGAATCATGGGAATGAAGTGAGAATCCGCATATTAGAGAGTATATTCTACATATTTTCCGATATCGAGCTCTCATTTTGAGATGATATTCTTCATATCGACCTCATCGTAGTCGTCGACTTCTGGGGCTGCGAGCTCGGGACGGATGATGAGAGATTCCTCACGGATCTCCATGATGTATCCATGTTGTTTTTTTCATTTTCTCGCTTCGAGTTTCTCATCGTAGATCCTTTCGAGAAGAGGATTGAGGGTATTGATGCGATTTTTCGCTATTTCCTCATCGACCTTGTTCGGGAGTTTCGAGCTCGCAGCGAGTGGCTCGTCGTGGTACTGGAATATCCCGACTGATTCGAATCGGTATTTCTCTACGAAATCCATAAGTATCTGGAAGTCCTCATCTGTCTCCCCTGGGAATCCGACGATGAAAGCAGTACGGATAAACGAGTTCGGAAAATGCTCGCGAATATACTCGATGAAGCTATCGATATGAGCGCGATCGTAGTGACGTCACATGAGTTTCAGGATCTTCTCACTCGCATGCTGGAATGGGATATCGAAGTAGGGGATCATCTTCTTCAGTTTTGACAGACGCTCGAGATGAGAGAGTGTGAGAATATCTGGATAGAGATAGTAGACTCGGTAGGTGAAATCCCCAGGGATTGCTTCGATCGCCTCGAGCATGTCGATGAGACGCGCTTCGCCGTAGAGATCTGTCCCGTAGCGAGTCGTATCCTGAGAGAGTATCTGGATCTCACGGATCCCCTGTGAGAGCATGACTTTCGCTTCCTCGACGATCGCTTCTATGGGGCGACTCGTCTGTCGACCACGGATCGTCGGGATGATACAGAAGGTACAGTTGTTATCGCATCACTCTGCGACTTTCAGGTACTCATAGCCAAATGGCGCATGCATATAGGCACGTACTTCATCACCTCGCCAGACGAATGCTTTTTTCCCCTTCCCTGGAGCTTCGATCGAAGCGAGATAGTTCGAGAGAGTTTTTTCTTTGGATTCTTTGTGTGCTTGTTTTGCTTTTACTATTGCCGAGAGGTTGAATTTCGATTTCTTCCCCAGGACGAGCTCTTCGATGACAGAGTAGCTCATAAATGGGACAATCGATACGAGATTTTTCAGTCCTGCGAGGAAGGCATCGTCCTTCACGCTCACATAGCATCCCATGAGGATGAGTTTCTTCCCGAGATTATCGTAGTAGGAGAGTGTCTCCTCAGACTCCTGGCGTGCTGATGAGAGGAAACCACATGTATTCACAATCACATAGTCTGTATGACTATCCTCAGGATCTTCGACGAACTCGATCGGAGCACGATCAGAGTACTTCAGTATCTCACCGATCGCATATTCGAGATCGACCATATTTTTCGAGCAACCGAGATTGATAGCGGAGAAGGCAAACATAGAGAAAAGTTATTCCATGGAAGTATAGAAAAATACGCAAAAAACTCAAATCTTTACAGAGAAAGTACTTTTAGTATAGTGGTATGAACTAGGACGGATACAGTTCCTGGTTTATGATATTCTATGAATCCTATCGCTCCACCCATAGCAATAAATACGCGAAATCAAGCACTTGATATTACTTTAGATACGTTACTTTCCTTTTTTGGAATTGGAGTACTTGGAGTTTCACTATAAAGTTCTCATAAAGATGTCTTGCCATACCTTCACATATAAGTTTTATAATAAAAAAGTTGCAAAAAGCAAATTATTGACTATACATGCTATATATTTTTAAAAATTTATTTATGAAATGAGTTTCATGATTAGTTGTTGTTCCAAACAGACACTGAGAATTAAAAATTCCTGAAGAATACTTTGTTCCACTGACATTATCATTCACTACAAATCAAGTAGCAATTGTATTCTCAGAAGGTCGTGGAGTTATGGGATGAAATTGACGCGAAAAAGATCCTGCAGCAATATTTCTAGATAAATGATTACCGAATTCAGAAAAAAGGCATCATGTAGGAACTTTTATGAGATGATGAGAACTTGAAACATGAACATCTAAATCACGTATCGCATTAGATAATGCTAAAAATACTTTCGTAAGTGATAATTGACTAATAGAGCTCCCTTCTAATGTTCTTGAGTTGTTTAAAGATACTAGTAGAAGAGCAAGAATTATTACTCTTAACTGACAATGATGAAAATTCGATGGCTTTGCCCTCCAATTTACACCAAGAAATCCAAAAAGATAAAACCTTTTGCATTCACCCGATTTTGTATAGTATATATCTATGAATTCCCATCTCCCCCTCGACCAAATCGCGAAGTGAACTCGCATACTCCTCCCTGAGTCGAGCGATATCCGTATCCTTATGGCAGCCATAGAGCTCCAGATAGCAGGGATCATCGAACCTGTACTCCTCGGGAATCCATACGACATGGCATCTCTATTTATTCAGAGATGAGAGTTTACAGAAGAGCAATGGCAAATACTCGAACAGATAGAGATCATCTCTTTCGATGAAACTCCGAGAGACGAAATCGCCAAAAAATATAGTGAAAAGAAGTGAGTATCTTGCGAAGAAGCAGTGAAACTCTTTCCACTCGATCTTGCACAAGCAGCGTCACTTCTGCGAGAGTGAAAGGTTGCATGAGTTGTTTCAGGGTCTATAGCCACTACTGCAGAGGTTATCCGCACTGGATACTATTGACTTGGACTCGCAGCTGAGAGACGTGTATCAGGAGAATTTCTTATGTTCCCAAGCGATATATCACCACGAAAAAACATCTATACTATCGGCGACTCAGCAGTGAATCCTGATCCGACAGCAGAAGAGCTCTGCCAGGTAGCAATATCACTTTTAGAAACACATAGACTATTTCACCCAAATATCATCCCTCGAGTAGCTTTCATATCCTACTCTACTTATAAAAGTGGATCGGGATATCCTGTGGAAAAAGTAAAAAAAGCATATGATCTATTCCGAGAGAAATTTCCAGATATAGAGGCAGATGGTCCACTTCAGTACGATTCTGCTACTCGTAGAGATACCTACCTATTAAAAACGAAAGGAGTATGAGCACTCACTGACGTAGCAAATATTCTCGTATTTCCTGATCTCAATACTGGAAATTCTCAGTATAAAAGTCTCGAGATCGAGGCAGGATATCATGCTATATGACCGATTCTCACAGGATTTGCTCACCCAGGGTGGAGCGATCTCTCGCGGGGAACGACTATTGAGACGATCATCGATATGGCATATGTGACGGCAATACGTGGACTAAGAAAGTAGCATCTCCACGAACTCTTTCTCGGTTTTTCCTGCTTTTTTCCACATCTTCGGAACAAGAGAAGCACTCGTAAATCCTGGAATCGTATTCACTTCGAGAAAGTATATGTCTGCTCCATCGTATCGATAATCCATACGAACAATTCCACGACAGAGAAGGAAGTCATATATCATGATGCTCTGCCTTTCAAGCTCTCTACGGAGAACATCAGGAATATTACTAAAAACCTCATTGGATCCATCAGATTCATATTTTTCCTCGTAGTCGAAAAAATCTGTCTTCGCAATGATCTCGATAATCGGAAGGACATGGGTAGCTTGGTCATCGTGATATACTCAGACAGTGAATTCTTGCCCCTCTATACACTCCTGCACGAGAGGAAGATCATGGAGAGAAGGAAAGTGTCTCTCGTATTTTTTTTCTCATCAAATATTCGTGAGAAGTCGGATACGTTCCTCAGTGAGTGATCTGATCGTCATTTCTACAGATGTCATACCGAGCTCAAATTGTTTTAGAGTTTTAGCTTTCGTTGCTCAGAGTGAGCTTCCTCATTGATTGGGCTTCACGATGAGGGTGACATCGAGATTTTCTATTTCTTTTTTGGTATCGTTCCCCGGAAGGAGTCTCGGTGGGACAGGAAGTCCCGGCATCCAACTTTTTGGGATTTTGACTCCGAGTTTTTCTACGACAGAGTTGGTAGAAAATTTATCCATACAGAGTGCATGGACACGAGAAGGACATCATGCAACCCTTATGCCAAGAGTCTCACACATCCCAGTGATAATACCATCTTCACCATAGCGACCGTGAAATACAGGAATCACGAAATCATAGGTTTTATATTTCGAGAGAAAAGCATCAATCTCTTCAGGGAGATCGAAACTCTCACACGTATGTCCAGCGATCTCGACCCAGTCTTTCATATTGGTTCCGCTTCGGAGTGCGACTTCTCGCTCAGTAGATATCCCTCAGGTAAGTATAGCGATATGCATAGGTCTTTTTTATATGTTTCTGATTGTAGAGAAAAACATGAAAAAAACAAAAATTCCCTCCAAAATGTTAGAAATTTGTTAGAATTGATTTGTATAATAGCGAAAATAACGCATTTCTATGATTCGTTTTTTCTTCTCTATTTTTCTGGCTTTTCTCCTTCCTCTCGAGACTTTCGCCTCTGTAGCGATACAGTCAGTCTTACCGAATCCTGCATGAGACGATACTCTCGGGGAGTATATAGAGCTCAGAAATACTGGATGCGCGAGTGTGGATATTTCAGGATATAGTCTCTCTGATCTCTCAGGAAAGACGTATGTATTGCCATCTGGAACAAATATAAATTCACATGAAAATAGAAGCTTTCCCTATAGTGAGACCAAGATCGCGCTCAATAACTCTGGAAATGAGTCTGTATATCTCAAAGATACGCATTGAACTCTTCTAGATTCGTATAACTACTCTGGAACACAGGGGGATAATGTCGTCCTCATGATTTCTCTTACGGATGAAGTGTGTGCTCCCCCAGAAAGCACAAATACTGGAAACACGAACACGGGCACAGAGATTCCCGCCTCCGCGGGAATGACGGGATCTACAGAAACTGGTTCGATAAGCACAGGATCACTAGATAATTCTGGCACCATCAATCCAGGAACAGTTATCATATCGACATGAACACTTGACTCCACAGGAACAACTCTAGAGGTTCCCGCCTCAGCGGGAATGACGGGATCGACAGAAACTGTTTCTGAGAATACAGGATCATTGATTTCTTCATGATCGACAAATACAGGAGGAATAATCTCTCCTTACATCGAAACTGGTGCACTTTCGCCGATCGAGATGCACTATTCAGATAATGATGCCAACGGAAAAATTGATACACTCGAAATCACGTATCCACATTCACTGACCTGAGTAGTGAATGTCGATAATATCTTTCTCTTTTCTCGAACGGGTGGACTCTCTAGCACGAAAATAGATACGGCGACAGGGTATATCGTCTCATGGTATCTTTCGGGAAATACTCTGATCCTCAAAATACTCGAATGAGATCTCGAGAAAACCACTCTTCATGTGAATAATTCGACGACGAGTGATCTGAGACTGAAGTCTTCTTCTGATCTTGGATTTCGCTCGATCGGTGGAAAAATACCAGAAGATTTCCTTCTCACCAAGTCGTTCGATGAATATAGAAAGGTATATAGTAGATCATCGGCTCAGATTCCCGCCTCCGCGGGAATGACAGGAACGGGAATGACGGGAAGTGGGACAGCAGGAGTTGGAACTGCTGGAAATAGCATTACTGCGACTGGAACAACAGAAAACGGAGCGATAGGAACTGGTGGGACGAGCACAGGAATCGCAGATACAAATAATAACTCTTCAGGTTCGATTTTCTCAGGCTCTAGTTCTTCTTGAATCGCTTTTGCCTTTCCTGAGATCATCCCAACTCTCCAATCACCGACCAATGCAACACTTTCTGGAGATATCTTCACATGTACGACAAATGATTGTCGGATCAACCTCACTCTTGAATCGATTTTCTCGAGCGGATTTTTCATGAAGGAGTATCAGTGTTATTTCGGAACAGGAGATATGCTCGTGCTCGATACCGACTGTAATCCGAACACATATTATTATACTCATTCGTGAACACTCGTCATCGAACTCCGAGAAAAAGCGCATACAGGAAATCTCGTGACCAAAATATTTGGAGTCGAGTGGAACGTCATTTCGACGGCCTCTCCCGTGAATGCCCTCCTGCCATGAGTTCCTGATACAGGAAAACCAGTAGCCGTCATGGAACTCGATAATAAGTGGAAAGAATACTATTTCCAGGATGGGGAGAATAGCCTTATCTGTTATACTATGACCTGTAGTGTGAACTTCACTGCAGAGAAGTCTTATGATCCTGAGGGTTCAAAAATCTCATTTCTCTGGATCTATGGTCAAAACGACATCTCGACTTCGAAGGATCCTGGCGGACGAAAGTATGGTATCGGAGATCGTATCATCATCCTTCGCGTGATCGACGAGGCAGGGAACTATGCTCAGATCGACTATCATATCCATGTCGTCTGACCGAAACCAAAGGAAGAGAAAGAAGAGAAAATCCAAAAGTCTAAAAAGAAAAAAGAAAAGATATCGGCTTCTCTAGAGGGAGAGAAAAAGAAGATAAAAAAAATAAAAATGCTCTTCTACTCACCGCCGAAAATCATCCTTCAAGGAAAAAGTGGAAAAGAAATAAAAGAGAATTTCTATATCTGTGAATATAAAAAGAAGAAGCTCTGTAATATGAACTTCTCTCTCAGCGGAACTCTGAAGTGATACGAATATCACTGGCTCGTCGATGGTGAAGAGGTCTATACAGGGAAAAATCCAAAAGCCTGGAAACTCACCCCAGGAATCCACGAAATAGCACTTCTCATGTATCATAAAAATTCACCAGGGATTTCGAATAAAGAAACATTCACCATACAAGTCGTATCAGAAAAAAAGAATCCTAAGAAAGCAAAAAAACCGAAGAAACCGAAAACAAAGAAAGTAAAAAAATCAAAACCACTCACTATCATTTCTGAAACATCTGCAGGAAGTGAGAATGGAGAATCTTCTTCTACGAATCCCCTCGCATTTCTCATATTCGGAAGTGGCATCGGACTCGGATATCTTCTGAGGCGGAGAAAAATAAGAGATGAAAAAATTGTAAAACAAAAAAATTCTCTATAATATACCTATGACAAAAAGAAAAACATACACCCGCACGCAAATAGAATCCCTCTGCGATAAACATCTTGAGACACAGATAGAGATACTCAGGTCCAATATACTCCAGAAAAGACCAATTGAGTCCTTTGTGCAACGATAAAAGTATGAAAAAGATAGAATATACCCTCGAAGTTCATGATGCGATAAATTTCTATACCGATAGCTATAGAAGATATTATGAAGAGCTATATAGCGATACAGGACTTTGGTGACTTGATATGATTTTATCATCCTATAGAGACGAGTCAAAAAATAGGAGACAAGAAATTCTCGACCTCATAGAGGAAAGCCTGTCAAATGAACTTATCACTTATCTCGTAAATACCACTATAGTTCGATGGAGAAGTAAAATATTACTTATAACTTTCGAAGATGAAGGTGATGCTCGCATAGTTACTCATCTCGAGATCCGATAAACATCAATCATTATAAATATATCTCCTTCCGTACGGGGATAATGCTCTCTTGAACAAATTTTTAGGAGAGTCGCATCGTCAAGCTCTTTTTCTCTATTTTTCTTGCTTTCTTTCGAATTGGATTATACTAACTCTTGTATTCTCACTCTTCGCGTGCATCTGGTCGGTATTTTTCTCTACAAAATTTACCGCATCCTAAAGAGCGGGTCGCCATAGGTTCGCCGTGGTGAATCCGACTCGCCGTCATCTATTCGAGCAGTACTCAGATAGATCTCCTTGCAAACAGGGATAAAATAAGATCTACAACGGTCGAGAGAGACTATAAAAAAATCACCACGCAAGTGGTGTTTTTTTATGAGAAATTTTTGATCGAATTATATTTTCTGCTCGTAAGTAAATTTTTCACTTTCTTCTGATTTTTTCATCTCTCAGATATGAGACTTCATAGAGCCAAAGCTTTCGAAGAGTCGTGTGATGAAAGATGTCCCAGGAGTTCGAAGTGACAGGGAAGTAACTCCATAAGACAGGATATGAACTATGGGAAAGAGCGAAAGGAGAAGAAGCGGATGACTATACGATCTGAGAAAGAAGAGTACATATGCCCAGAGAAGAGTGATGAGAAGTCCTTCGATGACGAGGCGTCTGTATCCGCGATATCGATCGATGAAAAGTGATGGGATGCCAAAAAGATTAAAGAATGGGATCGCGAGAAGATTGGCTGGCATGAAGTAGGGTTCGAGATTTTCACTATTTGTTTCTCGAGACCACTCTCGCTCGAAAAATGTCGTCCATGATGTGCGATCCTGTCCTCCGAATGCGATACGGAAAAATTCTCAAAGAGAATAAAGAGATGCTATAGTGCCTGCGTGGATAACTCGATATGAGGGGAGCTTCTCCAGAACATCGAGGATGATCGATCGATCGTAGACGAATATATAGACTCACTTCACTACAAAAAGGAGGATTGCCGAAGCGAGTATGAGAAATGAGAGAAGTGATTCTGCACCAGTAATCCAAAGTGAGACAATGTATACAAAAAGTAGTGCACTGCCGATGATACGTCCAGATACAGTCGCAGGTGATGGGTATTTCTGTCCGATCCAGATACCTAGAAGCGGTATCATGCTAGCGAGAATGCGGACTTTCTCCTCTTCGCCGATCACACTTTCCTCGTGTGAAGCGATGTGCATGTCCGAAGTGATATTCCCGACTGCTCATGCCTCGACTCATCTGTAGGCACTATATGCTCCTCGCATGAGGAAGAAGAGACAGAGAGCTACGATACTCGCCAGGATAAGAGTATGGATATGGATACCGACACCAGGGATAGAGAAATTCACCAACGGTTTCACGAAAAAATATACGATGACAGAGAGGATAAAAAAGGAGATAATTTTACTGGCATTTTTCGCATGCCCTTTCACATAGTTCATCGAAAGTGGTGTACCACTCTTCGCAAGGAGAAAAAGCGGTCCGAGGAAGAAGTAGCTGATCATAGCATTGATGCGGTCTTGTTCGTTCATAGAGACAGTATATCGCAAAAGTGAAAAACGCGCAAATAATCGACTATTTTTTCTTTACCACAATATAAGTAAGTATGAGTAACAATACTTGTGTCACGAGCGTCACCCATGCTGATCCGATAAAGCTATAGTGCGGGATGAAGATGATATTTCAGATGATATTGAGCAGCGCCACGAAGGCATTTATGTACATCATCTTTCTCTGCTCACCGCGCGCGATAAGGATATAGGTATAGAGCGATGAGATGAAGTACACGAGGAATATCCATCCGACGATACGAAGTGCATCGACCGAGCTGTATCCGAGGACAGTCGTATGGACGAACTCAGGAGTCGAGATGAACCGTATGACCCATGGGGCGAAGAGCGCCAGAAAGAGGCTCGCGGATACACCTCCGATGAAGAGAAGAGAGAATGCGTGACGAGTGAGCTTTTTGACTTTCGCATTATCCTCTTTTTCTATAGCGCTCGTGAGGACGGGGAGGAGGGAATTCAGGAATATCGTCCCATACATCATCCCGACTTCGACGAGCTTCATAGGAAGAGCGTAGAGCGCGACGGCGATATCTGCGATTTCTCTCGATTCCATAACCGAAAGGAGGATGGTATCGACCTTGAAAAATATGACATTCAGAAAGAGTGCCACTCAGTAGGGGAGTGAGATGCGGATGATATGTCTGATATATTCACCATCCCACGCGAAGTGGATACGGTGATGTCGGCTCGCATACCACCAGGTCAGTGCGGTCATGAGGATATTCCCTGCGAGACCTGCGAGCATGACGAGGGTGAACTTCCACTCAGAGATCACACCAGTCGAAGTCGGATAGAGGACACTTGCGAAGAGGACGATCATCCCAAATGTCAGAAGCTTCCCACTGGTATTCGCGATGAGAGAAAACTCGGTACGTAAGGTCGCCTGGAGGTAGCTCATGATCGAGCTATTCATGAGTCCTGCGAGTGTGAAGAGTGAGGCGATAGCGATACCGATATAAGCAGTCGGAGTATCGTATCCTGAGAGAAATGGCGCGATCGCGAGAGAAAGTCCGAGGATGAGAAGTCCTGAGACAGTACGAAGAGTGAGGACATTCGAGCTGATCTTCTCTACCATTTTCTGGTCATCTTCATATTTCGTGAGTTCTCTTACGGTGATGGTATAGAGTCCGAGATCCGCGATGACAGCGAATATCGAGAGATAGTTATATATCTTCGAGTAGAGACCATATCCCGCGATATCGAGGTAGTTCGTGAGCACCTTGATCATCACTATCGAGATAAGGGCTGTGAGGAGTTTGGCTCCTATCTGAGCGAGTGTGTTGGTATATATTTTCCGAGTGGGCATGGGGGAAGTATAGGGAAAAGGAAGAAAAAGGCAAAAGAGAGAAGTACTTGCATTTTCTCTAAAATAGAATACACTCGCTATACAATATATACCTCACTATGAATATCATACAACCAAAACAGAAAAAAGTCGTCACGACTGTCAGGATCGACCCGACCATCAAATCATGGGCTCAATCTTATGCTTCATCTCATGGAACAGACCTCTCCACTCTGATCAATATGCAACTTTTTGAAATACGAAAAAGAGAATCTTTCGCGAACGAACCTCGTATGTCGAATGCAAAATATGAATATTATAAGAGTATGTCAGACGATGCTGATGCTGGGAATATAAAAATAGAGAAATTTTCCTCGATTTCAGATATGATGGATTCATATAGATAGACGAACATATGTGAAAAAATCAAATCGAACAATCGCTCGTCTTTCGTGAAGGTATGTCGCTTCTATCGAGACAAGAGAAAAACTCTGTACGACATGCACTCGAGCTTTATGAGATAGATCCCTATAATCCATCTCTTCGTAATCATCCACTTCGCGAATGGGACAGGAGAATTCGTTCTATTTCAGCAAACGATGATTTGCGTATCATCCTCAGAGATAGGGGTGATGGATCCCTCTTTCTCATGGACGTCGGAGATCATGAGAGAGTCTACGGATAATCCAGATAAACATTTTACTCTCTTTCAATCTTCCATATACTTGTGGAAGATTTTTTATAGCACTATGCCCACTTTCCACGACATCGCACTCGAGAAGACGATCAGGACAGGAAGATCGAGATGATCTTTTGCTGATTTTATCGACCGAGAACTCGGATATACATGGGATGGTACTCCTGAAGGGAAGATCGCATTCATGCAGATGTTAGAAGAAAATAAGGAAGAAATTTCAGAGCAAGATTTCTCGTCGCCCACAGAAACAGGGCTCGCTCGAAATGACAAAAACCGAGATTCCCGCCTACGCGGGAATGACGAAGTAGGGTGAATCTACAACCTTGAATCAGCTCTCCTTCCTATCCTCGCTCATATGGAACACCAGTGAGTGAAGCTCGATAAGGAGAAACTTCGAGAGATCTGTGATCGTATCCGAGTCGATACTAAGCGTATCGAGACGGAGATATATGAAGTGACAGGGGAGTTCTTCAATATCAACTCTCCCAAACAAGTCGCCGATCTTCTCTTCGGAAAACTCTCTATCAAACCCACGAAGAAAAATAAAACAGGATACTCAGTAGACAACGAAGTCCTCGAAGAGATCGCGAAAGAATACGATGTCGCGCGCCTCATCCTCGAATATCGCTCACTGACCAAACTCCAGTCGACCTATGTCGAGTCACTCCTTCCACTCATCGACAAGTCAGGACGAGTGCATACGACCTATGGACAGATCGGTGCTGCCACAGGACGTATGAGTTCCAATGATCCCAATCTCCAAAATATCCCGACAAGTGTCGGATATGGAAGCGAGATCAAGTCATGTTTTGTACCGAGTGAGGGAAATATATTCCTCGTCGCGGACTACTCCCAGATCGAGCTTCGGGTGCTCGCATGGCTTTCTCAGGATCGCTCGCTTCTCGAAGCATTCGAGAAAGGAGAAGACATCCACGCTCGTACGGCTAAGTTCCTCTTTCCAGATGTATCTGAAATATCATGAGAGCAGAGACGTATCGCGAAGACCGTGAATTTCTGAGTGATCTATGGGATCACGGGATTTGGTCTCGCGAAGACGCTCGGTGCGCCACCATGGGAAGCACAGAAATATATAGAAGCGTTCTATGAGCGCTATCCATGAGTGAAGAACTACTATGAGACGATCCTCGAAGAGGGAAGAGCTCTCGGATATGTCGAGACCGCTTTTGGGCGGAGACGGTATATCCCAGGACTCACCGATGCCAATAAGACTATCCGAGGTATTGCCGAGCGAGAAGGCATAAATATGCCAGTACAGGGAACCGCCGCAGATATGCTCAAATATGCTATGCTCGATATAGATGCGAAAGTTCGCGAGAAAAACCTCCGTGGCTCTATGATACTCCAGGTGCATGATGAGCTCGTCTTCGATATCCCGAAAGATGAAGTCGAAACATGGGAAACCCTGGTGAGGGAGTCTATGGAAAATGTCCTCACGAAACATGGGCCAAAACATGGGATCCTTGGTGACCAGATACCACTCATACGAGTCGATATGCATACGGGGGAGAACTGGGTCGAAGCAAAAGGGTAAAACTTCCTTGATTTTCCTCATCCTTTTCCTATACTGGAAGTATGACATTTCTCCCACTCGTAAATATTTTTTTTCTCGTCCTGATCTACCGAGTCCATAGACGGATATTTTGGATTACTACAGCGATCGAGGCGATACTCTATATCGGCGGGATTTGGTATATCGAGTCGACCTATCAGCTCATCACGAACAAGATTCTTTATAATCTGAGTCTTACTGGGATTGGACTCATCATCGGTGTGGCAGCATTTTTCATAGCAATCAGTCTGAACCATCGTCATCTCTACGATACTCCTCCAAGTAAAAATGAATAACTTCGACAACCTCTTCTTCCGTGCATATATCGGCTCAGACTCGGAGATACGAGAGGTATTTCACCGTCATTTTTTCGTCATTCTCGAAGATATCATCGTCTGGATGTTTTTCGGACTGCTCATACCTGCATTTCTCTATGGTCAGGATATCTTCCTCCTCAGGTCGAGTATCCCTGTCTGGTGGTCGTATGCCTATATGCTCGTCATCTATGCTGTCATCATGTACAAGCTCTTCGACTGGTATGTCGATGTGTGGATCATGACCGAGAGTACGATCGTCGATATGAAGTGGAAATGGTTCTCATCCGATATGCTCTATATCCCGTATGGGAAGATCGAAGGCATAGAGATACGTACGCGGTCATGGTGGGCAGCACTTCTCGGCATGTCAGATGTCGTAGTGAAGCTCGCAGGCGAAGATAACTTCACACTCTATAGTGCACGTCGTCCGACGGATATCGTCGCATTTCTCCAGAGTGTGGGAAAGAAGAAAAAATGACACGAAGATGATAGAGAACCATTCGATATCCTCGTCGACACTCTCTCGTGAGTCGTGAAGTGACACCTAACCACGCATGGCAAAGACTATATCACCCGTGAATATGTCCGCAAACTCGATGATACGATGACCTCATGAGTGCCTATAGATCTCCGCAGCGAAGAAGAAAAAATCATCATAGAAAACTGGAAAGAAGCCTATGAGAAACCCGCCGAAGAACACCATGAAGACGAGAATGAAGAACACGAAGAAAAGCACCATTAAAAAACTATTCTTAACCCTTTTCATTTATGGAAACAGAAATTATCCTCCATGCTCCTGATTTCTCTGATGCGATGAAGGCTTCACTTCATGGCTATGTCGAGAAAAATCTCTCTGGAAAGCTCGATAGTTATATAAAAAAACATGAGAAGCCAAATAGTCCTGTACGTGTCGAGCTCACTGTAAAAACTGAGAAAGATAAAGAATATCAAGGAAAAATCATACTCTCTGTTGGATCAAAATCATACAGATCCGAAAGGGAAAATTTCTCGAAACTCGATGATCTCGTCAATCACCTCTTCACGCATGTGAAGGATCAGATGGCGAAATAGTATTAAATAAACTGATAAGTTATATGCTAAAAACTTTTATTTACTTTTTTTTAAAAGTAATATCAATATTTCCTTTGATTATCTATTGATTCAGCTTGATTATTTGGTGGGATATGAGTTTTAAATTTATACCTATACTGTTGGTGATTATTATAAAAATTGTAGCAGTAATCTTATATGTACTACTTTTTCTGTTGTTTAAAAAACTAAGTAGGAACTACGCTAATTTTCTAAAAAATGATCAACCAATAAATTATATACTACTTATTTCTTATATAGTTTGAGTGTGTATCTATTTTCCAGTAGCGGTTTGAAGTATGTTTTTCTGAATGCAAGTATAACTTATGATAACAATTTTCCTCGGCATCCTCCTCACGATTCTCGTCTTCACATTCATCGTCTTCGTCCATGAGATGGGACACTTTCTGACTGCGCGATTTACTGGCATGAAGGTCGAAGAGTTCGGTATCGGGATACCTCCGAAGGCACGATCTCTCGGAAAAGATAAAAAATGAACAGAATATACTCTGAACTGGCTTCCGATCTGAGGTTTCGTCCGTATCAAGTGAGAAGATCCGAGTATGGCAGAAGCTCGTGCGAAAGATGCATTTTCTGCAAAGAAATGGTGGGCACGCGTCCTCGTCCTCGTCGCAGGAGTGACGATGAATTTCATCCTCGCGAGTGTCATATTTTTCGGATTTTTCATGACTTCCGCGACTCCAATCTGACCCAATGTACTGCTCGAAAAAAGTTATGGATCCTACTTCCTTCCGTCATTTGACGAGGCGATGGAGAGTGGATATCTCAAGCATGAAGGTATAGTCCTCTCGCCACTCACAGGAAGTCTCGCAGAGCGATCAGGAATAGTGAAGTGAGATATCGTCACGAAGATCAACGGAGGGAGTATAAACGATA
>CAYSEP010000021.1:0-10910 GCA_964430065.1 uncultured Candidatus Peribacteria bacterium
TATTGATCGACCGAAAAATGCAAGCGAAAGGCAAGATGATGTGTCCTTCGAAGCTCAAGAAGAGCGAAGAAGGAAGAAAAAGAGAAAAAAATATTTGACAAGAACAAGAAGAAGGGTTAAGATACAACTACCTTAGTGCTTGTTCGTGTTTCACGACTGGTATAAAGATGTTAAAGTGTTCGAATTCGAATTACGCTTTGATTCTAAGGATTACTCGGAGACCTAGTTATGACTCAAACGGAATCTTCCCCTAAGCATAGTGCAGTTGTAGCCATGCGGTATATCGAAACTGGTGGTTCAAACTATCAACGCGAGGGTCGGAAGGCTGCGGAAAAACGAGGTCGGCGCAAACCAAATGATGCAGCCGTGCGTTGGATTTCCACACCACACTTTATTTCCTAAGGAGGTGACTCCGTCTCTACTCTCCCATATTCGAAGGAGAGAGTAAACTACATTTGAGTTTTGTGCGATGATCGAAAGATCTATCGTGGCAAGCTCATTCCTTCTAAAGCCCGCTTCGCGCGGGCTTTTTCTTTTTGGAAAAATCCCCCTAACCCGCTTCGCTATAATTCGCCGCTAGAAGTGCGGACTCAAAACCTTTATCAAGGGGGAATAGTACGACTCACATCTTGTTTGCATTTTTCCGCTATTTCTCTATCATTTCTCTATGATACTCTCGAAGTCACTCCTGCATACTACCGACGTGTATATAAAGAAACTGAAAGAAGCAGGCATAGAGACTGTGGGAGATTTTATCTGACTCTATCCGAAAGACTACGAGGACAAGAGTGATGTACTGACTCAGTTCTCTCTTCTCGATATCACAGAAAAGCAGGTCATCAAGTGTACGATCGAGCTCCTCACGAGTGAGATGACGCGGAACAAGAAACTCCTGATCAAAGCAGTCGTCACCGACAGTGACGGGATGCACGCTGAAGCAGTTTGGTTCAATCAGAGGATGATCTTATCGAAATTCAGCAAATGAGATACCGTGCTTCTCTTCGGAAAGCCGAAATATGAGTACGGTCGTCTCTCTTTCCCGAGCGCAGAGATCGAGCATTTCTCTCCTAAGAGACAGGAGATCGTGCCCGTATACTCCGATGTGAACTATATCCCAGGGTCATGGATACGAGAGAAGATGAGCTATATGAAGCCATTTCTCGACGAGATCAGTGACGATATCCCACAGATGATACGTACGAAGAAGTGACTCCGAGCCAAAAGTGCGAATATTCGCGATATCCACTTCCCGAGCTCGATAGAGGCCTTCGAACGAGCGAAACACGAACTCGGATACGGAGAGCTCTTCCAGTTCCAGCTGATCGGAGTGGAGAAGAAACAGACCGCACAGCGAGAGTCAAAATGACTCGCACCCACGATCCCTCTCGATGTCGAACTCGTGAAGGAGATCATCGCATGACTTCCCTTCGCACTGACGAACAAGCAAAAAATCGTCCTCTTCCAAATCCTCAAAGATATGGGCGAGCCGTATGCTATGGCACGGCTCCTGCAGTGAGATGTAGGTACATGAAAAACGGTGGTAGCACTCATCGCAGCGATCCATGCGATCATCCTATCTAGATGAAAAACAGAAAATGGTATCCGTCATCCTGACGAAGGAAGGATCCAGGATTCAGAAAAATCAGAGCATGGATTCTTCGTACCTCAGAATGACAGAAGCCTCCAAGTCGCTATCATGGCGCCGACAGAAATCCTCGCGCGCCAGCATTTTGCTGGAAGTGAAGCGTGGCTCATGCAGTGGGGCATTAGATCCGATCTTCTTGTCGGCTCGCTCACACCACGCATGAAGGAAGATGCACGAGAGCGGCTCAAGTCTGGCCAGACAGACATCATATTCGGGACACATGCACTCATACAGGACTCGGTCGCATTCGCGAACCTCGGATTCGTAGTGGTAGACGAACAACATCGATTCTGAGTCGAGCAGAGGAAAGTCCTCGAAGAGTACTGTAGCAGATCGAAGATCGTGCCTCACAGGCTCAATATGTCTGCAACTCCGATCCCTCGTACACTCGCACTCACGATCTATGGTGATCAAGATGTTTCTGTCCTCGATGAGTACCCAGCAGGACGCAAGCCTATCCACACACGAGTAATAAAGGAAGAACAGCGCATAGAAGTCTACCGATTCGTCGAAGAGGAAGTACGCCAAGGCAGACAAGTCTACTGGATATCTCCGCTTGTCGAAGAGTCAGAAACCCTCGAAGTCGCGAGTGCGGTCGAGATGCAGGTGACGCTCTCGAGTGTATTCCCGAAGCTCTCTATCGGTCTCATCCATGGGAAGATGAACGGGAAAGAAAAAGATCGTATCATGCAAGAGTTCTATGAGAACAAGATCCAGATACTCTCCTCTACCTCTGTGGTCGAAGTGGGGGTGAATAACCCCAATGCTACGATCATGTGTATCGAAGCAGCAGAGAGATTCTGACTCTCGCAATTGCACCAATTCCGAGGACGAGTCGGCCGCGGAGATGACCAGAGCTACTGCTACCTCTTCACGACCAAAGAGTACAAGACCGATAGACTCCGCGCGATGGAGAAGACGGGAGATGGATTCGAACTTGCTGAGATCGACCTCGAGCTCAGATGACCAGGGGAAGTATATGGCGTACGCCAGTCAGGAGTACCCGACTTCCACTTTGCCGATCTCAGAGATGTCGGACTCATATCAGAAATCCGAGAAGATATAGAGGAATGGATAAAATGAAAAAATAGTTTGTAAATAAATTATTTTTTTATATAAATAATTTATGTCAAATTCAGCTATATTTGGACTTACGGATCCAAACAAAAAATCGATGCCGTTACCTGTTTGAGGAAATACTCGAAGAAACACTAAGCATCTCCCCAGAAACAAACGCGTTCTTCTTCGACTTTCTGATGGAACATGGGGGCCTAGCATAGTCGACTGAGACATTGTCGGTACATACGATTTGAATTTTTCATCAGAAGGTATAAAAGAGTTTAGAGAGTTGCCTCATTCTTACAATACTATCATTGTTTTTCCTACTGAAGCAAGGAAGGACAGAGTGCGTGAAGATATCATGCGTATACTGTATACTATAAGAACGTATAAGACTAATAATACTATCGATGGTGAATTAGAAGAAACCTTAAGAAAATATATTAGTAAAATGTGAAAGAAGCAAGATTTATGACTCAGTACTTTTTCCCATAGGGAATTATCATTTGTATCTCACGATCCTCTTATAGAATTACTGAAAACAATAAAACAAAGGTGAGATCAGACAGTACATGATATGAGGTGATGGGATGAGCTGAGAAATCAACTAGAATCTTGCATTTCTCGAATCGCAGAATAAAATGACTTCATAGAAAAGAATAAATAAAAATATATTTTTGTATGTGAATACGCGAAGCCTTTAAATATCTCTGATCAGCCATATTTACTAACAACAATCTTCTATGCGCGTCTCAAAACTTTTCTCCATATGAGCCCTTACAGTAGCTGCTTCCGTAGTATGAGCACAAGATGCCGGAAAACTCAATGGAACAGTTCAAATCCTTGCTGGAAAGATAGTAGATCAAACAACCCCGAACAATCTTCCAAAGTGAGGAGAAAAAATCCAAGATTTTAATGGCGAACTTACTGCTATGATGCAGACTATTCGAGGATGAATCGAAGACATTGTTACTGATACCCCTGATGGTCAGAAAAAACGTCTTACAGCCCCATTTATCGAAAGACAAATCAGTATAGGAGGAACTCCTATTTGGATTTGAATAGGAAGAATCCGAACAGATAATACAAGTGTTCCTGGATTGCAGGTGAAAATGCAATAGATTTTTCATACTTCTCGGATATAATTCCTTCATGTCACAAGTCCTCACCACCTACCTCCTCGAACTGAAAAAATCCTGACTCGAGCGAAAAATCCCGAATATTTCAGAGAATAATGCCGAGTTTCTGAAAGAACTTATCCGAGGAAGAAAACCAAAAAATCTCCTCGAGATCGGTACAGCGAATGGATATTCGACACTCCAGTTCGCCTCTGCATTTCTCGAGTGAGCTCTTCCTGGCTGGCATATCACGACGCTCGAGTACGCGGAGAATGCCTATACCGAAGCACAGCTCCATTTCGAGAAGACAGAGATGACAGAGTATATTACAAGCCTTTTCGGTGATGCAAAAACCCTCCTTCCCACTCTTCCTGACGATTATTTCGACTTCGTATTTATCGACGCGATGAAGCGAGAGTACCTCGACTATCTCCTTCTCTCCCTTCCGAAAATGACAAAAGATGCTCTCATCGTGATCGACGATGTGGAGAAGTTTCGATCCAAGATGGAGAATTTATTTGCTTTTCTTGAAAAAAATAGTATAAAATATACTCTCGTAAAAACTGATGCTGATGATAGCATTATGTTATTAAAAAAGTTTTCTATTTTATAATCTCTCACAGATATGGTAGTTAGTTTAGATATGGCACAAGAGTCTTTTAGGCGTGCGTTCCCTATTCCAAGTATTTCCCAAAATGGCATCACAATAATGCCACGAGTAGTGGATTCGGTACTAAGGTACAGCGAAGCTCCTTCCCCATCCTACCGTTCACCTCAGAGAAGACCTGACCATAGAATACAGAAGTGACGCAATCCAAGTAGTCAGAACTGGACAAGGAACCACGATTAATTTTATGTAGTAGTTATATTTTTCTTTGTTATAGAATAGAGGCTCAATGCGAATATATCACTCTCATACATAGAGCATTATCATGATCATAGAAGCAGAGGATATACGCAAAGTTCTTGCATAATTTCGCAAAAAGCATACAATCCCTGTGTGCTTCTCGCACAGTTTATCCTTTTCTTTTTCCCTATGGCTACTGTCAATATGCTCGCGCGCATCTTGCTCATCGTCGGAGGTTTGAATTGGGGTCTCGTGGCGTTTAAGTACAATCTCGTAGAGATGCTCTTCGGATCATGGCCACAAGTCGTGATGATCGTCTACGCGCTCGTCGGACTTGCTGCTCTCTGGGAGGCGTATAACTGGTGCATGAGCTGCAAAAAATAAAAAATCTCGAATATTTCTCCCCTTCTCTTCTTGATGGGGAGATTTTTATTATGAGAATTATTCTCACCATTCGTCTTGCTTTTTTATCGAATTTTACTATACTTTTTTCGATTAAAAAGTGTCGCTTTCTAATTGCCCAATAACTATCTACTAATTACTCTATCATGTCTATTCTCGTTTCTACTGATGCTGATTTCGTAGCCAATATCGCCTCTGGCGTCACTCTCGTCGATTTCTGGGCTGAGTGGTGTGGACCGTGCCAGATCATGCTTCCTCGCCTCGAAGAGCTCGCTCTTAAAGTCGAAGGGAAAGCGAAAGTCATGAAGCACGATGTCGATGGTCACCCTGCGACTCCGAGCCAGTTCCGTATCATGAGTATCCCGACGATTATTATTTTTAAGGATGGACAACCAGTCGAGAAATTCGTCGGTGTCCAGGATACTGCTGTCCTCGAAGCTGCGATCGCAAAACATGTCTAATCCAGGTACCTTCCTTTTGTCATTCCGACGAAGGAGGAATCCCTTTTTCTTTTACTTAAGAGATTCGATTTATTTCTTTCTCATAAGATGATTTTGAAAGAGATCCCTCGTTTCACTCGGGATGACAAAATTTTTTCTGTAATCTCTCACAAATGCAATTCGAATACTATAGCATCCTCGAGATTTCTCGTGAAGCGACTCCCGAGGAGATAAAAAAAGCCTATCGAAAAAAAGCGATGGAACTCCATCCTGATCGTCATGGCGGAGATAAGGGCAAGGAAGCCGAGTTCAAGAAGCTCAACGAGGCCTACTCAGTCCTTTCTGATGATGGAAAAAAAGCACACTACGATCGTCATGGAACCATGGACAACCATGGACAGTGAGGAGGATTTGGAGGGTTTCAGTGAGGGTTCGATGCGGGAGATCTCGGAGATATTTTCTCTTCATTTTTTGGTGGAGGATTCGGTGGTGGAGGCGGACGACAACGAGCTGATATCGGAGAAGATATCGAGATCCGTATGAGCATTTCTCTCGAAGATGCGATCCGAGGCAATAACCGCAAAGTCGAGTACAAGCGCCGCGTGAGCTGTGATACCTGTCATGGAAAGTGAGGGAAGACGACGAAGTGTACGACGTGTAACGGTATGGGTCAAGTCCGCGAACAGATGCGGACGGTATTTGGCGTCATCGAGCAGGCGCGCGCATGTAGTCGCTGTGACGGTACGGGTGAGATGATCACGGAGAAATGTGGAACGTGTCACGGGAAGAAATATACTGAAACTACGATCAAAAAAGATATCGAGATCCCTGCGGGAATAGAGGATGGTATGAGTGTGAAGATGAGAAATGAGGGGCACACAGGACGCGACGGAAACGGCGATCTCTATATCACTTTCTCGGTACCAAATCGTGAAGGTGGACTCGAGCGCGATGGACACACGCTCCACTATAGTGTGCGTATTTCTCCTGCCGAGGCGACACTTGGGGGAAGCAAAGACATCGAGATCCCGATCATCGGGAAGAAAACTCTCCAAATAGAGAAATGAACACAGTGAGATGATATCGTGAAATTCGCGAATGAAGGACTCACTCGTCTCGATCGGAAATGAGCGAAGTGAGATCTCATCATCCACTATGTGATCGATATCCCGACGAAGATATCGGCTGACGAGAAGAAACTCTACTCTGCCCTTCTCGAGCTCCAGTGAGGAAAAAAAGCACCAAAAGGCTTTCTCGAAAGCATATTCGAATAGCTTCACGCAAGAAGAATTTTCCAATTCTTTGCTTCTTTCTTGAGTGCTGTTTTTATTTTCCGAAAATCGACGAATCACGGGGATCGGGGTGGCAATGATGTGAAAATCAAATATCGAGAATAAGAAAGTGAAAACTCCGTTGCCACCCCGAAGGTTTTGGTACTTTTTCCTCAAAAAGTACAGAAAAAACATGAGAGATTCCTGCCTACGCAGGAATGACGAAGGCACAACAGACTCGCTTGCATTTTTCTCCTGTTTCTATATCATCGAAATATGTCTACTTCCTACACCGATCTCGTAAACGTTCCCTCATTCGGGAAAAAGCGTGAAAACAACTTCAACCCTGAACGCGGAGATATCGGATTTTTCTGTCGTGAGTGCTGGAAACAGGTCGATGCGATCCACCTCGAACCACAGAAGATCGGTAAGCAAGTGAAGGAGTATCTCTATGAGTGTCCGATCTGCCATGGGAAACGTATCGCAGTAGGAACTGTCGAAGGATTGAAAGAGCACTATGATAGAAAGAAATAATTTTAACCTTACTATTTATGTTGAATACAATTACTAGTACTGATAGTTGGGAAGTTGATTTAAATGAATTAGAAGGGCGAATGTGAGTAGATATAGAAAGACTTATTTCTAAAGCAAATGCCAATCAGGGAGGATGAATAAAACGAGCAGAAGAAATAGCAAGAATACTTGGGAGATAATTAGCAGTCAATAAAAGAAAAATAGGCTCTATCATCTATATAAAAAATACCAAACTCTTTTTTGTCGAGAGTTTTTTATTTGCATTCAAAATGTATACATATATACTCTTTTGTATACATTGTATGTAACTTTTATTTTTATGGAAACACTCACTCGCAAAGAGCAACTCGTCTTCCAGAAAGTCCGTGACTTCATATCACAGGGAGAGAAGCTCACGATCCGTGCCCTCCAGGCGGCTCTCGGATATGCCTCTCCTCGCTCGATCTCGGTCATGCTCGACCAGATCATGGCAAAGGGCTGGCTCTACAGAGACTCTCTCGAACAGATACGGATATCCCCTCAGTACAAGACTGATAGCTATGAGGTTAGGAGTATTCCCCTCATATGAGCTATCGCCTGCGGTATGCCCATCTTCGCCGAAGAGAACATCGAGACCAAGATACCGATATCGACCAAGCTCCTATCCCCTTCGGACGAATATTTCTTCCTCCGAGCCGAGTGAGACTCTATGAACCAGAAATGAATAGAGAGTGGTGATCTCGTCCTCATCAAGCGAACCAATCTCCCAGAATCAGGAAAGATCGTCGTCGCACTGATAAATGATGAAGCCACTCTGAAGGAATACAAAAAAATCGGTGACTCTGTCTACCTCATCCCTCACTCAGATAATCCGAAACATCGACCGATCATCCTCGATGAATCCGATGGGAACATCATGATCCAGTGAATCTTTGTCCGCGCATTTCCAGGAGACCTCTTTACTTAACTCTACTATGACACTCACACTTCTCACATACACGAACTACTTCCTTTGCCTTGTCATGACTCTTGCACTCGCATCACTCATGATCTAAGTTACATAATTTTCACTTTTATACAGTCCCCGTCATTCCTGCGCGCCCCTTGGTTCATGAAATGAACCTTGGAAGTACCCTTGGGGTGCAGGCAGGAATCTACAAACCATAATCTTTATACTTTACATTAACCCGTATGACTGATAACCGCAAAGACGCACTTACCTCTGCTCTCGCTATGATCGAGAAACAATTCTGACAAGGATCTGTCATGAAACTCGGAGAACGAGTCCATATGAACGTCGAGATGACATCGTCTGGATCGATCGCCCTCGATGAAGCTCTCGGTGGCTGATACGCGAAAGGTCGTATCATCGAGATCTATGGACCAGAATCATCTGGAAAGACTACTCTCACACTGCATGCGATTGCTGAGTGTCAGAAGGCAGGAGGGACTGCAGCATTCGTCGATGCTGAGCACGCGCTCGATCCTGCCTACGCTCGCAATATCGGTGTCGATATCGATAATCTCATCGTCTCACAGCCAGACTATGGTGAGCAAGCGCTCGAGATCGTCGATGCACTCGTACGCTCTGGAGCTGTGGATCTCATCATCGTAGACTCGGTCGCTGCTCTCACGCCAAAGGCAGAAATCGAAGGAAATATGGGAGACTCATTCATGGGACTCCAGGCTCGTCTCATGAGTCAGGCACTTCGCAAAGTCACAGGTGTGATCAGCAAATCGAACTGTACTGTCATATTTATCAACCAGATCCGTATGAAGATCGGAGTCATGTTCGGAAACCCTGAGACGACGACAGGAGGAAATGCACTGAAGTTCTATGCTTCTCAGCGTCTCGAGATCCGCAAGAAGGAAAAACTCGAATCAGGAACTGGAGATGAGAAAGAAGCATTCGGAAACCGAGTGAAAGTGAAAGTCGTGAAAAATAAAGTCGCCCCTCCCTTCCGTGAAGTCGAGATCGATGTCCTCTTCAATGAAGGAATCTCCCGAGCCGGAGAAGTGCTCGATATCGGATCAGATCGTGGCATCATCAAGAAATCATGAGCGTTCTATTCATACGGTGATACTAAGCTCGGACAAGGCCGAGATAATGCTCGGACATTTCTCCGAGAAAATACGAAACTCCTCGTAGAGATCGAGAAAGAAGTCCGCAAAAGCAAAAAATGAGATACCGTAGCTCCGAAAAAAGAGAAAATAGTCGAAGAAATCGACGAATAATTTGCATGAAATAGAATCTATGCTATAATAATGGCATAGATTACTATTATGACACAATCTGAGAACACATTATCTACGACGCAGTTGCTTGCAACGAAAGCAAAGGCAATTTCTATATGAATTTTTGCTCCATTTACGGAGGCTGCGGCTAAAGCAGGACAGATAATAGGGCTTGAAGTTTGATCAAATCTCTCTAAACATGACCAAGCTGTAATAGATCAATACTATAGGTCAAAGCATACGATAAACGCCATAGTACTTAAAGAATGAAACGCTACCATGCCAGCCCCGAACGATGGGATATATTGAGCACCAGATAAAATAGCAGCCTAAATTCCCTCTTGAAAAAATCATAAATCTCCCCATACTAAGGGAGATTTTTTTATACGACTATGCTCAGGACAACCTTCACTCTCATCTCGAAACGGTCACTCACACACGATGTCTATGAACTTGCCTATGATTGTCCTGATATCGCGAAAGAGTTACCAAAACCCGGACAATATGCCATGTTCCAGCTCGCACTAGGACTTTCTCGTGCATATTCGATAGCATTTTTCTCGGATACTGGATTTACCCTCATCATCAAGCGGATCGCAGATGGAAAGTGAAGTCCGATGATCTGTGATGCAGAGATCGGTACAGTGTTCTCGGGGATGGTCCCACTTGGACACTTCGTACTTCGAGATACTCCGAATAATAAGTGTTTCATAGGTACTGGCACAGGATTTGCCCCGCTCTACTGCCAGATGCTCGCATCGAGTATATCTGTGAACAAGCCTGGGAAAGTCGCATTCATCTTCTGAGTACGAGAGAATCACGATACGTTCTACAGAGATGAGATCACTACTCTCGGAGAGAAATTCTCTGACTTCACATCAGTTCCCTATCTCTCACGATGAGATCTTCCCTGATATGAGAAAGGCTATGTGACAGACTGGATCACTCCAGAAAATATCGCCCTATACCAAGAGTTCTATATATGTGGTTCTCCTTCGATGGTCGAAAGCGCTCGCAATAGACTCGGAGAACTCGGCATTACGAAGGATCAGATATTTTGGGAGCAGTATTAGTACTTCCCTATGAAATCCTGCCCATCCTTCCCCCACTTATCTTCATCCGCACTCTCATCGAAGTTATTCATCACATCCTGTGTCCAGCGAGACATCGCATAGAGGTTATCATTGAGACTCATATTGCGCCAGTCGATGATGAAGTCATCATCCGAGTTTTCTGCCTCAGATCCACCGATATAGTACGCCATCATTACCGAGTAGCCTTGCTCTTCGGCGATCTGGTTAATCCGTTTGATATATTCCTGGACTTTATCAGTGAAGTCCTCTCGTGACATGCTCGCCATAGAAAGAGAAAGTTAATATA
>CAYSEP010000021.1:11010-15284 GCA_964430065.1 uncultured Candidatus Peribacteria bacterium
ATTTTATCATAATTTTTTCTGAAATCCAAAAATCCTCACAAAAATACATAAAAAATCCCACTTTTCAGTGAGATTTTTCGAGAAATAATACCTATTTTTTCTTCCAGACGATCACATCACCCTTTTTCGTCGTGATCGTGAGTGTATCTGAGCCTACCATGAATTTTGCCCACGTGAAGTTCATAGCATTTTCGACGTTCATGATATCTCCTTCACAGTACATCATCGTCGAGATGACGCGACGGAACATAAGCCTATCTCTGAAGACTCCATAGCCTCCATTCATAGTATTGCATATTTTCGCGTGAAATCGGTTTTTCTCGAAATCCAGAGTCGCCGTCGCTCCAGAGAGGGATTTCCCGTTCAGGCTCTCGAGATGCCACGTACCCGACTGGAGGGCGGCACGAGGAGTCATCTTCGGAGTTTCCCATGGGCGGACACATTTCGAAAGTGTCTCACTCCAGACATATCCAGCAGATGGGATGCATCCATGACTATCACGATCACCGCCGATGATCATCGACTCTGTAGCCGAGAGAGAAAGTGCGGAAAGGGAGAATCCGAGGAGAGAGAGGAAAAAATAGAAAGATCTCATAAAAAAAGGTAAATGGATAAATTAAAGCTCTGACCAAGCATCTATAAGACGAGTATACGAAAAAATCGTGACAAAAGAAAAGAAAATCCCTCTGAGATGGGGGGTTTATTTCTTGGCACTAAAATAAACCTCCGCATCTTCTCAAGTCCGTATATCCCCTCTTCTTATGGCATCGAAGTAATCTTTATCCATCATTCAATGTGTTTGCTTATCATAAAATGATATCATTTTATCTATTTTATTTCTAACTATTCATGGCCTATTTCATTCTTGTTGATTTAGTACTACGGCTTCTTCGAGTTTTTCCCATCATTCTAAAGAGAAAAGGTTCTCTCCGATAGTAGCCATATCCTCGTCTGTATTCATGACACCATAATTAATACCTGTTCCCATTACTGAATGAGATACGTACTCTGTTTGATCAAGTTGATGTTCACCAAATTCTGCTTTCCATTCGCGAGAAAATTTTCAAATTAATCCATGAAATAGCATCATATGAAGTAACTCATGATGCAAACAATCTCCCAGAGAATCATCTAATGAAGGTGCTATATATATTGTTTTCGCTCGTCGTGATGCCATTCAGCCAAATGAGCTTCCTTGTGATTGAGCATCTCTTTTAGCATAAGCTTCCTCTAGAGTATTGCGTATAGATTTTGGGAGATTCTTGAATAGAGAATTATTATTCTCATCTTCATTATCTATTGGACTTCAATTAAAATCATGAATTATAATTTTATCAATATGCTCTTTTATAACTTCTTCTGGATAAAAACAGAGTAAATCCGAAATCTTCTCTTGCATATATACTATATCTGGTGGCATCACTAGTCCACTAAAATAGTATTGTAGATTCGGGTGTTTATCGGTAATAGGAAGAAGTGATGCTATCGGGTAAGCATCTGTAAGGAGTAGCCTTTTAGGATGAGAGTAATCTCTCCATCTCTCGAACTTACTCATTATAGTTTCTCTTCATACAAGATTTGCAATAACTCGATCAAGCATGTATGTTCAAACTCATCAAAATACTATTGGTACAGATACAAGAAACATGCCTCCTTCAAGAGGAAATTTCTCTATTATATTAAGTAAATCAGCATTCTTTCATATAAGTCCCACTATAGGTACACTGCCTAATCAAAGAGAGGACAAGCCTCATAATCCTCATGCTACTAAACGCAAGGCATTTGCTACTTTCTGAGACGTCTTAATTATAAGTTCTTGTGAATTTAGTTTATAGGGTATTACTTCCACAAAAGATGATGAGTTTTCGTACTGATTCTTCATATTTTAATTATAACATACATAGATGATTTTTGTCAATTTATCTGCTAAAAAAACCTCCTTGATTTCTCAAAGAGGATTTTCTTTTATTTCTTTTATTTCTCCTCGACCTCCGCCTCGACACTTCCATCTTCATTTTTCTTCTCTTCAGCCTTTGCAGGATCTCCTGCATGTGAGTAGATCGCTTGTCCGACCTTCATCATGATATCGGAGAGAGACTTGGTAGCGCCCTCGAGAGCATCCTTATCTGCATCGGCATTGGCGAGGACAGCCTTTAGCTCTTCGAGTTTTACTTTTGCCTCTTCTCCGTCTTTCTCTTCGTATTTCCCTTTGTTTTCTTCGAGCGTCTTCTCGGTCTGGTAGACCATGGAGTCAGCGTGGTTGCGAGCTTCGATAGATTCTTTTTTCTTCTTATCGGTTTCACGATTAGCCTCAGCATCTTTCACGAGCTTCTCGACTTCGTCGTCGGACATACCCGTACTTCCCTGCACGGTAATCTTCTGTTCCTTGCCCGTACCCTTATCCTTCGCGGTGACATGGAGGACACCAGAGGCATCGATGTCGAGTGTGACCTCGATCTGTGGGATACCACGAGGAGCATTGGCGATTCCCGAGAGGATGAATCTTCCGAGTGACTTGTTGTCATTCGCCATCTCACGCTCACCCTGGAGGATATGGATTTCTACGCTGTCTTGGTTATCGGCAGCAGTCGAGTAGACCTGAGATTTGCTGGTTGGGATCGTCGTATTGCGCTCGATCATACGAGTCATGACACCACCGAGCGTCTCGATACCGAGAGAGAGTGGAGTCACATCGAGAAGGAGCACATCCTTCACATCACCCTGGATGATACCCGCCTGGATAGCAGCACCGAGTGCGACCGCTTCATCTGGATTGACGGTTTCGTTTGGTTTTTTCTTGAAAAATTGTTCTACCTTGCTCTTGATCATCGGGACGCGAGTCGATCCACCGACGAGGATGACTTCATGGATCTGGTCAACCTGGAGTCCTGAGTCCTTCATCACCTTGCGACACGGCTCGAGTGAGCGCTCGACGAGATCGGCGATGAGCTCTTCGAATTTCGCACGAGTGATCGTGATATTCATATTGCTCGGAACTCCGTCATTCATCGCGATGAATGGCTCATTGATCTCCGTCTGTGTGCTCGATGAGAGCTCGATCTTTGCTTTTTCTGCGGCAGAGCGGACACGCTGGACGGCCATAGCGTCCTTGCGAAGGTCGATCCCTGTCTCTTTCTGGAACTCACTCATGACGTATTCGAATATCTTCTGATCGAAGTCATCACCACCGAGGTGCGTATCACCATTGGTCGCGAGTACTTCGAATGTCCCTTCGCTTCCGATCTCGAGGATCGAGATATCGAATGTTCCTCCACCGAAGTCGTAGACGGCGATTTTCTGGTCTTTGTTCTTATCTGCTCCGTATGCGAGGGCTGCTGCTGTCGGCTCGTTCACGATACGCTTCACATCGAGTCCTGCGATCTTTCCTGCATTTATCGTCGCTTGGCGCTCGGCATCATTGAAGTAGGCCGGTACAGTGATGACCGCTTCTGTGATCTTTTGTCCGAGAAATTTCTCTGCATCTTCTTTCAGTTTCTCGAGGACTTTTGCTGAGATCTCTTCTGGACGGACTGGCGTCCCGTTCCACTCGATCATACATCCACCGTCAGAGCCTTTCGTGACCTTGAATGGCACACTCTTCAGTTCCTCAGTCACTTCTGAGAACTTGCGTCCGATGAAGCGCTTTGCTGAGTAGATCGTGTTAGCAGGATTGGTGACGGCTTGGCGACGTGCTGGCATACCGACAATAGTCTCACCCTTCTTCGATGCGACGACCGATGGAGTCGTGCGTCCTCCTTCTGCATTGGGGATGACTTTCGCCTGTCCTGCTTCCATGAAGGCGACACATGAGTTCGTAGTTCCGAGGTCGATACCGATGATTTTTCACATAAAAATAATAGAGTTAGAAATTAAGTTAAGAACCGTAGGTTCCTGTCATTGCGAGGAACGAAGCAATCCATGCTCCGATACTCGAACTTACAAGGCATTTTATCAGAATTTTTTCTCCTGTCAAAACTTTTTTAGCACTTTTTGTATGAGAGTGCTAATTTTATATTTTCACTTGCGCAGAATATGCTAAAATATATCATAGTTTCTACTCTACATTGCTTTTATTATACCTATGAACCTCTCTCCCTATCTCCAGAAAACCGAGAAAACCCTCATCTACTTCTATCCGAAGGACAATACCCCTGGCTGTACGCTCGAAGCCCAGGACTTCACTCGCCTCAAATGAGAGTTCGCGCAGCTCGGGATACAAATCATCGGAGTATCGAAAGATACTGAGGCAAGTCATGAGAAATTCACAACTTCCT
>CAYSEP010000022.1:0-14523 GCA_964430065.1 uncultured Candidatus Peribacteria bacterium
CTATAGAGTTGTCTATAGTAGTTTGTTTTATCAGTATCTGAAGAATAGCTACGAGCAGCATTATCTATCGCTTGCATTATGGAGTCGACTTTACTTTGATTGACAGCACCATAAGAGAATCAAAACGATGCACTAAAAATCACACTTGATCAGAGGAGACTCAGAAGAAGTTTCTCACGTGTGGAAAAAAGAGTTGGTTTCATAGAAAGAAATGAGTACGAGTTTAGTATAGTATTTTTTCCAGAGAAAAGCAAAAAATCCACCCTTTTTTCGGGCGGATTTCATACTTTATATATTCGTAAATTCTTTTCCGTCTGGTGGACGACAGTCGAAATTTTCAGTACTACCACCAATCGACTGACATAGAGCTGTACAGCCCTCATTTGGAGGGAGAGGACGAACCTCATATGGAGGAAGTGAGCGAAGTATTGTTGTACCTATTTTACAAAGATCTCATCTTCCAGCATTCATCCAGTCTCATGTCGTTCCTGGATTGATTCCACTTCCACACGGAGAAAGCTGTTTGAGAAGATCATCCTTACTCATCATAGTCGATCCACCTATATAGTAGTAGTTTCCAGACACCTCTGGGAGATACTCTTTCCAGATCGGGCGATATCTGGTAAACGTACCACTGATATTGGTTGCCACAGTGAGCTCACAGGTAGCATTAGATATTTTTTTATTGATATCGCGTACGGTGAGAGTCGGAGTATAGTTGATGTATTTCTGGAGTCAATCACCAGGGAGCTCAAAGAATATCCCACAGTTGTCTTGGTTTGGAGAGTCTGCTGGTTTTCATGGCGTGATACATTTTTGAGCAACTTTGAAGTTGATATACCATTTTCCAGTTGCTAGGTTCAGAATGCCAGGTTTTGTTCTCTTATCATTGACAGAGTAGTACCTCCATCCGTCGAAATAATTTGTAACTATAGTTTGTGATGATGATGAAAAGTCACAAGGATTTCTCGAAATACTGATATTCCATCCTGTTATCAGACTTCCCGGGGCTTCAGCATAGGTAAGTGTCGGGAGTTCTCCTTCGAGTTTCCCTGCAGTAGTCGTATCTTTGATATTCATTTCTACGGTATATGTACGAGTAGGATCAGTACTCTTAAACATCTGCCGACTTGGGAAGTCAGTATAGTCTCAAAACTTAGAGTCTGGGTAACTCTGCCCAGCAGGACACATATTGGTAGTAGTCACAGGTGGATTGATCGGTGGAATAGTCGGAGGAGTCGTGACACTTCACTGACAAGTGAATATACTACAGCTATTTGCTCCTGACTTACTGATCCATTTCTTTCCAGGTGTACAGCTCGTTGGGAGAGATGTGTCACTTGGGTTGGTATAGTCTTTTATATTTACATATATTCAGGAGATATTTGCATATTGGTACCCACTCGTGTTGGTAGAGGCATTATAGGTGCTTGGGTTCGCTGACTGGAGACCTACGACACTGGTAGGACAAGAGATAGAACTCGCAGATGACCACACAGATGATGTCCCTCAGAGGTTGCCACCACTTGTGCCACCTTCTACTATGAGATCAAATGGAGCATTTTTATCTGTATCTGATGTGAGAGGTTGTTGTGCTTTGAATGAAAGATAGTATGTCTCACCAGGAGTGAGTTTTGGATTTCATGTATATGGTCCAGATGTATTTTCAGTGCTTACAGGAAAATTGAGCGTCCCTCCTCACTGGAGTGTATTGCTCCATCCGATAGAAGTATCTCCATAGGTACATGCTTTTTGCTTGGAGAGTGTGTAGTAGAGTTTTTGTATACGTTTTCCTGTATTTGTAGGAGTGCTCGCATACGATATCGTCATACTTGTTCCTCCAGAGGGAACAGTGAATGTAAATACTTTAGATTTTGTATCTGTTACTGACATGAGTGGATTGTATGATCCTCTGGTAGGATGAGGCCATGCGATCGTCTCGAGCGTGGAGTCTGTCGAACAGAGTGCCATAGGGTTCATATTCCCACCACCTATTCCTGGGTTCCCTGTCCCTGGGTTCCCGATAACTCCTCCGATGATCTGTCCTACGATATCATCTGCCGTATAGGCAGGAGAGAGTCCCATGAGAGATCGTATGTTGTTGCGTACCACTGCAAGCATCTCTACAGCATCTCAGAGTCCTGCATCGACTTTCTCGTAGTATTGAGTTCTTTCACTCTTGGTTTGTCCTGCTACTGGGATATCTGAGAAATTCGCTCACCCTTTGGTGATCATTTCCATGATAGCATCCACCTTATTGCTATTCACTGCTCCATACGAAAAGGAGAAGGAGAAGAGTAGAGTAGAGCTGAGAAGTGTGAGGAGGAGTTTCTCACGACGGGAGAGGAGAGCGGTTTTCATAGTAGAGTAAAGTTAGTAATTACCTATAACTTTCTCATTATTTCACAAATACTTGAAAAAAGCAAAAATCGTCCACACTTTTCTAGTGGACGATTTTTTTTTAAAGTGTATTAGTTCTTACACTCATACACATAGCAGGTTGCCTGCATACCATGTTTCACGAATTTTGCTCCTGTAGTACAACTTGCAGGTAATGTATTATCTGTAGGAGTCAGATAGTTCTTTACATTCCAGTAGGTATTTCCTTGGTTATAGTAATTATAGTTATTTGGGTAACTGGCACGAAGGTTTGCGAGAGTATCTGGACAGAAGATATCTTCTACTCGTTCCCATGGACCTTCTCGAACCACTACTGGTCATCCTCCTGGAGATACTGGGGGGGTTACAGATGTTCCTCAGAGAGCTGTATTGGTGAGACCATCAGTATTCACTCATTTTGTCGCGTAGTCACTTACCACTTTCTGACGGAGAGATTCTACATTTTCTGTGGAGCGAAGTTGTATATACTGGCTGTACTTACCACCCCAAAATGGTCTATTTTCTGATATTTTCTGATTTCCAGCGTCGATGAGATCATAGTTACAGGCATACGGACCATTACATCCGTTTTCATGCATAAAGGTAAATGAAGGACGAACATTCACATAATACGTAACTCACTTTATGAGAGTACAAGTAGTTGATGGTGATGAATTAAATGTATTTCCAATTTTATACACTACGCTTGATGAACTCCTGATACCCATACAGGCACTAAGTTGTGTGTCTGCAGGTACTGCGATACTGTCCCACCATGTCTTGAGACGTGCTGCTACAGTGATGCGTCCATCGTAGTATTTTTTCTCTTGCTCGAGTGTGACGAAGTCACATGGGTATGGAGAGATCTTCACTGTGGTAGAAATTCTCTCTGGCGGAGCATCGCCCCATTGGACAGCACCATCCTGTCCGTCACTCTCGTCGATACGGAGCTTATAGACGTGTCATGCTACGAGGTCGGTAGATTTTGGGAATTCACGACGGATCCATCCACCATTTGCTGCTCACATGAGCTCTTGGTTGAGAACAGTTCCAGCCATACATGGTGCTGGGATAGGATAGTTTGCGATAGGATTGGTGACTGGTGCTGGCGCTCATCCGCTTGGTGCTCCAGTGGCACCATCGGTATTCATCCCTTTTATTTTATAGTCATTTATGACTTTTTGGCGGAGGGTTTCTGGGTTTTCGCTGGAATTGTTTTGGATCAGTCGAGTTGCAGCATATTCTTCGAAAGTGTTATAAATTCCCCAGTATTGTGGTCGAGTAGGAGTAGCATCGAGTCATTTGTCTTCCATAAGGAGTGCGCACGCCATGTCGCTACGATTACAGTCAGTGTGCACGCCTGGGACTCATATGTGGTGTTCATCATGTTGTGCTATACTTGGAGTTGCCTGTATATTGAGATAGTAAGTTTCTCCGATCTTGAGATTACAAGCACCACCCCCTGCAGTACTCTTAGAGAGTCGCTTAAATCATGTGGTATTCACTCAGTACTGTATATTCCCTCAGACATTGGCACAGGCATCCGTGTTGACATCATTTGGAGACTGGAGCCAAGTTTCTGCTGTCGGGAAGTCACATGGATAAGGAGAGAGTCGAGCACGAACCACTGTATGCCCTCGGCTTGCGGCGGCTTCGCCGTCAACTGTTATCATTCCTATGGCTTTCATATCTGCTACTGTATCTATACGGAACTTAAATATAAGTCCTGGTGGGTAAGCTGCTCTATCGAAAGCGGTAGATTTCCATGCGCCTGTAACCTTTCCCATGAGTTCTTTCTGTATCTTCACCCCTGCAGGACACGGAGGAGGGATAGGGTAGTCGGCGATAGGATTGGCGACCGTGACGGGGAGCGGATTGTCTCCTCATGTCGGAGGAATAGGAGGTGTAACTGGTGGCGTTCCCACTGGAGGTGGCGTCACAGGAGGTACCGTCACTGGTGCCGTTCCGATCATGGCACCGACATTATTTCGTACCACAGCAAGCATGTCTATGGCATCTGAGAGTCCTGTATATACTCTCTGGTAGTAGGTGTCTCTATCAGTCTGAGAGGAGAAATTATTCGCAGCAGTATTTATCGTCTGCATGATCGAATCTACTTTCGCCTGATTCACCGCTCCATAGGAGAATGAGAAAGAGAAAAGCATAGCAGACCCAAGAAGACCAAGGAGGAGTTTCTCACGGCGAGAGAAGACCACCGATTTTGTGAGCGCTTTCATAAAAAGAAAGGTAAAAGAGTGCGTATCATGCTCATAGTAGCACAATAAAAAAATCCTGTCAAAAATCCCACATGTTTTCCCTTGTCTTAAAAAAAATCATTCATTCTTTCACGGATTTTTCATGAAAAATATCCTATCATAGAGCTATTTTCATCACTTTTCTCACTAAACATTTTCTCTCTTCCTTCTTTGACTTTAGTCGAGAAAAAAATACGATTCTCCAGTCGACCAATCAAAATCACTAACCCCAATATCTTATGTGCTGAATATTTGCCTACAATGGCTCTGAAAATCCTGTCCCACTTCTCATCGAGTGACTCCGCAATCTCGAATATCGCGGATACGATAGTGCCTGAGTGTTCGCGGTCTCGGCGAGAGGAGAGTTCTTCCTCGAGAAAGCCGTCGGAAAAGTATCGAACCTCGCGACCAAGGTCGAGCGAAATGCGAATGCGACGAAACCATATATCTCAGGTATCGCACATACTCGCTGGGCGACACACGGAGGTGTGACAGAGAAAAATACACACCCTCATTTTTCGAGTGATATGCGATTTTTCGTCGTACACAACGGGATCATCGAGAACTATCATGAACTGCGAGAAGCACTGAAAACGAAATGATACGAGTTCTACTCGGAGACGGATACTGAGGTCGTCGCGAAGCTCATGGAAGATATGTATGATGGTGATCTTCTCACGACATTTGAATCTGTCCTCACCAAACTCGTCGGTGCCTACGCACTTGTCGTCGCTGACCGTGAACATCCTGATATGATCCTCGGAGCGAAGCTCGGAAGTCCTATGATCATAGGAGTTTCTGATACTGGTATATTCCTCTCCTCGGATATCAACGCCGTCTCTCGTGTTGCGACCGAGTTCGTGACGCTTGAAGATCATGAGATCGTGAGACTCGCGGGAGGGAAGTACTCTGTGTTCTCCCTCGGAGAAGAAGTCGAGAAAAATCGTGAGAAGATCACGGCAGAGTTCCAGACGGCGACTATGGGAAGCTTCGAGACATTTACTGAGAAAGAAATCCACGAAATTCCAGAAGTATTTAAAAATGCGCTTAAGTGACGACTCAACTTCGAAACTCAGACGATCACCAATGAAACCCTCGAATCTCTCGATAACTATGAGATCGACCGTATCGAGATCATCGCATCAGGATCGAGTGCATTTGCTGGTATGGTCGGTGCGAGCTGGTTTCGTGAGATTGCTCATATTCCCTGTGAAGTCTGCACGAGCAATGAGTTCCTCTACGATACATTTCTTCCGTCGAAGTCGACGCTCTATATCTTCATGTCACAGTCAGGTGAGACGGCAGATGTACGTGAGAGTCTGAAGATGGTGAAAGAAAAGGGATGTCTCACATTTGGTATCGTGAATGTCGTCGGATCGACGATCGCTCGTATGTGTGACATGGGACTCTATACTCACTCGGGTATGGAAGTCGGAGTCGCCTCGACGAAGAATATTGTCGGTCAGCTTGCTGTCCTGATCCTGATGGCACTCTCACTCGGACTCAAGCGCGATCTCCAGGTGAAGGATGCTCGTGAGATCATCCGCCATCTTGCGGAGATGCCATGGAAATTCGAAGAACAACTCCGAGACAAGCATATCCTGAAACCGATCATCGAGAAATACTCGAAATATCAGAACTTCTTCTTCCTCGGACGAAATGTCCTCTACGGGACAGCACAGGAGTGCTCACTCAAGCTCAAGGAACTCTCGAGTCTCCACTCCGAGGCATACTCGACCGGAGAACTCAAGCACGGTCCACTCGCGCTCATCAGCCCGTCTATGCCGTCGATCGTCCTGAATCTCAAGGGAGTCCTCAGAGAAAAAACAACCTCGAATGTGAAAGAGATAAAAGCACGAAACGGAGTCGTCCTCGGGGTGCTAACGACAGGAGATGATAGTGAAGAGTGACTCTACGATGACCGTATCGAGGTGCCGACAGCACATCCACTGCTTACGCCATTTCTCCCGCTCATCCCACTCTGGCTCATGAGTGTGGGTATAGCGAAGAAGCTCGGACGAGATATCGATAAGCCACAAAATCTCGCTAAATCAGTAACTGTAGAATAAATATGTTTAAAGCTGCAATTTTCGACATGGATGGACTCCTTATTGATTCAGAGCCACTCTGGAAAAAATCTGAGAAAGCTGTATTTGGCTCTCTTGGACTTGATCTGACTCTTCCTATGATGCGGGAGACGACAGGTTTTAAAAATATTGATACCGTTCGACATTGGCACAGAAAGTTTCCTTGGAACACTACCAACCATCCTATAGAAATGGTAGAGCGACGTATCATAGAGCGTATGATAGATCTCATCTCTACTGAATGAGAAGGAAAAAGATGATATCTTTCTACTATAGAATTTGTGCGAGCAAAAGGACTCAAAATCGCGATCAACTCTGCGAGTGACTATGTCCTCATAGATGCCGTGATGAAGCGACTCGATATCGCATCTCTCATAGATGTCATACACTCATGACAAGATGAAGAACATGGAAAGCCTCATCCAGGATGATATATCTCGACATATAGGAAACTCGGACTTGATCCGAGTGAGTGCTTCGTCTTCGAAGACTCGCTCAATGGTATCCTCTCTGCCAAGTCAGCTCGACTCAAGTGTGTGTGAGTGCCTGAAGAAGAGAATCATAGTAATCCGAAATTCGCGATCGCGGATATGATACTTCACAGTCTCGATGAGTTCGATGACGAGAGATTTGCTCTTCTGGAGAAATAAGAGTTGTGTTCCACTCACTTTTGTTATAATTAGGATCATAACCCGATTCTTTTCATGTGGCTTATCCGCTTCCATCTTATCGAACCGAGAGACTACAACCGTATCAGTCGTATGTGCGAACGGTCGGGATTTGTCGCGAAGAAATTCTCTCCGCTCGTTCTCGTGAAGTGAGTCCTCCTCCATATCTTTGCGAAGAAGTCGTGGCGAACTATCAGTAGTGAGCTCGGAGTTCCGCATATTCCGATCTATAATCTCTACCGAGAGCTCGAAGGCACTCCAGAACTCAGGGAAATCCTCGAATACGCGATCACGCGTCGTATCGTCCTTTTTACCCGCGATGAGCGACATATCACGAGAGAGATGCTCGATAGCGAAGAGATTATCGTGGGAAGTCTCGAGGAGCTGGGGAGGATTTTATAGAATATATTGTATTTTTTTCTCGAATTCTATACACTTATCGTATAAATTTCTCCCCTATGCGTATCATCACCTGGAATGTGAACGGCATCCGTGCTACTTCGAATAAATGAGAACTCACTCGACTTATCGAAACCCATGATCCTGATATCCTCTTCATGCAGGAGATCAAGGCGGGACATGATAAAATCCCCGAAGAACTCAAAAATCCACAAGGGTATAAAACCTACTACAATCCTGCAGAAAAGCCAGGATATGCAGGAACATGAGTCTGGATCCAAGAGTGAGTGTATGATGATTTTGATATCAGATTTCTCGATAGTTTCCCCTCGGATCCTACAGCAAATGAGGGAAGAGTCGCTCATGTGGAATTAAGAATGAAATATAAATGAGAGAAAGCTTCTGAGCTCCCCCTTGCGAAAGGTTTTGAGTCCGCACTTTTAGCGGCGAATTATAGCGAAGCGGGCAGGGGGGATCTGGTTTCGGAGCAAAATCCCCCTAACCCCCTTTATCAAGGGGGAATAAAACCAATAAATATCCTCGATATCTTTGGTATCTACTTCCCGAACGGAGGGAAATCCGAAGATGCGTGGAAAGGGAAGATCGTCTTCTACAGCGAGTTCGCGAAATACATGGATGCCCTCCGTGCCGAGTGACACTCGGTCCTCTGGTGAGGAGATATCAACTGCGCTCATCATGAGATCGACCTCGCTCGTCCGAAAGAAAACGATGGGAAAATCGGATTCCATCCTGTGGAACGTGCCTGGCTCGATGGTCGAGTGAAGGATGGATGGCACGATATCTGGCGAGAGCAAAATCCTGATACCCCCGAAGTGTACTCGTGGTGGGATCCTGTGACTCGTTCGAGAGAGAGAAATGTCGGATGGCGTATCGACGCTCTCTGGTGTGAGGACTCACTTTTTGCAAATATTCGTGATATATGATATCTTCCCATGCAAATGGGATCGGATCATTGTCCGATGTATATAGATATCGCCTAGAGACTGTTCATAAACTGTTTCTTCTTTGTCATTTCGCAGCGTAGCGGAGAAATCTCTTTCCCCTGCACTTATAAGGAAGAAATTATTTAGTTCTCATAAGATGATTTTGAAAGGGATCCTCTACGAGGATGACAAAATTAATGGCATTAGCATATTCTATTTCGATCGACACCCGCCTACGATATCAGGCTGTCACTTCATACAGTTTGTCTGCATTTCTGGGATGCGTTTTTCGAGAAGGGTGCTCGTTTCTCTGAGCTTGATATGCATTTCTATGAGATCGGTCATCATTTTTTCGTTGATCCTTTCCTCGTTATCTCAGGCGAGTTTTTCTCGGGTGGTTCTGTAGAAACTCGTGATATCTCGAGATGCCGTAGCATTTGTTTGGCTCTGATCGAGTCGACGTTTTAGGTATTCATCGGTGGTTTTCGGTTCTCCAAAGAGTGAGAATACCTCTTTCACTTTCGCGTTTCCGCCGATGATGAGTGACTGTGCACATTCCATACGAGCCTTGCCCCAGTCTTCAGGAGATGCTCACTGTCCCGTTTTTTTCTGCATACAGTCGAGAGATGTGAGGATGCTGTCAGCAGCTCATTTGGTCATACCCTGACGAGAGAGCTCTTCGGAAAGGAGTTTTTTCTGGATATCGTTATAGTTCGTCGCGGTGCCACGGAAGAGGTCGAGTGCGATCTTCCAGTCATCGTTCATTTTTGCTGTTTTTCCAGAAAAATCAGTAATCCACTTCATAAGTTCTGCACCTTTTTCCATGAGGTTCGCAAGACCAGAATCACCCTTACAACTTACTGTCACATCTTTCGAGTAGTTATCCCTGATTTCTTCGAGGAGCTTAGTATCTAGACCTGTCCCACTCGGAAGTGTCGGATCCCCGAGTGCGACCTGCCTGAAAAATGATTCAAGAGATTTATTTTTCACGAGGAGATCTGTGAGCACAGATTCAGGAGTTCCACCATCGATACTCGTATCGAGAGCACACTGAGATCCGAGTTGCTTCATGGCAGGGAGTATCGTCTGCTCTTCGAGATTTCGTATCACTTGCCCCATACGCATGACGGGACTGCGAGCATCTCAGGATACGACGAGCATGATACGATACTGGAAGTCGGAGACGATATCGGGGAAGACAGGATTCTGTGCATCGATACGGTCGAGAACCTCGATGAGTCTATTAGCATCGCTGACGGCTCCTGCATTTCCACAGCTTGTTCCCGATACAGCACCCTTCACTTGTGTGACCTTCTCTGCGACACTCTTCAGATAGGCAGTGAGAAGTGGTGTCGGACCATTCGCGATCGCACACGCTCATACCTGCCCAGCAGAGAGAGCGAGAGCCAGAGTTCCGAGTGAGATGCGAAAAATAAGGCGGTTCATTATTTGACAGGTTTATTATTGAGTTTGACACCAAGCGTCATCATCTCGTCTATACTTTTCATCATAGCGTTCGTGAATGTTTGTATCTCTGTAAGGTCAGTCGAGAAGGAGTCATAGTAGGTGAGACGACCTCCTGAGACGAGTGACTCCATACAGTTCGTGTATCGAGCGAGCTCTGCAGCTTCCTGAGCTCAGAGGGCACTAGAGCGATTCGTGATAGTTTCACTCGTGGCAGAACGTGTCGGCATATACCCAGCACCGATGAGACTGTTGGCTTTTTTCAGGTCAGTTGGAAGTCCTACCGATGCCTGAGCACATCTCCTGACTTGTTCGAGATCTTCCTTTTTCTTCTCGGGGGTTTCATCTCTTTTATCTCGTCTCGTTACCTGTGGGCTATTTGCCAAGTAGACTCGAAGTCCTGCTATTGTGCTTGGAAGTTTGAGGTTAAAAAATGGGAGAGAGAAAGAGTTATTGGTCATCTTCTCATCGCGAAGAGCACTTTCTGAGATAGGCTCGAGGATTTTGTGATGTTTATCGAGTATACCTTCTATCGAGATATTTTTCCCTCCGCCGAGAGCATTCTCACTTCCTCATACCATCGTCACCTTGATACAAAATATACTTGTACATGGCATCTTATGGAAAAAATCTGTCGAAGCGTCTTTGGTTGGATTTTGGTTTGGGTTATTGGTATTTCCAGTGGTGTTGTTTCCGTTCCCTGGAGTACCGCTCGCATTCCCTGGTGTATAGCCATTACCACTCGGAGTGCCTGTATTTCCTCATGCGAGAAGATTCGCGAGCTCACCTACGAAGTACGGATCAGAGGTGATATCTCCTATATTCCCGAGACTTCCAGGAGTCGTACACGATGGTCCGATCAGGCTTGCGAGTGAGGTCGAAGGGGAAGTATTGTTCTGAGTGTTCGAAGAGTTATTTTGCGAAGTTGTCCCAGTATTTCCAGGAGGAGTATTTGTGCCTGTGTTTGATGTTGTTCATGTCGCATTCGTCGTTCATGATGGGAAGAGCGGTGCAGGAGGTTTTCATGCGAGCAAATCAGCGAAATTCTTTGAACTTTTGTTGGTCACGCCGCCATACTTCAGTGCTTCAGAAAAGATAAGGCTATTGATCTTCTCGATATCGGAAAGGATATCGTAGTCAGAGTTACTCGTATCCCCGTCCATATAAAGCCCGAGAGATGAGAGAGTGACACGTGCGCCATTTTCCCGTTCTGTGCGTTCTCGAACTTGTTGATAGCGGACCACGAGACAGTGGGTGAGCTCTTGGAAAGTATCACTGGATATGGAGACTTTATTTTTCGCGAGAGCTTCAGAAATTTCTCCATAATACCCGTTTTCGAGATTGGATAATACTTTAGCATCTGTCGGAATTCCCTGAAGCCACAAAACGTCATTGATACAATTTTTCCCGAACTGATCAAGACTCGGAGTTTCTGCGAGTCGCACCTTCATGAGCTTCTCTTGTATAGTATAGTTCCCCTGGTCGATCGTTGTGTAGAAATTGAGTCCTGGATTTTCCCCGACGAATCCCTCTTCCGCATGGCTAAAAATCGGAAAAAATCCGAGAGAAAAAACAAGAGCGATAGAGAGAGTATTTTTCACCCTTCTATTCTACTCGAAAAGGGGAGAAAAAGCAAAATTTGCTTCAAAGCAAAAAACCTATATAATCTGCCACGTATTTCTCACTATTTTTATGAAAAAAATCCTCCTCGCCATCATCTGTACCCTCGTCCTCACGAGTTGTACCACTCCAACTCCTCCTGTATCGAACACTGCATCTGGATCAGTAGAAGCAAAGGTTCTCATCCCATCTCCGACATACGGAAGTGGATCGAAGACGATGACGCTCTATGCTGACTTCCAGTGTCCTGCGTGTATCTCATTCTCGAAGACGATCGGACCGATCTTCGAAGAGTATGCGAAATCCGGGAAACTCACTATCACGTATAAGCAGTATCCACTCACGAGCATCCATAAAAATGCTCTACGTGACTCGATCGCTGCTCTCTGTGCTGCAGAGCAAGGTCAGTATACGGAGTACAAGAAAAATCTCTATGCTCTGGAAGAGGCAAAAGCCTGAGCAAAAGTGAGTGATAGCGATCGTATAAATGCCGCTGTCGGTACGCCACTCGACGCGAGTAAACTCACAGAATGTCTCACTGCAGATAAATATCTTCCACAAGTGCTTGCTGAGATGGCAGAAGGGGATGCGGCAGGAGTTACAGGAACTCCTACAGTATTGCTCGACGGACGCAAGCTCGATATGACACTCTTTAAAGATGTCGCTACACTCAAGAACTTCATGGATAAATATCTCGGAGTGACTCCACTTTCGACAGAGGAAGTGAAGTAATATCATCTCATAAAAATCCCCTACTCACTGAGTGGGGGATTTTTATTTACGGTATTGAACCTGAATATCGTATACATTTCTTTCATGAGCCGATTCCAGATAGGTCACTTCGAGTCGACGGTTCTCTATGGTGAAGACCGATTTTCTTAGGTCTCATGTTATCTCGTAAGGAACAATATCATGAGAGAGCTTTTCTGTAATACCATCGATAAAGCTTGTGAGGAGAAGTTCAGTCTTGTTATCGTATTCATCGAGTATCCAAATCTCGTTCCAGAGCCCCGTGTCGCTATAGAGGGCGAAGTAATAATTCTTCAAATGAAAAATATACTTACGGATAATCGAAAGTGAATCTTCAGAAAAACCTACTTGTTTCATACAAACTCTGTATTATATGCGGAAATCATATTTTCTAGGTCCTTCTTTTGTTCTTTTGCATATGTTCTCAGACTCTCCTTTGCTTGAGTTGGCGTAAGTACTTTCATAAAAATAAATAAAATAGATATACGAAAAGTATATCTATTTGGAGAGGGGAGTCAACTATTCAATCACTTTAAACAACTCTTCTAGACTCGTCTTTCCCTGCATCGCTTTCAGGATTCCGTCTTCACGCATGAGCATGAGATCACCTGCGCGAGCTGCTTCGATGATATCATGAGGGCTGGCATTATTTCGCACAAGAGTACGGATATTCTCAGAGAAACCCATCACTTCATAAATACCGATACGTCACTTGTAGCCTGTCATAGCACATTCACTACATCATTTGGACCTATGGAGAGTATAGCTTTCTTTTCGTTTCGCGACTCAGGCGATACCGATATCCTTGAGCATATATTTTATGATATTGGTCTGTGCTTCATCTGCTTCATACGCCTCGATACAGTGCGGGCAGAGTCGGCGCACCAGGCGCTGCGCGATGATGACATCGAGTCCAGAGGCGAGGATATAATTCGGGACACCCATGTTCATGAGACGTTCTATCGTCTCTCCAGCCGACTTCGTATGCAGAGTCGAGAGGACGAGGTGTCCTGTCATCGCTGCTTGCATCGCTATCGTCGCACTCTCGAGGTCGCGTACCTCACCGATCATGATGATATCAGGATCTTGGCGGAGGAGAGCTTTTAGTCCTGTTGCATAGGTATAGTTTTTTTTCTCATCGACTTCACTCTGGACGACTCCTGGGAGCTCGTACTCGATCGGATCCTCGAGGGTGATGATTTTGCGATCAGGAGTATTGAGTCCCGTGAGCATCGAGTAGAGCGTCGTCGTTTTTCCTGATCCCGTCGGTCCTGTCACGAGGATAGTACCATTGGTCTTTGAGAGGGATTTCTCGATCTGGCGCTTCGATGTCCACATGAATCCGAGTTCTTCGACGGTCGGGATCGATTTCGTCGAGTCGAGTATTCGGCATACAGCATTCTCCCCATAACGCACAGGAAGTGTTGAGACACGGACGTCGATATTGGCTCCATCATCGCTCACGCGATATTTCCCGTCTTGCGGGATTTCGGTGATATTGAGCTTGAGATTGGACTTGTACTTGAGGCGTTCGAGGAGGAGCTTGTATTCTCATTTCTCTAGAGTCGCGATCGTGACAAGTTCGCCATCGATACGCAGACGCACACCGATATCTGTCTCGCTCGTATCGTAGTGGATATCCGAGCTTCCGAGCGCGAGAGATCCCTTCGTGATGAGCGAAAGGGCTCATTCACTATCTTGGCGTTTGAGCGTTTCATGGAGGATTTTTTCGAGTTCTTCGTAGCGACTATTATTCGCTACTCTCGAGTGCTTCTCGAGCTCTGCCTCGACCATGCTATGAAACTGCGACTCATCTTGGATGGCGAGCACTTCAGTTTCCTCTTTCGTGATTTTTTCCTCGGGGTCTAGAGTTTTTGGCATAAGTCTATAGTAGCAGAAAAATATGATTTTTGCAAAAAAGGATCACTTTTCTTTTCCCGAAAAGTTCATATAATCA
>CAYSEP010000023.1:0-11388 GCA_964430065.1 uncultured Candidatus Peribacteria bacterium
AACTCCTTCCGAAAAAAACCGTATACGAAAATGTCGCCTTTGCGATGGAAGTCTGTGGATACGACAATCGTATGATTTCGAAACGTGTACCAGAGATACTCTCCCATGTCGGCATGTTACCAAAAAAAGATAAATTCATAGAAACGCTCTCTGGATGAGAGCTTCAGCGTACAGCAATAGCGCGAGCACTCATACATGATCCCGATATCATCATCGGTGATGAACCGACAGGAAATCTCGATCCGAAAAATGCAAGTGAGATCGTACTTCTTCTCGAAAAGCTGAGTAAAGAAGGAAAAACTATCATCATCGCTACACATGATGATAGACTTGTAGACAGCCTGAAGAAGCGTGTCATCACATTTCACGATGGAAAGATATTTTCCGATACAGAATGATGATCCTATAATCTCTAATATTCATGCTTGACTCGAAAGAAACTCTGACACAAAAATTCGTAAGAAAGTGATTTTGGCTCTACTTTTTCACTATTCTCATCTGACCAATAGGCTATATAGTAAAGATGCTCATCTCTCGAGATTTATCAGTTGAAGAGGTATGAGTTATTTATGGTATCATTAGTTTTATCGTACTTATCTCGAGCTACAATGACCTTGGTGTCACAGAAAGTCTCAATTATTTCCTCCCGAAATATATCGTAGCAAAAGAATATGGGAAGGCGAAATATCTCTTTCTCCTCGCCCTCAAGACTCAGATATTTACGAGTATTTTGATAGTATTTGTTCTTTTCTTTTTAAGGGACTGGCTCTCAGATCACTACTTTCATGAAGATGTTCGAGATGTGCTGAGTATAGCCCTTCTCTTTCTTCTGGGAATCAATATTTTTCATAGTGGAATTATCCTTTTTTCTGTCTCGCAGGATACCAAACTCAGTAAAAGTGCTGAATTCATAAGACTTGCTGGTACGGCAAGCGGAACGGCTATTTTGTTTTTTGCTGATGCTGGGAGTATCATGTCTTATATGGCAGCATGGATTGGCGGATTGGTTATTGGGTGTATTTTTTCTGTATTTTTTGCCTATAAAAAGTACTATAGGCCCTACTTTCTCTCTGTAAAAATAGAAGGGGATTCATCCATATGGAAAAGTTTTTTTCGTTACTCTTTCGCAACACTCATAGCGACCAATATCGGTACCGTACTCTGACAAGTAGATATGCAGCTTATCATAAACTTTCTCGACCAAAAATCTGTTGGATATTACGCCAACTATCTTTCTCTTGTAGGGCTCCCCTTCTTACTCGTCGGACCGATTATCGGATTTATATTTCCGGTGATATCCGAGCTTTCTGGAAGAAAAGACGACAAAAAAATTCAGCTTATCGTCCAAGAATTTAGTATGTATTTTATGATACTCAGTATATGGATGAGTTTATTTCTTTTCCAGTTTGGAGAAGAGATCAGCGTGATTCTTTTTTGAGAAAAATTTCGAATGTCCGGAGTGATCCTCGCATACTCTGCTCCATTTATTTTTTTCAATTTTATGAGTCAAATCGCCTTCCAGATATTCGCAGGAATAGGAAAAATACGTGAGCGTGCACATATACTTCTGATTATACTTATCATCAATGTCCCCCTTACCCTTATCCTCATCCACACTTCCCTCGGAGTAAAATGAGCAGCACTAGCAGTATGAATTTCCTGGATTCCACTCTGGATACTTTCTACGAGAGGACTCGAAAAATATAAGCCAAAACTCCAACCTCTTCCCGCTTTGAAAAATATTCTCGCCGCAAGCGTTGCATATTTTTCATGTATACTTTGAATTCGCCACCTCCCCTTGAGTGAAATTTGATTTTTTTTCATTGCGATTTTTCTCTACATGAGTATATTTCTCATCGCCAATAAAACTATCATCCTCGAGTTGAAGAAAGTGATATCTCGTGTCCGCCATCCTAAAATACCTCACACTTCACTCTCTGAGGAACTATAACCCTTTTTTCTATGTATAGTATCATCGCATATGGTTTCATACTCATCCTTTGGGCACTCAATGTAATTATTAATTATTATTCTTCTACAAGTGGAGGAGTAGATCATACAAATACTGGTTATGCACAGGCTGCTACAGGTGCAAGTGGTTATGTTATCACGATGCTTCTCCTGTATGGTCTTTACAAGGCATACACAATTTTTATCTCACCAAAAAAGGATCTCAAGTTCTCATTTTGGACCATAACTGGCCTCACTTTTCTTCACATATTTATCGTATGTGTATTTTATTCGAGTCTTCCAGAGATTCGCCAAAGCCCACTCATCACAGCAGGGAGCATATCGAGCATAACTCTCTTTGTTCATATAGTGAAGCTTCTCCTTTATCCCCTTCTTTTGGTACTCATAACACGCTGCGTATGATATGCTCTTATGTCTCTCATGCTTCCTCTGTGGAGAACATACGATATCCGTGTCAGGATCGGCGCGGAGATATCACTCGGTTTCATCGTGTTCACCGCTCTACTACTCCTCCTTGGTAGTATAGGCACCTATACTCTCTGAAGCCTCTCCATCATATTGGGGATTATGAGTATTTTGAGTATACCCGGACTGAGAGAAACATATACAGATATACGTGATCGGAGTGTGTCACTCGAGAATCACAAAATCGAATGAACCCCTCGTGAGGCTCTTAATCTTCACCTCATATCTGTAGAATTCTGATTTTTCTTTCTTACATTTTTTCTCGCCGTATCACTTATCAATGTAATACGACCCATGCCGATAGGTTGGGATGATCTTTGAGTATATATGAACTTCCCGAAGATGATAGCACTCTCATGAGAACTGCTCCAGTGAGCTGGCATGTATAGCTGGCAACTTATCACGAGTACTGGATTCCTCTTTGGAAACAATGCTTCACAAGCCTTCTATATCAATCAACTTGGCGGCATACTTGCTGTGGTTGTTATTGTATCAACACTCTCTTATATCTTTGAAGAGAAAGATAAGAAGTCTCTCCTTTCTCTTCCTGTTCTTTTTGGGGCACTCTACTATATAATGCCGATGACGGTATTTCAGCAGGCAAAAGATATGAAACTTGATCCTGCTTATCTTTTCTTTTGTATTAGTGGGCTTGCTCTTTTATTTTCCCTGTGGAAAGGAGAGCTTTCTCATGAGAGAAAAAACCTCCTCACACTTACTCTTGCTGGCCTTATCATCGGGTTTACATTTAGTGTGAAATTCACTTCTGTCATGTTGATCTTGGCGGGGCTCTGACTAATCGCATATAGGCTTCTCTCTATCTGGTGATATCTAGGATTTTTCTTTCTTTTCCTTGCGATTTTTACCTATGGAGACCTCTGGAAGATCATGAATGTACCGATGCCTCGAGACAATATGGATCTCATCCATACTGTAAGCATACTTCTCTGTATCATGGGTACTTTTTCTATCGTGATGGCCCTATATAAAAAACATGATCTTCACTGGACTAATAGGATATATACATGGATAATCTCGAGTATTGTTTTTACTCTAGCAGTATGAGCGGGATCAGCTCCATGGTTAGCGAAAAATTTTGGTGAACTCGGGATCGGCAATACAAAAAGTAATCCAATGAGCATTCTCAGTGGTTCTGGCGGAACTCTTCCCTATGCCTATGAGAAACTCTATTCGAAAGAAGAGTTAGAAAAAATAATGGCAAATGTAAGTGTAGGAGTGACGAATGAGTGACAAACAAAAGACGAAGATCTCGGACGATACTTCGGATATGATTCGGGGCTCAATAATTATCTCAAACTTCCTATAAATCTTACTCTCCAAAAAAACCAAACAGGAGAATTTACAGATATCACCTATATATTTCTCGCACTTTTCCCTGGTGCGCTGCTTTTTGTGCGATCGAGAAGATCAAGTTACTCTTATTTTATCGTATCTATTCTTACGCTAGCATTCTTCTATTATTTTGTAGGGAAAACGGGGGCATCACTTACCGATTATCTGAGTGGATGGTCGCTCGGGATGAACGGAAATTATACTACATATGGCTATGTATTCCTTCTTGTTTTGAATTTGATTTTCGTAGTTGCGACTCATTCTCTCCTTTCTCACTGAGAAAGTAATAAAAAAATCAAAGACACTGTCGTTTTTATGTGAATCTATGCCTTCCTCTTCATGATTTCTGCATTTGGTATTGTATGGTATGGTATTGTCGTCTATTATGGTTTTTTTATCCTCATCTGACTCGGACTTTCGAACTTTCTCGACTACTCGAAAGATGATGAGAAAGATGAAAATACCTTTAGTGTGAATTTGACGCTCGCTAGCATCGTATTTCTCCTGATAGCAGTATACTTTCTTAGGTCTGGTTTTGCACATGGTTGGACCAATCTAAGGTCCGCATACTACAATGAATACAAATATAACACTCTTTCTCAGGAAGAATCTATCTTCGCATACCGAAGTGACTATCTGCTTCCTATAGCCACTCTCAATCTCAAAGACACAAATAAACTCTTCGACGGACTCAAGGAAAAACTTACTTCAGCAGAACTCAAGAAGATGCTCGGAGATACAGCGATGTCAACTGTCGGCATAGAGAAATGGCATACATTCGTACTGCAAAATAGAAACTCGACAAATATACCACTTCGAAACGATGCTCGAATGATCGGAACAGCACTCTATGATGGGATACTTTATCCGAAGAAGGAGAATGCTAATACAGGGAATATTTACCGAATCGGAACATTTATGACCTATCTGATCAACGAAAATCGCAAACGATATTTCGATGATAGCTTAGTAGTAGCCTTTGATCGGTATTTTTATGATAAAAGTCCTGATATAACCATCGATCGTATGAAAAAGATGGGGCTTGCGTATCTTCTCGTCGATCTCAATGCTGCCACGATAGACAAAGATCCTCGACACGCTCTCACTACCCGTTTCGAACACCTATTACTCACGATGAACTCCTCTTCCCTCAGGCTGGTAGCTACAGATAACTTCTGTCTTGAGCTCGCTCTCTCTGAAAAGAAAAAGTGAAAAATCACAACAAATGAAGAGTTCCTCTCCATCGCAGGAACCAACTATGAGTCTTACAAAGATAATACCTCCATCAACCGAGGCCAAAAAGTGATGCAGTGTCAGCAATATATCATAAAAATGCTGAATGAATGAAGGAATGGGGAATATCCTATCGTCGATGCTATAAAAAATGAAATCACCTCAGGAAGTGCTGCGCAGGATCCACAAAAAATCGCTGCCATACTCTCTAAATATACCTGACAGAGTTGGTTCGCACTCTTCGAGATCATCGATGCTCCTACTCTATCAGAACCAACCGTATCTGCAAGTAGCAGAACAACAACACCAGTGATAACAACTGGATCTACGAAACAATAGTCAAAAAAATCTCCGATTATTCGGAGATTTTTTTTATGATTTCTCGAAATTGATTCGCTCGATCGAAGTAGTCACGAAAGAGTCAAAATGAGGCACATCATGGTGAAAGCATGAGAACGTCTCACTTCTCGACTTTACCATAAAGCCAAGATACTGCCTCTTGGAGAATATCAGTAGCGATATATGGAATATTCTCTTTTTCTGCGATCTCTATGAACTTCTCCTTCGTCGCACCGATACATGCCACTGCCTTCACTCGTGCGCGGAACTTTGGAGCGAGGTATGAGAACGCATCACCTTTATCTGAGCCTCAGACGATAAGAAGAAGATTTTTTTCTACTCCAAATGATCAGAGTGCCGCCTCGAGACTCTGTGAGCTCGTCGACTTCGAGTCTTCTATGAATGTCACTCCATTTTTCCCGCCAATCTTTTCGAGCCTATGAGAAAGTCACGTTATAGATTTTAGGTACTCTTTTGTGCGCTTGGAGCATATTTTCATCATATTGGTAACGAGAGTACTGGCGAGTATGTTCATCGCATTGTGTGTGCCAGAAAACTGTGTCTCTGAGAGTTTGTATTTTCGCCTTCATGAGATGATGATATCGTCGCCAGCGACATAATCTTTTCGTATTTTTCACTCATCACTCTTCTCTTTTCATTCACCAAATATTCGTACATTCTCTGGAATTTGGATTTTCAAATGGTTTTTTTTTGCGAATTCGAGTATCTGAGCATTCACTACACTTCCCTTCTCGGCACGTTCTATGATGCGCATCTTCGAGTCGAGATAGTCCTGGAGATCCTTGTGCCAGTTAAGATGATCAGCCTTGAAGTTCGTGAATATCGAGTAGTGAGGGCGGAATGAATGAAGAGAATACGCCATAAAACTCGAAACTTCCACGACGATATATCCTCGTTTTTGTCATTTTTCGAGGATCATACGCACCGTCTCAGAGAATGGGACATCGAAATTCCCGGAAAGATAGACTTTTTCGCTTCCGAATTCGGCAAGTAGAAGCTTATACAGAAGCCAAGATGTCGTAGATTTGCCATCCGTACCAGTAACTGCTATAATGGTGAAGTTCGCTGAAAGAAACTCATAGGCAAAATCGAGTTCAGACTTGACTTTTCCCGTCTTATAGACACTATGTGAAGATGGAATCCCTGGTGATGGGATGATCGTATCATATGCATCGAAAGATGCTGGTGCGTCACTATCATCGCGAATCTCATACGAAATCCCTCGCGACTCACAGAGTTTCGCGACAGCAGAACCAACCTTTCATTTACCAAAAATAAGAATCATATGTTCAGTATAAAGAAAAAGCATAAAGTGCAAGTTAAGTGGAAGGATAATCAAGAATGATTTTCTAGCCATCCTACTAGCACTCCTCCGAGTTTCCATCAGCCTACAAGTCCAAGAGTCATATCAAGATATGCTAAGGTAGCCATGGATGCTCTTAGTACAAATAAATCAATTAATGGGGTTAGTTCTACTGTATGATTTACTCCAAATGATTGGTATGGTGTACCAAAAATCGCTGACATTGAAACTTTGAAGAAATGGATGAAGTATGTATGACTCCACATAGAGGAAATGGATGATCAATCTTTGATTATTACCCTCCGAAAATCTATAGAACTAGCCCTATCATATCTTCAAAGAAAAGAATATTACCTTCCAAGGCCACTTCAAAAACCACCACAATCTCTCCCGGAGATTTTAAGAATGTTGTCAAAAATGATGCATTATAGTCGTGAAGTTGATATAAGAGCGAGTACAGTATTGTTAAAAATAGTCCGAGCATTTTTCAAAAATATCACCCTTTCAGATTCGACATGAAATCTTTTGTTCAATCCGCTTACTGGAGACTTGCAAACTAAAGATAGAGGTTTTGCAAAAGAAATAATTGGATTTTTTAATGGGACGGATTTTACATATAGTAAAGAGGACCAAAGATTTAGCAAAGAATCTGTAACATCACACTGAAGGAGTAGTGCACATGGAACAAGTGCAGAATTTAATGCTACTGTGGATTTTAAGACCCTAGACTCTCAAGTTCTAAAAACAATCAGTCAGAACGCTTATGATGCATCAGAGGCAATAAAAGATAGGAGCCGAATGTTGGTTGAGGTAAAAAATAAGCAAGCGATGCTTGAAATAGCGCTTGTACTTATTGAGTCATGACTATTTAAAAGATGAGTTAAATGGGAACAAAAATGATGATTATTTACAGCGGATACACAGGAATGGAATGATTTTCAAAGATCTTACATAAAAGATCATTCTCATTTACATCAAGATATTTTAGAAAAATTACCCCAATGAAAGGTAAAAGGCAATACTCAAGAACGTGAAGAATTAAAAATTACATCTTCCGAGCCCTCATTCGAAGTTCAGATTATGATAACTTGAAATGCAAATGATGCTTGATGGAATGCCAATCCATACTATAAGATGAAGGCTGATATAGATGAAGAAATAATATTGCGTGGATGATATATTACGAAAGATAGAGCAATTGCGCACATAGTCAGGCGATTGCCTGATCTAAAAAAGTTTGGACAAAATCCAGAAGAAAAAACTCCAGAGAAAATATTTGAGCATTTCGTACAATGAGGGAATAAGCTTATACCAATTTATCCATCAGACTACAAGCCACCAAGTGGACAAAATCCATCACATAAACACACACAGTTTTTTACAAACAGTGACTTCACCAGTCGAGGTGTGAACGTATATCGACATAACCTCCCCTATAAGGTGTGGCACCAAAGTACAAGAACATTTAGTTTTCTCAATACCGTAAACCCCTCCCCTTCATCCACTCCTTCATCTTCTTAGCCGCCTCTTGCCCAGGATCAATTAAAATCACCTTTCTCTGAAAAAGGTCATGGCAAACCATCTGTATAGAGCTTCTGATAAGTGGATAGTGTGTACATCCGAGGACAAGTGCTTCGATATCGGGAGAAAACTGGGAGAGATACTCTCTCAGTAACGAGTCGATCTCATCTCATGAGACAATTCCCTGCTCGATCAGTGGTACAAGCCCAGGAGCACCGACTTCTTCGACGATCACCGAGTCATCGAGGATATGGACTCGGTCTCGGTACATCCGACTTCTCACAGTCGCCTCAGTCGCGAGGACTCCGATTTTTCTGTATCATCACTCTACGACTGCCTCTGCTCAGGGAACCGTCACGCCGAGGATATGCCGCCCGACGAATACTTCCTGTTGGAGCCATCTGAGTGCATGCACGCTTGCGGTATTGCATGCGAGGATGACGACATCAGCTCATCTGGCAAAGAGCTTCTCGACTCATACTCTCGTCAGTATGCGGATCTCTTCTCAGGATTTCCCACCATATGGAGCATGTTCCCTATCCATCTCGAGGATCATCTCTATATCGGGAAACTCTTTCTGAAAAGTTTCCATGACGAGCTTCCCACCGAGTCATGAGTCGAAAAATCAGAGAATCATATTATCTTCAGCGTAAAGAAAAAATAGTTCTTACAAAATGATCTCATCTTTTTTTATCTGGAAATCAATCAGCAAGAGCATAAACATATACACTTGGCAATCTTCTTCCAAAATGACTTCTCACTGTTTTTATAAATTCATCATCATAAGGAAGCTCAGGTTGAGCATAATAAGTATCAATATTTTCCCAAAAACGAGCATCAAGTTTAGCTATTGGCTCGACTACTTGAATAGCAGAAGAAATTCATACATTCGTTGCTTCCAAAGTATCATTTACGGTATGAGTAGTTTCTATAACTACATCTTTGGCTTGAAATCATCCTTTTAGATTTTCTTCAGGGAGAATATTGGTCTCAAATTGATATCCTATTATTCAGCCTTGAGCCGGCACAAAATTCGGAAAAAAAGAAACAGGTAAAAATAATTTTGTTCCTGGGGTATTTGGGTTAAATTCTTTTTTTGATTTTACTACTCAGAGAAGTTTCACTGAACACACTTCTTCAAATACAGAAAAATCTCCGTGACTATCCACCTTATGCTTATGCGGAGAGCACTCCTCTAAAAGAGCATCATAAAAAGCATTTCTAGAGAGCGAGACATGAAAAATACGTTCTATTTCTAAAATAGCTGCATGTCTTTCATCTCAACTTAATCAAAGATATGGCAATAATTTTTGCTGTTCTCATAAGAAAGATGGCGAGGCTGCTAACATAGCTTCATCATTCGTTAATAACTACACCCCGATAAATGCCTTCGTCTTCCCTTCCATCTTGCAACCGACAGCGATAAGGAGGATGCGAGAAACCCACATTGCTGTGAAGAGAGAGAGGACGATACCGAGACCAAGCATAAATCCAAATCCCTTAATGAGCGATATACCGAATACATAGAGGATCACTGCAGAAGTAAGCGATGTGATATGTGAGTCCCAGATCGCTGTCCATGACTGACGGAATCCTACAGTTGTCGCTTTCTCGAGATGGAGACCGCTTCGAAGAGCCTCACGCATACGCTCGAAGATGAGGATATTGGCGTCGATCGCGAGACCGATAGAGAGGATCACTCCGGCGATAGAGGCGAGTGAGAGAGTCACTCCTGCAAATTTCACGATAGCGATCAGGAATGCTGTATAGAACACGAGGGCAATACCAGCAATGAGTCCTGCTATACGGTAGTACGTAATGAGGAGGATGACGATCGCAAGAAGTCCGATAAGTCCAGCCTTCACGATCTGATCGAGAGCATTTTTTCCGATTTTTGCATCGATCGTACGCTCACTCGTGAGGTAGATTGGAGCTGGTACGATACCAGTATTTATGTTGTTCGCGAGTTCTTGCGCTGAGGCGATCGTATAGTCACCAGTTATCACTGCACGACCATCGGAGATGATAGCCTGAACCGTCGGAGCTGTAAGCATCTGACCACCGACATAGATCGCGATCTGCTTCCCGAGGAGACGTTTCGTGAGTTCACCGAAGATCTTTTTTCCTTCGTCGTTAAATATAAGCTCGACCTGAGATGCTCCTGCCTGAGTGAATGATACACCAGCACGAGTGAGATACTTGTCTGAAAGTGACTTTCCATCTGCAGTCTTCGCGACTTCCCAGAGACTTGGACGCTCGTCGATATAGATGAGTCCATAGTTATATATTTTTTGTTTTGTCGCAGCACCAGTTCCCACTGCAGGTACTTCGATCTCTTTCATACTTTCTAGGTACGTGACTGCATATCCTCCTGGACCACGAGTGGTCGTAGGATTCCCTTTCTCATCTGCACCTATCGACTCTTCTCCTGCCACATAGTGAACTGGAGAAATATATGGGAATGTCGTGACAACATCGATACCATCGAATTTTGCCTGTGGAAGGATAACACCTCCCGTAAAGAGATATCCGACATTTTCATACTGGTCACGGTATTTCGCACCGACAGTAGCGAATGGAGTCGTCTTCGCTTCTATGAGAGCTTTTTCTGCGAGGTCTTTTCGAGCCTTTTTATCAGCTTCTGTGATACTGTTTTTCTCTTCGCGGAACTCGATCTGGACGACCTTTCCGATCGTATCTTTCGCTTTCGCTATATCTTCGGCATTACGCTTTCTCTTCTCTTCTTCACTGATATCACCATACTCCTTTACTGGGATCTGGACGATGATATGTGACTCACCTGGACCGTACTGCGCAGTAGAAATCGTCGGCTCTTCGAGTCCGAGACTTCCGACACGCTTATCGACGATACCCTTCAGTGACTCGATAACCGATGATTCTGAGATCTGTGTACCACTCTGAGCTCGTACAGCAGTAAGATCGACCTTATAGTCGAGCTCGACACCACCGTGAAGATCGAGTCCGTATTTATAGGGTTTTATATATTTACTGATCGCTTCTGGAAGAGCGATGTTATATTTTTCCCATGGGAATACATAGAGTACAGATACGAAAGCGATGACAAATATGAGTAAAAGTCGAGGAGCGAGGCGCATAAGAGAGAGTATAATGAGTAGAAAACTTCGTGATTATAGAAAAAGTCTCGTTTTTTGCAAGAAAAA
>CAYSEP010000023.1:11488-12621 GCA_964430065.1 uncultured Candidatus Peribacteria bacterium
GAAAGTGCGAATCATACCCGTACCACAATCCTTCTCATACCGAGTCGGTCTTCACTCGTGCGACCTACCTGGCCCTCGCAGAAGGAGTCGACGGAGAAGATCTCGAAGATCTCCAGGTCGCCTGTCTTTTCCATGATACGGGTTTCACTGAGCAATATGAGAAAAATGAATACGTCTGAGCTCGCATCGCTCGCAACTGGCTGACTATGCATGAACATCCTGAGAAACGTATCGCGAAAATAGAAGGCATCATCATGGCGACTGTTCTCTTCTCGAAGCCAAAAACTCACCTCGAAGAGATCATCCAGGACGCCGATCTCGATAATATCGGAACCAAAGAAGAGTTCTACTACTCGCTCGACTATCTCGATGAGATTCGCAAGATCGGTCATGTGGATATGCCTGACTGCTCGTACTGGCAGTTCGTCTATACGCTCCTCACTCGGTACAAGTTCCACACGAAAACTGCGAAATCAGAGCGTCGCGATCAGCAGTTACGCGACGTCGACCATATGGAAAAATTCATCGCCATGATCGGCTGTGATCTCCCTGCGAAAGAAGGAGTCAATATGCATCATGTCTAGTTTCAAATAAGGGACACCTCTGTGCCTGTCATTTCGAGGAACGAGAAATCTGCTCGTTCTTTTTTTGTTATAGTTCCTTATAAACTTGAAAGGATTGCTCTTGTCATCTTCAACTGATCACCATTTTGCTCCCAATGAGTTATTCTTCCATTTGCATCAAAACGAGTAATACTCTTGAAATGAGCTATTTCATCAGATGATAATTGTTTGAAAGCTTCATCAACTAGGTGGCTTACTTTTTCCTTAACTGCAAGAAGTGCTTTATATGCAAGAAAATGAACTTCAAAAGTACGTCGAACAGAATCTGTATCTACTTTTGATTCTGGTTCTCATCCTATTGTAGAAATATCCATTTCAGATCTTTTCCAGAAGACTCGACGGACACTTGGTCGGATAGTAAACATAGAAGAAAAAGTTATGAACACATTTATTGTACGACATTTTTCTTTTTTGCAACTAATTCTTTCTCGGAAATGCATGATTTTTTTGACTTAGAAATTAGCACGTATATAATGCACATGCTAATTTTTCCATCTCTTTTGGAATTAT
>CAYSEP010000023.1:12721-14289 GCA_964430065.1 uncultured Candidatus Peribacteria bacterium
AAACAAATTCACTTCGGCGATGAAGCTCGCCTCAAAATGTTCTCTGGAATGGAGAAAGTCGCGAAAGTCGTATCTGCGACGATCGGACCCAAGGGTCGCAATGTGATATTCAGTAAGTCGTACGGAGCACCCCAGGTGACCAATGACGGAGTCACGATTGCCAAGGAGATCGAGCTCGAAGATAAGATCGAGAATATGGGAGCTGAGCTGATCAAAGAAGCTGCCTCTCGCACCAACGACGCTGCCTGAGATGGGACATCGACCGCGACACTTCTGACCTACGCTATGGTAAAGGAAGGACTTCGTGAGATCCGAAGCGGGATCAATGCTATCGAACTCAAAAACGGTATGAAAAAAGCAGGATCACTCGTGGTCGCTGAGCTCGCTCGTATGAGTCAGGCACTCGACTCTCAGGAAGAGATCGAGCAAGTCGCGACGATATCTGCACAGGACTCCGAGGTCGGGAAGATCATCGCGAGCGCTATGGAAAAGGTCGGGAAAGACGGCGTGATCACGGTAGAAGAAGGACGGACATTTGGCCTCGAGGTCGAAGTGACTGAGGGGATGAAGTTCGATAATGGATATATCTCTCCCTACATGATCACCGACGGCGAGAAGATGGAGTCGCGTGTGAACGATGCTCATATCCTCATCACGGATAAGAAGATCTCGAGCCTGAAAGATATCATAAATGTCCTCGAAGCACTCGCGCAGTCTGGTCGTCGTGAGCTCGTCATTATCGCCGATGATATCGACGGAGAGGCGCTCACGGGAATTATCTTGAATAAGCTGAAAGGTGTGCTTACAGTACTGGGGATCAAGGCTCCAGGATTTGGCGACAAGAAAAAAGAAATGCTTCGTGATCTCGCGATCCTCACGGGTGCGACCGTCATCACGGATGAGACTGGCTACAAGCTCGAGAATGCGACTCTCGAACACCTCGGTCATGCGAAAGCGATCGTCTCGACGAAAGAGTCTACGACGATCATAGGTGGTGGTGGAGATAAGCACCTTATCAACACTCGTGTCCTCGAACTCCAGAAACAGATCGACCTCTCGAAGTCTGACTACGATAAGGAGAAACTCGCTGAGCGTATCGCAAAGCTCGCAGGAGGGATAGCGGTCATCAAGGTCGGAGCTGCGAGTGAAGTCGAGATGAAGGAGAAAAAACTCCGTATCGAAGACGCGCTCAATGCGACGAAAGCAGCAGTCGATGAAGGGATCGTCGCTGGTGGAGGAGTTGCACTTCTGAAAGCCTCGAAAGTCCTCGAATGAGCAAAATGGTCACTCGAAGAAAAAGTCGGAGTCGATATCGTCGCTCGTGCTCTCTCCTACCCTGTCCGCCAGATCGCCGACAATGTAGGAAAGGAGTGAGCCGTCGTCGTGGCTGAAGTCGCGAAAAGTAGCGATTCACACTACGGATATGACGCTGCGATGGACGAGTATAAGGATCTCGTGAAGGCTGGTATCATCGACCCGACGAAAGTCGCGCGCTGCGCCCTCGAGAATGCCATCTCGATCGCAGGGATGTTCCTCACGACTGAGGCACTCATCGTCGATACTCCGAA
>CAYSEP010000024.1:0-13848 GCA_964430065.1 uncultured Candidatus Peribacteria bacterium
GTCTTAATATAAAAACATATAATAATCCTCAAAATAATTTATTCAATTTCTTAATATATCTATCTCCTATCTTAGGGATTCCACTTATGTTGATTGTGATATCTCTTGTATGAAGAGAATATATAAAGAAAACATGATTTGTTATCCATGACAAATAATCTAACCTATTTGATTTTTAAGTTTTGATCCAAATCTATATGCACTCCTGGCTCATGAAATCCGAAATTGCTATATAATACATACAAAGTATACAAAAATAAATACACTCTGCAAGGGATTTTTCTTGGCGATGGTATGGTTTCGGATATAATGTGTGAGTTATAATTTTCACCTTATGGCTTCTTCTCTCTTCGAATCCATCCGCCATGTGAACGAGCATGATGCCGAGTACTGGTCTGCTCGTGAGCTTCAGGCAACACTCTGATATGATAAGTGGGAGAGATTTGAGTGAGCTATCGAGCGCGCTAGGGAATCTTGTAAAAATAGCTGACAGAATCCAAAAGACCATTTCGCCGGAGCCGGGAAGATGGTACCTCTCGGCTCATGAGCAGAACGTGAAGTGATAGACTATCACCTTTCTCGATATGCCTGCTACCTCATAGCTCAGAACGGTGATCCTCGGAAATCAGAGATCGCACAGGCACAGTCATACTTCGCTATACAGACGCATAGGCAAGAACTCTCGGAGCATCTCCTCGCAGATAAGAGGCGAGTGGAGCTTCGGGAAGACCTCACCGAGCACAATAAAAATCTCGCCAGTACTGCGAAGCAAGCGTGAGTCTGGAACTATGGAGAATTCACAGATCATGGATATATGGGGCTCTATGGAGGTATGAAGTCGAGAGATATTCACGCTCGGAAGAAGCTCAAACATACAGAGAAGATCCTCGATCATATGGGAAGTGAGGAGCTTGCAGCCAACCTCTTCCGTGCGACTCAAGCAGAAGCGAAGATCAAGCGAGAGAGGATCCAGTGACAGGCACGCGCGAGCCAGGCACACTATGAAGTCGGGAAGAAGATCCGTACGACCATCCATGAGATCGGTGGGACGATGCCTGAGCATCTCGAAGTACCAGAAAATATCTCGAAAGTGAAGTCTCGTATCAAAAAAGGAGAGAAGAAGCATTTATAAAAATAACATGTACCATCCGTGATACACGAAGCTATAACATGTATCAAAAACACCATAAAATGATACATATAAAAATAACATGTACCATCCGTGATACACGAAGCTATAACATGTATCAAAAACACCATAAAATGATACATATATTTGACTTCATACTGTGAATAGATATGATTTCTGGAACAATCTAAAGTTATCCCTATGTTCGATAAAGACCTTCCCTATAATACTCTCCCAGTCTTACCAGGTGTGTTCGACTATGATCAGAAAAGCCTTCTCAAGCTCGCTATCCGTGCGAGTGAAGCTATATCGAAACTGAATGGACTCTCCTATCTCATGCCGAATCTAGATATACTTATCTCACCGCTTCTCGTGAAGGAATCTGTAGAGTCAAATGCTATCGAAAATATCAATACTACTACGATGAAGGTTCTCGAGAGTCAGGCTCTCGATAGGAAGTCGCGTAAATGACCAGAGAAAGAAGTCCTCCATTACCATGAGGCGATACTCTATTGATTCGAGAAAATAAAACAACAGTGAGGTATAGGATATAATTTTCTTCTCGAACTTCAGTCTCTTATAGAGCCAAACAAGAGATGAGTGCGACAACTCCCATGAACAGTCATTGCGAATGGGTATGGCGAAGTACTCTACACTCCGCCAGTTTGAGAAGATACGATTGCTTCCTTGCTTTCGAATCTTGAGAAATTCATGAATACTCATAATGACGATATTGATCCTGTTATTAAGATGCCAGTGATACACTACCAATTCGAATCTATCCACCCATTTTACGATGGAAATGGTCGTACATGAAGAATACTCAATATTCTTTATCTGATACTCTCGAAAAAACTCGATTATCCCATACTATTTCTCAGTGAATATATAAATGCTTCACGTAAGACATACTATTCACTTCTCAATCAATCACATATAACCACTGACTACACAGATATTATAGCTTATCTCTTAGAAGGTATTATCGTACAAGCAAAAAAAACTTCAGACAAAATTACGAAAATACATGCTCTCATGAGAGAAACAGAGAATCAAATAGCTTTGTTGAAGCTTGATTACGCCAAAATCACACTTATACTTTTTACATATCCGTTTGTGACTGCTTCTGAGTTCGAGAAAAAACTCTGATGATCTCGTACTACTGTCTCTCGACACATTACTAAGCTAGAAAAGGCAGGAATCATCTCATCTACAAAAAGTGGAAAAAATAAACTTATCTATATTCAGTCATTTATCAACATACTCCTATAACCCTATGCCCTCTTGGCTCATGAAATCCGAACCTTCAGAATACTCGATAGATCACCTCGCACGAGATGGATCGTCGAGCTGGTATGGTGTGCGCAACTATCTCGCTCGCAACTATATGCGAGACTCCATGCAGGTAGGGGATAGAGTCCTCTTCTACCACTCATCGTGTGCAGAAGTCGGAGTCGCAGGGATCGCCCGCGTATCGTCACCCGCTCATCCCGATGAGACGCAGTTCAGAGAGTGAGACAAGCACTATGATCCGAAGGCGACTCGAGAGAAGCCGATATGGATGTGTGTAGATGTCGAGTATGTGGAGAAGCTCCCTCGTGTCATATCTATCGCAGAGCTCCGCTCGACTCCTGGGCTCGAGAAGATGAAGATCCTCGAGAAGGGGAATCGTCTCTCGATCACACCCCTCACAGAGGATGAGTACCATACTATAGTACGTCTAGCACGCTCTTAGCATCAACTTTCGAGTATTCTCTGAAGTCGTGAGCTCCTGTCTGTATTTGTGCATTCACGGCGATATAGGGCTTCCCATCTCCAGATAGCCACTTCTTATGCGCTGGGCGTACGGAGAGCTCGAGAGCATATTTTTCCCTGAATGTATCCTGTACATACTTTCTCGTATCTCGAGAGAGAGATGGTGGGAGGATGAAGGGAGCATATGAGATGCTATCTTCGCTATAGTAGGCTCTATGGTCCTTATGAAGGATTACTATCACAGTCGCATCGGGAGTAGGGAACGACTCTGCCTTCTTCACTTCCTGTGGTTCGAGCGACCCACGAGTATCATACCAGAGTCCTGAGTGTATCGGATAGTTCCCCCAGTCGATAGAGTTCGGATTTTTCAGATCGACGGTTGCGGGGAAGTCCATGAGAGCATTATTGATACTGCGTACTTTTTCCTTTTTCCAGAGTCCAGAATCTGTACTTTTCGAGGGAAAAGTACCAAAACCTTCGGGGGTGGCAACGGAGTTTTCACTTGCTCGTTCTCGATTCTTTATTTTCACATCATTGCCACCCCCGATCCCCCACTCATCGGAGAACAGAGAAGCTTGAGAATTTGTTATAAATTCTCGAAAATCCTCTTCTATTTTTTCCTTCTCTTCTTCTGTGAGTTTCTCGAAACGAGATCCATGATAGTACCGGGCGAATACTTTCTCGAGGTTGGTATCCCACGCGAGATACGCCTTTCATGAGCCAAATGCGAGTATTGCTCGAGACGTGTATTCTCATACCCCTGGGAGTTTCTGGAGTTTTTCTTTTTCCTTTGGAAATATTCAGAGATGTTCACTCTGTATCATCTTCGCTGTCTTCAGTATATTTCTCGCTCGTGAATAGTATCCCATACCCTGATAGTACGGGAAAAATGTCTCATAATCTGTATCCGCGAGACTCTGAAGCGTCGGAAAACGTTCTAGTACTCGAGTGAAATATCCTCGTACCCGTTCGACCTGTGTCTGCTGGAGAAATATCTCAGAAAGCCATACTCGATAGAGGAGATCCTCTTCACCTCTCTCGTAGTCGCGCCATTCGAGATCGTGTCTTCAGCTTTTCTCATACCAGAGAAGCAATGATGTCCAAGGAAATTTTTCTATACGAATCATAGAGCTGATTATAGCGAAACGACTGTTTTTCGCAAGAGACTGCCTTTCTTCCCGAACCAATTTTGTCTACAAAACACTATATTTTGTGTTGCAAAGAGCTAGTGAAATACTATAATGACCTTTATATTCTTCTCTTCTCTCTTATGAATACGATCTCACGTATAGTCGTTTCTCTTCTCGCGGTTCTCTGAGTAGGTGCTCTTGGCTACTACGCCTACACTCTCTCAAGCGAGACACTTACGTTCCCATTCGCTGGGACAGATAGACAAAAATGACTCTTCCTCGAAGCGGTCGTCTCTCCTCCTTCTCTTACTTTCGGGAAGAGAGAAGAGCCACTTCTCGATATCAGAGCTCTCGAGGACTCTCTCGAAAGTGGTGGAGTGAGAGTATCTACCGTATCTGGAGAATACCGAGTTATAGTCAACGGAGGATATATAAGTGTATCTTCTCCCTATATCACGAAATGATCTGGAGCGATCACTATCAACTCTGATACCTATAACGATAAAAAAACGACAAAATATCGACTCCCTCGAGATATCGTCCTCACGCCGAGTGATATCCCTCGAGATTTTTCACTTTCTTCATCGGCTTCTCCACGTGATCAACTCTATGACATCAGCATGTATGGTATGGATGAGTACTCACCAGGGGATATCCGTTATTTTGTACACTACTCATCAGGACTTACCTGTTCGGTATCGAATTCGTGGGGGACAGATATGCTTCCTCCCTATTATCCTTCCATAAAGCCTGTTCCTACCCTGAGCGGTGAGCCAGTCACAACAGCTCCTATCCCTGTTCGTGATATGACTACAAAATGGCTTTTCCGTGAGATTCACCCAACTATTGTTTCACCGTTCGTAAAGGCAGGACAGATCAGCAAGATGACCATCCGTCTCCCGTATGAGAAATCAGAGAATCGTCTCTGTATCGTCGCCTGAGTGAATGGCGTCTATCGTACCATCGAGGATCGTACCCTCGATCCATTCGTCGCTACAGCCTCTACTCTCGATACTCTCTCTCCAGAATACGATATGAAGAGTCAGGTGGAGTTCGATTTCTCTACACCTATCTATAGTGATAGTGGGACTCTCTATAGTCCCGAGTATATAGCGAATCGTCACAGTGCGAAGATCCATTTTCTCAAGCATCTCGATGTCCCTGGTGTCGCTGTCTCAGTCGAGAATCTTACCCTCACGCCCGATCGGGCTATCCTCACTCTTCCTCTCGAAGAAGGGAAGAAATATACATTCTCTCTCCGAGATATCGAGGACATCTATGGACGAATCTCTTCTGTCGAACATGAAGTTGCAGTAAAAAGTGAGCCATTTCTCTCGGTGAAACTCGCGGATAACAGAAGCATCTATAAAAAATGAGAAAAAGTGAGCGCGAAACTCTATGCTCTCCAAGCCAAAAAACCATCGTACTCTCTGAAGCTCTGTAAGACCAACCTCGAGACCTATGCTCGACTCGAGCGGATGATCACATCACCAGAAGCATCGTACAACAAACTTATCGCCGATACCCTGAATAACCCAAAAGAAACATCACTCTGTCTAAAGAAAGATATCGTAATCGCGAAAGATGGGTATGTCTCACCATTTCTCATCTCTGATTTTCAGCAAAAATGATCTCTCGATACAGGACTCTATATCCTCAGTCTTTCTGATACAAATGATATCGTCGATAGTACCAAATTTTTCCGACCGATTATCTTCTCTGTGGTAGATACCAATATCACGATGAAAGTCGATGCCAGTGGTAAGATCATGATCCTCGCGACCGATGTCTCCACAGGAGCACCTCTTGCGGGACAAAATATCACGGTTATGAGAAATATTTCTCGTACCTATACTGAGAGCTGGAACGATGCTACGTCACAGACAGTACGTACGTATTTACCACTTTCGAGCCAAGCATTTGCTCCTGGCGTCTCTCTTGGTCGGACCGATGCAGCTGGATTTCTCCAGGTGAGTCTCGATACCCTGAAAGATAGTTCATGATATGACTCTACTCCGTACGGACTCTCCTTCGAAAGTTGGTGGGACTACGAGGGTCGCTACGACAGCTTTATCGTGAAGTCAGATGCTTGAGATCGTCTCGGGTACCTCGTCAGTACCTGGAACGATGGCATCACGGGATACAACTTCGGGATCAAGGACTCGGACTACTCATATACGACACGACCAGGATATACAGCGTACCTCCATGCCGATAGGAAACTCTATCTTCCCGGGGAAAAAGTCTACCTCCACGCAATTCTCCGAAAAAACTCGAAAACTCTCGAAATCCCCACAGAAGGAACATTCGATCTCGTCATTTCTGATCCGATGGGAAGAGAGATCCGCCGTACGACTCTGAAGGCCAATGAATTCGGTTCTATATCGACAGAATACGATCTTCCAAAAGACGCATCACTTGGGTCATATAATGTAAATATCACCAATACTCGTGCCTCAGAATACGTCGAGAATGGATTCACGAACTTCCAGGTTGAAGTCTTCAAAAACCCGACATTCACTGCCAGCGTCACCCTGAAAAGCCCAGATCTCGAAGGTGAATCTCTCCGCAATCTTCGAAAAGAATCTAATACTGATCCGTATTCTCCGTGGATATCGGATGTGTATAAATGAGACTTCAATATCGAAGGTATCGTAAAGGCAAAATACTATAATGGTGCCGAGATGCGCAATACCTCTTACACGTACCGAGTATATCGAAGTGACTACTACGATGATAGCTACTGGGGAGATTGTTTCTGGTGATGTTACTACGAGCCACCGATCGAGTTCTATACTGAGTGAACGGGTACTATCGAGGCAGATGGGTATGGTATATTCCGCGTACCAGTCGAGTATAGCTCGTTCTATAGCGACTATAAGTATACGGTCGAGATCACGATACGCGATCCACTTTCAGGAGAGACGGTCACGACACCAGGGACACTTCTCGTCAAGCTTCCAGCAGAGTATAAGTCTTTTTCTCCGGATAATCCACTTACCTTCACTCCGAAGAAAAAAATCCTCAGTCCTAATGATACTCTCGCAGGAGAGATGAAGCCAGAGTATGGAAAGTGGGACAAGAGTCTCGCGAAGAAATATCACTACGAAATCATACAAAGATCCTATACAGAAACTTGGGTAGACGATATCCGAGCAGGACAGGTCCGTGTTACGAGTCCTGTCGATACCTCCGTCGCGAGTGGAACGGTCGATGATAAAGACTTTTCGTATCGCTTTATTTCTGCTCTGCCTGGAGAGTATCATATGAAGATCACTCCAGTGACTCCTTGAGCTCTGCCACCAGAAGAGAGTATTTTCGAGTCGATATTCTATATCTCGGGTGAGAACATGACTCTCCGTGACTCGACTCTCCGCGTCATCCCAGAGAAAACTGTCTATAAGATGGGCGAAACCGCTCGAGTCCTCATACAAGTTCCATTTACGGGAGCAACCCTTCTTATTACCAAGGAAAAATGATGAGTCATAGACAAAGAGTATGTCACTCTTTCAGGAAATACTCTTTCGAAGAATATAGCGATCGACGATAGTGTCGTTCCGAACGTCTATATCGGAGTTGTGGCATTTCTCCCGAATGCTCCAGCATGAGCTCGAAGCTATGCGGTCGCTTACGGAGAACTCGTCGTCGATATCGCAGAGAAGAAATCTCTCCTCACACTCATTCCGGATAAGACCACTTATAAGAACCGTGACAATGTGAATCTCGATCTCACTCTGACAGACCGTTCTGGAAATCCACTTCAGGGAGAAGTGACACTTATGGTCGTCGATGAGAGTCTCATACGACTTCTCGGAAATATCGACCTCGATATGATACCGAAATTTTACCAGAAATTTCCATTCACCGTCAAGACTTCTCTCTCACTCATAGGTCTCGAACGTAACCGATTCCTCTCGAGAAAATGATCGAACGGAGGAAGTGGAGATAAATGAGGATGAGGTGTGGAGATCGCTTCTCGTACGATATTTAAGAACACAGCATACTATAATCCGAGTGTTCGCACCGATGCTTCATGAAAAGCGAAAGTCTCATTTGCCCTTCCGGATAATATCACCGACTATCGTATCATTGCTGTCAGTAGTACTCGCGATTCTCGATTTGGTGTTGCTGAGAAGACCATCGAAGTCCGAAAAGACTATGTCCTCGAGGCCCACCTTCCGATGATCGCCAGAAATGGAGATACCTTTACTACGACAGTGAGCGCTTTCAATAACACAAAACGTATCACTCCAACCACGGTGATCATGAAGATTGGTACTCTGTCATGACAGATCACAAAAGAATCAGCTCTCTCTCTCGATATCAATACTGCGAAAAGTGTCGATTTTGCTATCGCTGTACCACCATCATGGAAAGGGAATATACCGTATACGATCGAACTTCGTGAAGGATCTCGTGTACTCGATAGTATCACCAAATCTCTCTCTATCCCTGATCTTCCTATAGTAGGTCGTACATCTCGTGTTATTTCTGTATTTACTGGAGCGACTACGAAGATAACATTGCCGAAAATCTCTGATCCGAATACAGATCTCAATCGTTCTACCGTCGATATCAGTGTCTCGACTTCCTATGCGAGTCAGATGCAAGAGGCGATCAAGTCTCTCCTCCAGTATCCGTATGGTTGCGTAGAACAGACGATATCGAGTACTCTTCCGAATGCTATCGCTCTCTCTCTACGAGAAAGCGTCGGCGTTCTCATAGATGAGAAGCAAGCTCGCGAAAATACGGAAAAATGACTCGCGAAGATACTTCGCATGCAGCACTATAGCGGTGGGTGGACTTATTGGGAATGAGCTCTCGACGCCAATGTCTATATCACACCATATGTTATCCGTTCACTTCTTACGTTCCGGGATCTCGGACTGAGTGTACCGCAGACGTCGATCGATGCAGGGGTTTCCTATATCATCGCCAATGACTCTGTCTATGCGAAAGATCCAGATGGCTTCGCAGAAGCGGTATGGGCACTTGCAGCTTCCAAAAATGAACAAGCTGCAGAGTGGTGGAAACGGATCGATCCGAATCTCCTCTCTCCACACGGATATATTGCCTATGCTTATGCAGCTCATGAGCTCGGCCGATATACTCCACAGATAGAGAAAAACCTCGAAAATAAGATGAATCGCCAGCCACAGAATTCCTATTGGTACTGGAGTTCTTCAGCAGATAAGGCTCTCTATATACGTCTTCTCTTCGATCGTGGTGATACTGCGAGAGCACTTCTTCTCCTAGATCCTCTCGTGAGAAATCTCGACGTCTCATCGTACTATGTCTCTACACAAGAGAAACTTCAGCTCTTCCTCGCTCTTGCGAAAGAAGCAAAGATTCACGCTATAGGAGCAGAGAGTATTTCTCTGGCACTCAGAGGAGATGCTCTCATATCCGATATGTCTCTTTCGAAAGAGAAATCTTCGAACCGTATCTCTTCGACTCGTGTGAAAATCGGTGATACTATATCCCTTTCTCGAGATGCAGGTGGTATACCCCTCTATGTATCGCTCATGATTACTGATAAACCGAAAGATATCATGACACTTCCTGCATATTCTACTGGAGGCATCACTGTCACTCGTACATTCGAAGAGATCGATGAGTCACGCTGAGTCGATGAGGATGGTGAGTATCTTATGAAAAAATCAGTCACCGACGGCGCCTTCAAAAAATGAAACCTCTATCGTGTCACTCTCACAGCGAAACTTCCTGAGTATAAAGAAGCCTCATGGAACCATCTCACCATCGAGGATTTCCTCCCAGGTGCATGGCGACCGATCCGTGGTATCTTCCAGACCGAAAGTGTTCTCGAGAAAGAGGCTGGTGATAGCTGGTGGTGGGACTATACCGAAGCTCGTGACGATCGTATCCTCGCCAATATGTCCTATGGATATGGAGATATGCGCACGTACTCGTACTACTTCCGACCAGAATCTATCGGAGAATACATCCTTCCTCCTACTACGGCATACTTCATGTACCGCCCAGAGGTACATAGTTATACGAAGTACGAGAAGATAAAAATCACCCAATAATTACTCATTTAACTCATAATTTTTCTCTTCCATGAAGTGTCCAAAGTGTAAAAATCTCGATACCAAGGTTATCGACTCTCGGAGTACCGAAGATGGGAAAGCGATCCGCCGTCGCCGTGAGTGTGAGAAATGCGGAGCACGTTTCACGAGCTTCGAGCGACTCGAGTTCGTCTCGTTTATGGTAACGAAGTCTTCAGGAGAGAGTGAGCCATATGACCGCACCAAAGTCATGAGCTCTATGATGAAAGCTCTTACAAAACGATCATTTAATCCAGAAAAACTCGAAGATACGATCAATGCTCTCGAAAACGAGTGGGCGCAAAATAAACAAGGAATCACTTCGAAGCGTATCGGGCGAGATATCCTGCGCAAACTCCGAGATCTCGATGAGGTAGCATTTCTTCGCTATGCATCGATTTACCACAATCACGAGAGTGTGAAAGGATTCGTGAAGTTTATCGAAGATGAACTTGGTTAGTCACTATGGATACTTCTCTCTCTCATCAGAATTCCCTGACAGTCGTCCCACTTGGGACGACTTTTCTCCACGCTCCACTGATTTCTCATGAGCTTACTGTTCTCATCGAATCAGCCCTCGCAAAAAAAGAAAAAACGCTTCTTCTCTATAACCGAAGAGGATTCGGTCGTGCGTGGATATGTCAAGATTGTGGGTATTATCCGCTCTGTCCGAACTGTGATATCGCTCTTGCCTATCACACGAGTCCACAGAAACAGCTCATATGCCATCATTGTTCCCATACGACCGCACTGTTTCTCGACTGTCCTTCGTGTGGAGGGCAGAGATTCCAGAGTGTGGGTATCGGTATCCAGGAGATCGAGTCTCATATTTCTCGACTCTTTCCCCGAGCATCTCTCTTACGCGTAGACTCAGATAAAGATGAGAAGAAACAGACGATAACCAATGCTATCGAACATCATGATATCATCCTCGCGACATATGCATCACTTGGACTGATCCATAGTGGTATACACCATATAGTATCTCTCCTTTTTGAGTCAGAGCTTACACTTCCTGATTATCGTATGGAAGAAGAACTCTATCATACTCTCGAATATCTGAAAAAATCGGGTACCCCCCTCATGATCCAGACCTATACTCCCGAACATCCACTTCTCACACTGCTTCTAGAAGGGAACTATAAAGATTTTCTCACTCGTATGAGTAGCGAACGAGAAAAATTCGACTATCCACCCTATACCCAGTTTGCTCTTCTTCGTATCCACGATGAGAGACGAGAGAAAGTAGAAGATATGGTCGCTCGAATCGTGAATAAGATCGAGACGATAAAAACCCCGGATATATTCATCGCCTACGATAAAGAACTTCATGAGAAATATCGTGGCGAGTGGAGTCAGAAGATCATCCTAAAAGGAAAAAATCTCGATGTCCTTATACGAGAGCTCGAGGTAGAGATACTCCGAAATCGCTCAGTGACACTCGAGTGGAGATAGTTATATAGTACTTTAAGTTTCATGTATGACACATTTTTGTCATCCTCCGAAGGAGGATCCCTTCCCAAACAGAAAGAGATTCTCGCATGCGAGAATGACAAAGGCAAACTACTTATTATCAAGTTAATATACTATACATGTATCTCTCCGCGTTTCCTATAACTCCATACGGTAACAGCGATGATAATGCCTCCAAAGAGCAAAAAGAACCCTGAGTAATCAAATATCTGAAGAAAAAATCCTCCGAGAACGAGTCCGACGACATTTGCCGCATTTTGCAGTATTTTCATCGGTCCTGCAGATGCATTGGAGTCGATCTCTTTCATCGCCATTTTTTCTGCGTAGATCGTATTATAGGAGTCGAGAAATTGGTTCTGACCGAGTGACATCCCACACGCATATCCTATACTATTCATGAGTGCGAGTCCGAGTATCGTCATACCACCGAGAGTCATTCCTCATTCATATCAGAGTGAGACTATACCCATTCATATCAGAGATACTCATGAGAGTATGAGTCCGAACATTGCTACCGTTTTTACTCATATCTTTTCGGCAACATGACTCGAGATTTCCTGGAGTCCGAGAGCGGGTATAGCGATACAAGCGAGGAGAAGATACGCTGTCTTCTCTGATCCGATCTTTGCGAGAAAGTCGATGAGAAATGTCGAAGCGAAGGTATCCCAAAATCCGAATATCAGAACGAGCGACATCGTCCAATATACGATCATATATGGCGGATTATGCAGCATGATAGATTTTATGATCATCGCTGCTTGTTTTGTTTCTGCGAGAAGTGCTCACCACTTGAGAGGATTAGGTTCTTTTTGTCGAGGTTTTAGGAAGACATATTTCGCGCTTTCGAGGACTTTTGGGAGATCTACAGCACTGATTTTTTCGGAGAGGTACTCCATGACATTTTCTTTATTGAGCTTTCGTATACCGACAGTGAATGATGTGACGTCAGCGAGAGATACACTCTCATTCGCATTATCGAAGAACTTCGTAGTGAAGAGGAGAAAGAGGAGTATGGTACCACCCAGCACGAACACAGCAAATGTCGCTCCCGTAGAGAGCACCACTCATGATACGATAAGCCCGAGGAGTGATCCGACACCATAGGTGATATTATTACGAGCGAGGATCTTCCCATATTCGCTTGGATGCGCATGAGAGAGGATATAGCCAAATGTCGATATATCATTTATCTCTTTTGTGAGACCATAACATACCGACGCTATGACTATGAGTATCCAGTTGAGCGCATTTCCGAAAAACCAGGATATTGTGCTTTCGAACCCCTGTGGTACGATAATCTTCGTGATGTCACCGAGCCCCTGGAAGGCACCGTAGATGAAGTTAAAAAATATCCCCACAGCGATAAGCTGAGATATGGCGCCGATGAGGAAGAGTTTTTTTGTCGAGTAGTATCTCTGAAGTATCCCGACAGGAATATCGAGGAAAAATGCGATAGCATTGGCGACGCCAAGAAATATTCCCACAAGTATGACGCTCTGTAGCTGAAATGTGAAGAAAAATACTACCGAAAAATGAAAGAGCATCCAGGTAAAACCCTGAAAGCCGTTGGTGAGGTAGAAATTGCGAAGGCGATATCCGTCGAGACTCGTGTTGACCGATATTTTCACGATCGGATTTGCTGTTTCTACGGGAGATGAAGGAGAGGGGAGAGTAGGAGTATCCATAAACGAAAATAAGCCGTATCCGGCCTATTATATATGACTATAAGTCACTTCTTTACATTCCTGACCAAGGAATAGATATATCGTAGCACAATATTTTCCCAAGCGCGAGAAATTTCTCTTGCCTGTACATTTACTTATGTTCTTCTATGGGAATCTGAGCAATACTGCGTATGAGATTGAGCTTACTGGCTTGGTGATATGAGTGCACAGAGTCGAGCTCCATGCGGGTTTGTTTCTGTTTACGGAATTTTTCGAGTCGCATCTCAGCATCATGTGCATTTTTGGCGTCTTTCAGGGTGTCGATCATTTCTATTGCTTCCTCGAGAAGAGCGCGATTGGCGCTATCTATCTCCTTACGTACCATGACCATCTCTACTATATAGGTATCCCAGTTATCGAGGACATATTGTTGTCGGTGTGGAGAGAGTGCAGAAAAAATAACTGCGATATTGTGGCAGTCTTCCTCTCCGAGAGGACAGCGGTCGAGAAGTGTCTGGAGCCGAGAGTTCGTCATGAGTCTCGAAAAGAGCTAGATACAGCCAACAGGCACAAAAAAACCAATACTTTCTTATTGTATCGGTTTTTAGAGATTTGCAAGAGGATTTGTT
>CAYSEP010000025.1:0-13077 GCA_964430065.1 uncultured Candidatus Peribacteria bacterium
ATATCATCTCTGCTGTCTGGAAACGAGAAAAACTCGGACGATCGAAGTCAGAGTACAGCCTCATCCGTATGCCAGATCGTGACCTCTTCGCTATCACGATCGCCTGTCAGGATATCGACGCGTATACCAAGCGTGACACAATGAAGACTCGGGATATGGTCGTCGGGATGATGCCACCGAAGCTCTGTCAGATGATGATCAATCTCGCTTTTTCTCCCCCTTTTAGGGGGAGTCAGAGGGGGTATTCTCATGAAAATACCCCTCCTAACCTCCCCTATCAGGGGAGGAATGGCTCCATCTATGACCCGTTCTGTGGACTCGGAACGATCCTCATCGAAGCCGCGAATATGGGAATTATTCGTGTCGTCGGAAGTGATCTCTCTCCTCGCATGGTCGCCTCTACATATCAGAGCATCCGAGAATTCGTCGAGACCGAGAAGATGTGGCAAGAGCGTATCCGAGTCGCATGAGGGACTCCAGCAAAGGATTTCTCATCGTTCGAAGCAGATATCTTCGAGCTCGATGCGAGTCGGATCAGCCGGAGTACGAAAGACAGGATCGGAAATGCGAATATCGTGAGTGAGTGATATCTCGGTGAGATCATGCATCAGTGAAGCATCTCTCTCGAAAAAGTAAAAATCGAACGATCTAAGCTTCGGAATATGTACGATGGTTTCTTTGGGGGACTTTGTGGGATGGATTTTTCTGGAAATATAGTAATGACATTCCCCTTCTGGGACATCCACGGCACAACCAGTTTTTTCACAGAAATCTACGATGTGATCGGACGACACGGCTTCGAGATACTTCCACTCCTCCCTGTCGATACGATGCGCACTACTATGACGCCAAAGGGCTCACTTCTCTATAAGCGCCCAGGACAAAACGTCGGTCGCGAAGTCATAAAAATGCGTCTCAGAAAAGAGTAACATGCAAAAAATCCAACTCGCTCATCGTGAAAGAAATCCCGACTACTATGATCGAGATAGGGATATATTTACGGCACTTGCCTGGAGTGGTGTGAAGAAAACTCTCATCGAAGCAGGGAGAGAAGAACTCTTCATATATATCACGAGTGTGAGGCTTACCGATATATCTATCGTCATCACTACAGGAAAGCCAATTGCCAATGCAGAACTGAGGCTCTATCGCGAGAAACTACTCGAAAACGTAAATATAAGTCTCTCTATGATGAAAGGGATGAAGCGGGAGAAGATACGGTTTCTTTAGAGTCTAAAGCTCTATTTACTTGAGGTATATACCCGCTCATTTCCACCCTACCCCTTCCAGACTCTTCTTGCAACAGATCATTGAGGAGTAAATACTCTCAATTCTTTAGTCTTGGAAAATAGGTAGTATTTGTAGTACGAAGTGTTTTTTCATAAGACCGTCATCCTTCCTGGTTTTTTAGTCAGGTACGATCACTGAGATTATCATATCTTTCACAGGTTTTTGCGAGAAAACAATCTTCTGGCATATTCATAAGCATTCCCTGGAAGATCCATTCAGCAAAGATATCTTCTTTTTTTCTCGGACTCTCTTCTCTTTCATACTTTCATCGGAATAAAAACCATAAAGCGTTAGTCCACTTTCATTCTGGAAGTAAAGCCCTTAATTTCTCTAACGTAGTAGAGCTCTCTGGATTATCATTTTCTATTATTTCTATAAGAGAAATAAATAATTTATATTTCTCCTTCTTTTTATCTCCCAAATTATTGATAAATTGTTTGAAATTTGACCGAACCCGCTCATTCAATTCTGACATCCAAAGGGTCTTGATAAGCACTTTATCACCGAAGCTTTGCTCGATTGCCGTAATTCCGTCATCGTGATCTTCTATGCAATCATGTAAGGCAATATTTCTTTCCATTCATTGAAGATCGAATTTTGTTCCGAATAGTGCATTCGAGTTACGGTAAAAAGTAAGTGATCTATTTATATGTTCAAGGTACCATGATCCATCTTTTCGTTTGACTCCATCGTGGAGATGCGCTGCAATCTCATATGCCTTCTTCCCTCACTTCGAAAGAGAATTATATATTTCCTCATTCCATCAAGTATAATTGATTCTTTCCTCGGATCTATCTAAACAAGAATTCATAATGAATCACAATAAGGATTGTAACTATAATTTTTATATTTCACTTGTCAATTTTATTTTTGACTTTATTCTATTTTTTATCATAAATACTCTCTTCTCTTTTTTGCATTTTCCGAAGAAATCACTATCCTCTAGCTATGACTATAGCCTCTTCGAAACCCGACATGAGCCGTATCGTGAAGCCCGAAGTACGAGAAGATGATATCGTCTCAGAGATTTCACTGCGCCCGAAACGACTCGATGAATACGTGGGACAGAAACAGATGAAGGCACATCTCTCAGTGTCGATAGAGTCTGCGAAGATCCGTCGGGAACCCCTCGAGCATATACTCTTCTACGGACCTCCAGGCCTCGGGAAGACGACGATATCGACCATCATCGCCCATGAGATGGGTGCGCCGATCAAGCATACGAGTGGACCTGCGATCGAGAAGCAGGCAGATATCATCTCACTGCTCACGAGTCTGACAGAAGGGGAAATCCTCTTCATCGACGAAATACACCGCCTGCGCCCTCAGATCGAGGAGATCCTCTACTCCGCTATGGAAGACTACTCGATCGACATCATGATCGGCTCTGGGACAGGTGCGACGAGCGTGAAGATGGATATACCGAGGTTTACCCTTGTCGGTGCGACGACTCGACTCTCGAACCTCTCTTCTCCCCTTCGAGATCGCTTCGGAAATGTCCTGAAGCTCGACTTCTACGATGCTACCGATCTCGCGAAGATCGTATCGAGATCATTCGAAATTCTCGGATACAAGCAGATCTCTCCAGGAGCCGTCCTCTCTATCGCCGAGCGCTCTCGTGGGACACCTCGTATCGCCAATCGCTACGTGAAGATCCTGCGGGACTACGCGACGATCGGAAAGTCGATCGAGGAGAAGTCTGAGTGTGAAGCGATATTCGAGAGTTTCTGAGTCGATACCTACGGACTCGATATCCTCGATCGGAAGCTCCTCTCTCATCTCATCGAGTCATTTCACTCTCGTCCTGTAGGCCTCACGACTCTCGCATCCGTCATCGGTGAAGAAGTCGCGACGATCGAAGATGTCGTCGAGCCCTATCTCCTCCAGATCGGCTTCATCGAGCGGACTCCTCGTGGTCGTCAGATCACGATGAAGGGAGAAGCATACCTTCAGAATAAAAAAATCTAACCCTGCTCCCGTTTTGCTTCTTTTCCGAAACGACGCATCGATAGGGTTTGGGGTGGCAATGGTATGAAAATCAACTATCGAGAAAGTGCGAGTGAAAGCTCCGTTGCCACCCCAAGACCTTTGGTTACTTTCGGTCACGAAAGTAACATATAACATAACTTAAAAAATAAACCCATGATCCTCTCCTGAACTCTCGTCGCTTCCCAAATCCTCGAAAACATCAAAAATCAGATTACCTACTCCCCTACTGGGAGCGATAAGCCGATGCTTGCTGTGGTCCTTGTGGGAGAGAATCCTGCGTCTCTCGCATATATTCGCATGAAGGAGAAGCGCGCTCGGGAAGTGGGTATGGGATTTGGTCTCTATAAATTCCCTGTAAACATCTCTCAGGTAGATCTCGAAGAAGAAGTCGAGAGACTTTCGCGCGATGAGCGCATCCACGGTATCATCGTCCAGGCACCTCTCCCCTCTCATATCGACCGCTATGCCGTCACAGAGTGTATCGACAGTGCGAAAGATGTCGATGGATTCACTCGGACACAGATCGGGAATATGTTCCTCGGACACGATGGACTCTGGAGCTGTACTCCGAAAGGGATCATGACACTCCTACGCCACTATGATATCGAAGTCGCAGGGAAAAATGTGGTAGTAGTAGGGAGATCGAATATCGTCGGAAAGCCTATGGCACTCATGCTCATAAATGCAGGGGCAACTGCCATAAGCTGTAACAGTATTACGAAAAACCTCTCTGAAAAAACCAGAAACGCCGACATCCTTATCATCGCAGCAGGATCTCCAGGGCTTATCACTCGCGATATGGTAACTGAGGACACGATCGTCATCGACGTGGGAAATACCTTCGAAGGTGGAGTCGCTCATGGAGATACGGATTTCGAAAGCCTGAAGGACTATGTGAAGGCAATTACTCCGACTCCTGGTGGCGTATGACCGATGACAGTAGCTACTCTCATCGAGAATACGTGGAAGGCGTATCTCGCACGGAAGAAAGCATAAATCTCCTTTAAAATATTATTCCTGTTTTGCTTCTTTATTTTGGCGAATTTTCAGAATATTATCTTTTGTCATTTCGTAGCGTAGCGGAGAAATCTCTTTTTCTTTTACTTATGAGAAAGAAAAAAACAATATCTCTATAGGTGATTTTGAAAGGGATCCTGCCTTCCGAAGTCTCGTACGGAGGAGGGTCCCTACGGGATGACAAAATATGAGCAAACACACCTATATCTTTCCAAATTTCTCGATCATCATATCGAGTTTACTGATATTTTCTGTAAGTTCTTCTCTGAGTGATTCACTGCGTTTTGACTGGAGTTCGAGATTTTCTGCGCCTCAGTTTCATCACTCGCTTCACGATCATCCAACTCGTACTCTCATTTTCTGTCATGCTGAATTTACTTCAGCATCCAGTGCTCAGAGGTTTCTGATTTCTTCTTTACTTTTTTCAAGTTCTGTCTTCTTTTTCTCGAGAAATGATCTCAGGGTTGTGAGTGGTTTCACGATATCTTCCCTAAGAGATCCTATATACTTCTGAGAGTCGAAGAGGTTTCATTTATTCGCTTTTTGTTCTATAGTTTCGAGCTTGATGACATACTGAGAGACTTTCGAAAAATCTGTCGAGAGAGTATCGAAAGAGTCAGAGAGTGTACGGAAGTTCATATCTGTCGAGAACTCCTTCTCTATCTTCTCACTCTCTTCGGTGATGCAGGGAGTGAGGGATTGGATTTTGGATCAGAGGTTACCGAAGGTATAGAGGGGGTGGAAGTGTTCGACGAGTTGGCGGAGGGTAAAAACAAGCACTGGAAGAAGCATATAAAAGAGTCATGTGTAAGTAATACATGAAAAAATTACTTCTTGCGCTACTCGATGAATACGATCCATCATTTATATCAAGATAAAGAAAACAGAGTCCCATCATTAATATTGCTACACTTGCAGCAATCTGTGGCAGCAGAGAATCTCAATTTAAAAAATCATCCCTAAACCGTTGCACTGTCCTAAAAAATGGTACTTTTTTTACATCATCGTAAACTCCACCGTATCCTAAAATATTTTTAGGTGTATAAAATAATTTTCAGAGAATTATGTAATAATACATAATATTTCAGTATACCCAAAAAGGCATAATAGTAGCTATAATGATAGCGAATATAGAGTTTGTGCTAATGCCAAAAATAAATAATAACACTGTTATTCAAATCGAATTTATAAAAACTACAGATAATTCATCATAACTCAAAACTTCTTTCACTAAAAATCCCCTCCTCTTAAGCTCCTTTTGTTCTTTGGGGGTAAGTCAGTATGGGGAAGTTTTAGTTTTTATGGTGGGCATAAGGATTTTTATGGCGAGATTCCTGTACCGCAAGGGTATCACTCCTTTCAGTCGAAGACCTACGCAGGAATGACGGGAACAGAGATTTCTCGGCTTCGATTATCATCTCCGCTCGAAATGACAGGAGTGCCAGATTCCTGCCTGCACCCCAAGGGTACTTCCAAGGTTCATTTCATGAACCAAGGGGCGCGCAGGAATGACGAAAACTAGTGGACTATTTCTCCCTCCGCGTGATATATTCCACAATATCTGAGAACTTCGCCGTCTGGAATGAGCTTGCGATATCGAGGAGCGCATATTCGAGCTCTGCGAGGAGAGTTTTTGCTTTTTCTATACCCATGAAAGCGACTATTCCCTTCCCCTTCGCGACATCTTTTCCTGTCGTTTTCCCTACAAGACTCGAGTCACCCTCGAAGTCGAGGATGTCATCGCGCACCTGGAAGGCACGTCCGAGAAGCACTCAGAACCAGCGGAATCGATCAAGTGTAGCCTTATCTTGCATACCACCGAGAAGTGCTCACACGAGAAGAGAGGCCGCAATCAGCTTCCCCGTTTTCTCATCATGAAGGCGGATGATATCTTTTTGTTCCATCTTCATATGATCATCGAGGACATCGCGTATTTGCCCACGTACCATACCCATATCACCGATAGCACCCGCAAGCTCATGGATGACATTCGCATCACCAGAGAGAGCCATACACTCAAGGCCCATACTTTGGAGAGCATCTCAGACGAGTATACCAGTCGATTCACCGTATTTTTTCCAAACTGTCAGTTTTCCACGGCGAAACTCATCATTATCCATCGCTGGGAGATCATCGTGCACCAGGGAATAGGCATGGATGAGCTCGAGACCGATGAGATACGGGAGGACAGCATCTCCAGGAAGTCACATCACTTCCTCGTACATGATCATCGCGAGGATAGGGCGGATGCGCTTCCCTTCTCATTCTACTGCATAGCGTAGAGCTTCCTGGAACTCGTTTTCTCGTGGAGAAGCGATCTGGATATAGCGCGCATCAAAATACTCTTTCAGCGCAGAGTTCACTTTATCTTGATATGATTTGTACCAGTCGTTTATCATGAAGAAGGTATAACTAGGACTAGGATAGCATAAAGCGGGGAATAAATCAATTTTTGGTACATTTATTTTCAAAAATTTCTCTTCGTCTGAGAAAAATGTGCGAGACACGCCTCGAACTCTTCGTGAGAAAAATCGGGCCAGAGAGACTCTGTAAAGAAATACTCAGAATATGCTGACTGATAGAGAAAGTATCCTGAGTGGCGCATTGCCCCTCATGTACGGACGATTAGATCTGGTGGAGGAAAGGCTCCAGAATCGAGAAATTCGAGAAATTTTTTCTCATCGAGTGTCGAAGCATCATTCCCAAGAGCGATATACTGCCGAAATGCTCGGATAATCTCATCCTGACCGCTATAAGCGATAGCGAGGATGACCGTCATCTTTGTATTATTTTTGGTTTTCTCGATAGCATCCAGAAGGCTCGTGCGGATATCAGGAGGGAGTAGCCAAAGATCACCTACAGATTCGAGTTTTATATTTTTCTCGAGAGCGAGTGTGAGAAGACGAGAAAAAGAAGAACGAAAAATAGTATAAATGGCTTCGAGTTCTTCTTTTGATCGTTCGAGGATATTTTCTTTGGAGAGCGCCCAGAAGCTTACGAAAGGAATATTCGCATCGTATGACCACTCGATCACTTCTTCGAATTTTTTTCCCCCATTTTCATGTCCTATTTTTACGAGGTTACCGAGTTTTTTTGCCCAGCGACGGTTCCCATCCATGATGAAGGCGATATGTTGCATAGAGTATAGTACGTATCTTCCGAGTATAAGAAAATCAGGAGAAAAACCAACAAAAAAACCTCCGATTTCTCGGAGGCTTTAGAAAGCGATTAGCGTTCTTCACGTGGACGAGCCTCGTTTACAGCGAGAGGGCGACCCATGACGTCTTTACCGTTCATAGCTTCGATAACCTTCTCGACATCAGCTTCATCAACATCGACGAAGAGAAAACCTTTCTTGCGTCCAGTTTCACGGTCCATAGGCCAGAAAAAGTCAGCAACAGGAGCGATCTCCTCGAACATAGCACGAAGCTCTTCAGCCTCGATACGAAATGGAACATTACCTACGAAGAGGCGTTTAACAGTACCGGTACTCATAGAAAAAAAGAGTAGAATATAAACTGCCAGAGACCACTCTTTGACTTCGATGAGCACAAAAAGGATACAACATGGACACCCACATTATATCCCGTTTTTTTGGAAAGCAAATTTTTCTCTAGTATGCATAGATATATCCGTCGATACTATCGTCACCTATCGGTACTTTTCGGATCGTCACTTCATTGATCTTACGATAGTTCATATCTTTCACGATGACATAATCATCTGTGACATCTGCGACGATACCGACGTGACCGTAGTAGCGATTATATCCACGTCCAGAGAATTGGATGATCGCACCAGGAATAGGTTTTTGTCCTGTTTTTACTCATGCGGCTTTCGCATTTTTCATCCAGGCATTCGCATTTCCTCTCCAGCTTACACTCTTATTTTGTGCAACATACCAGGTACAGTTTCCCCATGCAAATCCACGAGAGAGCCCAGTATACTTCACAGGATAGCGAGATTGAAGACCTGTCGCTACATCTACTGTAGTAGGACGACTCGATGGCTCTGCAGTAGGTATAGGCTTAATTCCTGTTCATGCTGTTTTTGGAGTATCTGTTTTTTTTGTATCGACGAGTTTTCTCGCAGCACCAGGAATCATGAGATCCATACCCTTGCGGATAGACGCAGCATCACGGAGTCAGTTGATACGGACGATATCATCTGCATCGACACTATAGAACCGGGCAATCTCAGAAATAGTATCTCAGGAAGCGACGGTATGTACTACTCCAGAAACGGGAGGGATACGGAGCGTTGATCCTGGAGAAAGCGTATCTCCTGCTGACATATCGTTGGCCCACATGACCGTCTCGACAGAGATCCCATATCGACTCGCGATCTTCGAGAGTGTATCACCCGCTTGGATGACATGACTTTTCGCTCTTTCTGTATTTTCCTCTCATTTTTCTTCTTTTACTACCTTCGCGATCTGTGTAGAAGTATCGAAATCGGTACGGATCATTCCATTGGCACTTATAAAAGAGCCATCTTTATCGGTATCACCACCATATGCGGTGATGATCGTAGACTCATCATAATCCCCTGCAAGCGCTTCATAATTGGATCCGAGCACAGAAAGTGACGGATATATGGGCATGAGTATGACAGTCGCCAATGTGAACCACTTAAACTTCTGAAACGTTTCCCATGCAGAATAGGTTTTTATATTATTCCGCAACGCTCTTTTGATACGAGCTCGGGTGTTGAGGTTGGAAGTCATCGAAAGTTTTTAGGACTAAACGTGCCTGCGAGAAGCAGACTATGCAATACTGACAACTTCGAGAGTTGTACGCATCGCGCGGAATCCGTAGGTACGAGTGTGACGTTTTTTTGGTATTATTTTGAAGACGCGGATTTTTTCTCCTTTGTACTGTTCTACGACCTTGAGAGAGACTTTTGATCCTTCGATTGTAGGAGTACCGACTTTTACATCCTTTCCTTCGCTGTCTGCGAGGAGAAGGGCTGGAACGTCGAACTTAGCACCCACATCGTGAGACTGGTGGTCGACATCGATCATCTGACCTTTTTCTACAGTGTACTGCTTTCCACCGATTTCTATAACTGCTATCATAATAAGAGAGGATTATGCTCATATAAGGGGCGCGGAGCGCACTTGGTGCCTTATAACGAAGCGAGAATTAAATCCGGATTTCGAATCCGAGGGGAAAAAACAGAACATATTTTCTTCACTCGAACGCGGAACAGTATAATCAGGTAAGCCAAACTGTCGAGAAAAAGACCTTGACAAGAGATACCATAATACCCGATTCATCCGCGGTATCATATCCAAAATATTTATTTGTCAAACCGAAGTTCGATATTCATGAATTTACTCCGACTGACTCGCCTAAGTTCAGTGAATTATAATTAAGACAAGATACGTATAATCCTGAAAATCCTTTACATATGATAGAATAGTCTTATCATTTTTTTATGAAATTTTCCTGTATCATCCCTGCGTACAACGAATGACCACGTATCGGAAAAGTGCTAGAAACAATCCTTGCCTGTGATGAACTCGATGAAGTCATCGTGGTAAATGACGGGTCGAGTGATGATACATGGGGAGTGATCGATAGATTCACACACCCGAAACTCCAGAAGATCTCTCAGAAAAATGTTGGCAAGGCGAAAGCAATATTCGCATGAATAAGGATCGCTACTGGAAGTCATATCGTGATGATCGACTCAGATCTCATCGGACTCAATACGAAACATATCAGAGCACTCATAGCTCCCGCGCGAGACGGAAGCGCTGATGTCACACTTTCTCTTCGCGAAAATAGTCTCGGTCTCTATAAGTTTTTTGGTACGGATTTTGTCTCGGGAGAGCGAGTCGTACCACGTGAGATATTCAGTGATGAGGTCTACTATACGAGTGGACCAGGATTCTGACTCGAAGTGAAGATGAACGAAAAAATCCTCGCATGAAAATATCGAGTGGAGAATGTCGTATTTCGGTGAGTGGTGAGCCCAAGGAAGTCTATGAAGATCGGATATCTTAGAGGTACTCTCGCTGACTGGAGAATGAGTAGAGATATACTCAGGATCATGCCTATCTGGAAATTGGCACGTCAGTTTTGGTATTTTTCTCGATTTTCTCGACGATAGGTTCTTTCTCGAGGATTTTTGCAGATTTCCCTTTCAGATAGAAAAACAGGAGTATCGCCAAGGAGATCGAAAGAAGAGAGAGTGTGAGATATGAGATGAACTCTACTCCGCTATACCGAGAAAAAACCGTATCGAGATACCCGATATGGAACCCTACGAGAGACGTCACGAGAGGTATCGGGATACAGAGAAGCATGGATGCGGCTATATATTTCTGTATCGGAATACCGATCTTCCCGATATAGGTGAGTCCGATCGGCGGAGCATAGGGAGTGAACTTGATGATGAGGATGGCGAGAGCGAGATTGGTATGGATGAGATGATCGAGTTTGCCTATAAATGACTTATCTTTCGGTGTGCCTATAGTGGCCTTCTTCGTGAAGATACGGAGTCCATAACGTCCTATACTATAGAAGAGAAGATCACTGAGGATATCCCCTATCCACCCCAGGAGAAAGACGATATAAATATCGAACACTCAGAGTGATGCGAGAAATGCTCCTGCAAAGGTCACAATCGGTCATTCGACGATCATGAGACCGAGCATGAGAACATATCATCCTGTCTGAAGCGATGCTATGACGGTAGGATTGAGGTAGGTATTTAGATCCATGCTTTTTTACTGATAAGGAATTGGTGTGCGATAAATTTTTCTCCGTATTTTTGCCATGTAAATTCTTTCGCGAATTCTATGAGATCTTCTTTTCTTATGTCCGCTATCTTCGCGATGCTGATTTCGAGTTTTTCTCATTCTGGCACGAGGGCACCCGTCTTTCCATCCTGTATGATACCACGAGTATTCTCAGTATCATAGGCGATCACGGGAAGTCCACATGCCATAGCTTCGAGGTTCACGAGTCCGAGGGTGTCTGTCTTTGACGGAAAGACGAAGATATCAGCACTTCGGTAGATCAGAGACAGCTCTTTTGCTGTTTTTTTACCGAGAAATAACACATCGCTATATTTTTCTCATATTTTTTCAGGAGCGGTCCGTCTCCAACGACTATTTTGGTATACTCGCTCGATATAGCGAGGAAGTCATCGATATTTTTCTCGACGGCGATACGGCCAACAAAAAGGAGAATCGGTGATGGAAGCTCATGAAAGAGTGTTTTTTCTCCAGAGAAGAAAACCGAGTGGTCGATCCCAAAAGGGATGAGCTGTATACGTGAATATCCGTTTTGGTCGAGGTAATTCCTGAGTCATTCGTTCGATATGAAAATCTGCTCTGCCCCGCCATGAATATAGCGAAGGTACTCATGCACATACTCTTCACGAACGAGTCGATTTCTCATATGGAGATACTCGGGGAATTTCGTATGAAATGTAGTGGTATAGGGAATATGGTTTTTCTGACAGACATGGGCTGCTATGAGTCCTATGGGCCCCTCTGTCATGATATGTATATAGTCAGGCGCTACTGCGGAGATCTGTTTGTATATCTGATTCGGGTATGTGAGCGAGAGGTGTATCTCACTATATCAGAGAAAAGGTATAGTCGGGAAATCGTCTGAAGAGATGATATGAGGTTCTATGTCTTTGGGGAGATTTGCGAGAAGATTCTCTAGACATCCAGTCACTCCGTTTACTTGGTGAGAGTGCGTATCGGTGAGGATGAGGAGTTTTTTCATATGGAGTTCTGAAGGGTTCGAGAGAGAGTTGGGCATGGGTCTACTATATGTATTTTAGTGAAAGATGCTAAAAAATACAAAAACCCTCCGAATGGGAGAGTTTTTTGTGTAGTATGGAAATTGATTGTATATGGTTGGGGTACTAGGATTTACCCTACGGGCATAAACTTCGAATCAGGACCGCCGAAGAGAAAGAAACAAGCAATTTTTTCTGTAAATCTTAATCTAAGAAATGGCTGGGGTACTAGGATTCGAACCTAGGAATGGCGGAGTCAAAGTCCGCTGCCTTACCGCTTGGCGATACCCCAATATGGAAAAAACAGGAACCAAAGAAGCCTCGGGATTATAGCGAAAACTGCATAAAGTCAAAATTTTTATATAGACATGATTTTTTTATTTGACAATATACTTCATTCTCATACTCTTATTTATATGAAAAAAGCTGTAGTTGGAACATTCGTCTCTCTTTTCCTTGCGAATCCATCATTTGCACAAGGAATTATAAAATGCCAAACAGAAGAAGTTATAGAATCTACTCAAGTATTAGCTATAGAACTTCTCTGAAAACTTTGATGACGAGAAAGTCACTCATTTTGCTTAATTCATGTAGATAGAGAACATAGGATTCCGAACCAAAACACCAATCTCACTGCCATAGGAACATGCAATTCAGATATACTCTCGGCAGACGGGAGAAAAAATGATATTCTCGAAAGTACTCTACCTGGAAATCTCCCTCCAGCTCAAGCTATATTCATTTATGATCCAACTGTTGGATTGATATGACAGACAAGTTGTCATGGTAGCGAGCATATCAAGGCTATTCCTCTCAAAAAAGAAGGCATTACCATACCTCTACATATCGACCCTCGTACTGTCGGGTAAAAACTCACTTGTATTTCATAAGTTTTTTGATAGTATTAATCCATGCCTACAGCAAAAATCACCATAGAACTCCTCGCCGATATGGCGCACCGCGGACGCAAATGAGAAATCATCGAAGTGTCTTCATCTGAAGCACGCAACATGCTCA
>CAYSEP010000026.1:0-2170 GCA_964430065.1 uncultured Candidatus Peribacteria bacterium
AAGACGGTACATATATCAGAGGTCGTTTGCTGTATTTCTCCTGATCCATGGGGAGTCTTGGTAGAGATTTTCTACAGGATTTCGTGTGAAGTTCACCATATTTGGTCCGGCCACACTATTTCCGATTTTTATAGTAGCATTCCCGATATCTCCAGAGATGGTGTTATCAGAGCTCTGAGAGTGAGGGATCGCGAGAAATGGAGTACTCGGAGTACCTACTTTTGTCATGGGCCATTTTCCAGTAGTGCTACTGTAGGAGCCCATAGTGATAGTCACCCCTGTCTGTACGACGGCCACACTCGTACCACGGACTCATGCGACGATCTTATCTGTCCCGATCGAGTAGGATCCTGTATCGGTGAGGATACGCCCCCAGAGCGATCCATTCGAGAGGATAGCACTCGCGATCGTCTGTGTCGATGGCGCAGGTGCTGCGAGGACATCGAGCGAGACGGTTGTGTCAGCATCGAGACGGAGGATAGAGAAATCCGTGAAGGCTATAGTGAGTGTACAGTTCGGATTATCCAGTGTTTTTACTATATCTCCTGCTTTTAGGATTTTTCCAGTCGAGGTTTTACTTGTCGAGCCACTTGCATGATAGATGTCTGCATCGCATCATTGTTCACTCACGGTACCATAGTCTGCAAGTATCGGCGAACTTGTGCCACAGATAGCCTTTCCATTTGCGTCTATCCCGATCCATTTATCAGGTATATTACAAGAATTATTTTTCAGATATCCAGTTGCTGTTACACCATCGAGTTTCTCTGTATTGGCCACGGTACCATCAGTCGCATCGGAGATGATGCCTCCGACGATCTTCTGGAGCACTCCTCCGATCGTCCCATCGGCAGTAGGCGTACGAGGGAAGCTCGGAGTATCAGGAAAGAGATTCGGTACGAGAGCATAGAGAGCTCCACCGGTGATCGCGATACAGATGAGGATGATGAGTTTGCGCATGGGTTTTAGATGTTAGGGATAGTTTATCTGATATCTATATCAGTGATGATGCGATCATCACCATCATCTTCTTCATACGTGATAAATATATGGCGTGATCTCCACTTTATCCATATAGTATCTCAAAGAGGCTTGACGATATCATATTTTCATGAGAGTCGATCTCATATGGTAGCATATATCTCGTCTTCTCGGGAGAGCGATTCATGTATGTATCCTTCTATGATCTGGTCTTCTACCCAGATACCACTATCGCGATAGAGCTCTTCATAATACTCCCTATAACGTTCACTATACTTCCGGATACTGGCACTTGCTGCATCAGTGATGATGATATTATACATGGGTGACTTCATTATTTCTATACTTTCTGAGATTAGCTCTGAGCACCTCCGCTTCTTTATATATTGCTTCTCGACCAAGTGCTTGTGCTTCTTCGAGAGAGAAGCAGGGTTCTCATTTATATATTCTTTTCATAGTTTTGAGAGTTACATTATAGGAAGATTTTATCGAATTACCCAGATTTTGCAACTACCTGCAAATCACATTCCCACTCGTATCAAACCCTGCGATACACTTCCCGCCACCACAAGATTGACCTGGATTTACTTTTTGAAATTTATCTGCTGTCATCCCAGAAAGAGCATTAGCATTCGCCACGGTACCATCCCCAGTATAGGTGAGGACATCTGCTGGAGCTATCCCGAGGATCTTCGCGAGGATATCGCCGAAGAGTCCCCCATTTGCCGCATGTGCTACCGTCGATATGCTCACGAGAGTGATGACTACTCATGCGATAATTCAGGAAACGAAGGATTTTTGCATAAAAAAGAAATACATGATAAGATACTCTTAAACGAAATCATATGCAATTCACTCGAAATCTCAAGCACATTTTCGCGATATGGGCGATCACGCTCACTCTCATTTTTGGGGTGGTGCGACTTTTTGGTGCTGATTTTCTCGTTCCGATCACACATTTTTTCGTCTATCGTGAGACGGGGATACAGTCGAAGCTCTATACATACGACTTCAAGCCGTCGAAAGATATCGCGATCATAGCGATCGATGACGCCTCTCTGAATGCTCTCCAGGCAAAAAGCGACCAGAAAATGCTTACGATACCCAAGTCAGTATATGCCGACCTCATCGAGCGACTCGAAAGTGTCGGAGTGAAGGGAATAGCGTTCGATATCGTATTCCAAAATAA
>CAYSEP010000026.1:2270-5837 GCA_964430065.1 uncultured Candidatus Peribacteria bacterium
TATTTCTCTGTCGATATCTCTACTTTCATGCATGACTGGTGATCGAGATATTCCCTGTGCTTCTGGCGGTTGGGATTTTCTCTTTTCCGATCACTTTTATCTACCGATTCTTCATCATCGACCGTGAGAAACGTATGATCACCTCGGCATTTGCGCACTATGTCGACCCGACACTTGTGGGTGAGATCGCAGAGAAATCAGGAGAGATCAACCTCGGAGGAGAGTCGCGCGACCTCTCGATCCTTTTTTCGGATATCGCAGGATTCACGACCATATCTGAGAAGCTCGCTCCGATGGATCTCTTCTCACTCATGTCGTCGTACCTCACTCGCATGACAGGGATACTCACGAGTCACGGCGGGACACTGGATAAATATATCGGAGACGCGGTAATGGGATTTTTCTGAGCACCACTTACCCTCGCTGATCATGCGAAGCGCGCCTGTGCGACTGCTCTCGCTATGCGAGAAGCTCTTCCAGAGTTTAACTCTGAGATCACATCACGTGGACTCGAAGCCGTCGACTTCCGTGTCGGGATCGCGAGTGGGGAAGTGATGGTCGGAAATATAGGGTCCTATGATCGCTTCAACTACACGGTCCTCGGAGATACGGTGAACCTCGCCTCTCGTCTCGAAGCGACATCGAAAGAGTATGGTACGCATATCATCGTCGCGGAGCCGACGTATCTCGCCGCGAAAGACGACTATATCTTCCGTGCACTCGATAAGGTCGCCGTGAAATGAAAGACAGAGTGAGTGATGATCTATGAGCTTATCGCGAAAAATAGCGAAATGTCTCTCCCTCTTGTAGGGGGAGCTGGAGTGGGTATCGATCATAGTAAATATACTCACTATGAAGAAGCACTTGCTCTCTACTTCGAAGGGAAATACCTCGAAGCGGGACAACTCTTCGAAAAAAATATGGCAGACGATGCTCCGTCACGTGTCATGGCAATGCGCTGTGTGGATATCCTCAAGTGAGTCGTGATAGTGGAAGGGGGTGTATATAAGATGACACATAAATAATTATTTTGTCCGAGAGTTCTAAGAACGATCGGATACAAAATAATTATCCCGAGCGCAATGAAATGGAGTCGAGGGATTTTTCCTGCTTTTTACCTTGCCATTCTCACTTACGAGAATCCCTTCCTATACTCCCCTGACTCCGTCATTCCCGCGTAGGCGGGAATCTAGGCTTTGTTTTCTGTTACTTTCATGACTGAAAGTAACCAAAGGTCTCGGGGGAAGAAAAACTCGCTTGCTTCGCCCTTCTCTTTTTCTGTTCTCATCTGTCTCAAACAGTTTCTTCCCCCCCCCAATGAAGTTCACAGTTCTTCAAAAAAGCAAAAGTATAAGGAAAGAATAAATATTATCTTGTCAAAAATTCTAGAAACTCCCTCACTCTCTTCCAAAGGCCTGTCTCGATACGGATCTTCGTGATAGACACTATGATCATATCTCCCTCTTTGTCGAAGCGATCCATGAATCGTCTGAGATCGTCAGGACGAGTTCCTTCGTGGAAATCGAAGTGATAGTTATTTCCTATTTTCGAGACTTTTTTCACACTGTATCCAGTGAGGATGATACTGGATCTCAGTGAGAGGAAGAGGTTGGTCATGCTTTCTGGCATGCTTTCCACGCGGAACGTACTCTCCGCATATTCGAGGTCAGGAAGTGTCTCGATCGAGTCGATATCTCGGAAAAATGAGAGTTTATCGAGTTCAGAATCGAAGAACTCATCATCGATAGCATACGAGAGATCGAGTTCTATTTTGCACCTGACATCTTTTTTCTTTCCGTTTTTTATCTCGTCGACTTTCTCTTCGAGAAGCTGGAAGTAGAGAGAAATCCCCACTTCCTTCGTCTTCCCACTCTGACGAAATCCGAGGATATCGCCAGTTCCGCGCATCTCGAGATCTCGCATCGCGATCTCCCAGCCACTGCCGAGAGACGAGTTCTCGGCAAGGATCATGAGTCGTTCACGCTCTTCACCGGAGAGTTCGTACTTCCGATACATGAGATAGCAGGTTCCTGCGATATCTTTGCGCCCCACTCGTCCTCGGATTTGATGGAGTTGCGCGAGACCAAATTCCTCAGCATCGGATACAATCATGGTATTCGCGCCCAGGAAGTTCACTCCATTTTCTATGACAGTTGTCGAGATAAGGATGTCATATTCTCCTTTTTTGAACGCATGGATACGGTCTTCGATCTCTTCGCCTGTCATGCGACCATGGAGAGTGATGATGCGGGGTACGAAATCCCCCCCGCCCCCTTTATCAAGGGGGAGCTTTAAGCATTCATTTTTGTTTCTCATTCGTTTTTGCGTAGCGAGAATCTCTTTGGATTGCCTTGGAACAGATCCTCCTCCGGAGGATGACAAAATTTCTTCTATTTCCCCGCTTCCGATTCCCCCTTGCAAAAGGTTTTGAGTCCGCACTTCTAGCGGCGAATTATAGCGAAGCGGGCTAGGGGGATCTTGTTTCTGAGAATTCCTCATCATCTCCTGTATATCCTCTTCGACTCATCCGAGCGATGCGATACGATTATGGAGGACGATCACTTGTCCTCAGCGAGCAACTTCTCGTTCTATCGCATGTGCGATCACTCCCTCATCCCATCGAGATATGATTGTCTCGATTGGTTTTTTCGCGCGAGGGGGAGTGGTGAGAAGAGAGATTTTTTTGAGTCCTGAGAGTGCCATATTTAGGCTTCTCGGGATCGGAGTGGCAGAGAGGGAGAGGATATCTATGTGTGCCTTCATGCGTTTGATCGCCTCCTTTTGACTCACTCAGAATCGGTGTTCCTCATCGATGACGAGAAGTCCGAGTCTGCGAAATCGCACATCTTCCGAGAGGAGCCTATGCGTTCCGACGACGACATCGATATCTCATGACTTCATGGCTTCGAGGATGTGTTTCTCCTCGCGTGCTGTGGTCATACGTGTGAGCGATGCTATACGTACTCCGAAAGCCCCAAGCCGCTCTTCGAACGTCTCATGGTGCTCTTCGGCGAGGACGAGAAGTGGAGAAATCACAGCTACCTGCATCCCTGATAACACCGCCTTATAGATAGCATTCATCGCGATCTCAGTCTTCCCGAACCCGACATCTCCTGAGATGAGTCGATCCATCGGTACATCACTTTCCATATCGGTACGGATATCCTCTATGATCGAGCGTTGATCAGGAGTATGTTCATGGGAAAATGCCTTCTCGAATGCTTTTTCTTCTGCAGGAAAACTTCCAAATCTGATACCTTTCTCGAGCGCTCGCCGTGCACTCGTCTCGAGGATATCTCGCGCGATGATCTCGACTTCTTCTTCGGTCTTCGAGAGTGCTCGTTCCCACTCTTTGCCATCGAGTGAGGACAGGGGAGTACTACTTTCGCCGACATATTTCGTGATACGATGGAGCTCGGTGAGCGGCACGTATATACGAGCATCACTTGCATACTCGGTCTCCATATATTCTCGTTCGGTGAGCCCGATTCGTTTCTTCACGACAGCGATATACTTTCCGATACCGTGTTCACGATGGACGATGAGGTCTCATTCTCGTATATGGAG
>CAYSEP010000026.1:5937-12702 GCA_964430065.1 uncultured Candidatus Peribacteria bacterium
TTTCAGTGCATCTTTGTTTTCGAGAAACTCGCTCGAGAGAAATATCCCTGACCACGAAGAAAAAAGAGGGAAGAGAAGAGGATTGATTTTCCCTCTTTTTTCTCTCGCTTCAATCTTTCCGACGACCTTCGCGAGTACTATCGACTCACGATGCGTGCTCGTCTGACCACACTTCTCTATGATGCCATCTATCTCGTCATCGAAATACTCGATCATATATTCGCTGGCTTCGTACCAGAGTCTGATGGTCGAACCCTCACGTTTATATGTGCATGATTCGCCAGCATAGGCACTCTGGCTATATCCGAGAGCGAGCAGCGATTCTATAAGATTGTTTTGAGAAAGAGTCTTTCCTCGGGCGATAGTGAGACTCGTGTTTCTCCTATTTTCTTCGAGATTTCCCTCGGTCATGAGGCTCTCCGTATGTATGAGTGCTATGATATCCTTTTCTCACTCGAGAGCGAAGAACTCTCCTATATGTGAGAGTGCTTTTATATTTTTGCCAGTCATGAGCTCTCCTATTTTTCGTATTTTCTCATAGGTTTTCTTTTCATCGACGATGATCATATATCGTCCAGGCTCTGCTATCTTCTCGTGCATGAAAAATAATCCCGCACTGCTATGCGGTATTCCCGAAAAAATACAATGTCCCGCATTATCCATTATCCATTATCCATTATGAATTATATCTTCATGATTTCTTCCTCCTTGTGTTTTTCGATGGTCTCTACTTCTTTCACTGCCGCATCGACTGCCTTCTGGAGATCTGCCTCGTAGGCTTTCAGTATATCTTCACTCTCGCTCTTGCTATTTTTCGCAGTATCTATTTTCTTCTTATAGTCTTGTCGGACATTACGGATTCCTACTTTCGCATCTTCTGTCACTTTTCCGACAAGTTTCACGATATCACGTCGGCGTTCCTCGGTGAGTGGAGGTATGTTGATGAGGATAGATTCACCATTATTGTTCGGATTGAGTCCGAGGTTTGCCTCGGTGATAGCCTTCTCGATATCCTTGATTACTGACTTGTCCCATGGCTGGATGGAAATTGTCTGAGCGTCAAGGGTCGATACTGCAGCAACGTTTCTGAGGGGTTGACTACTTCCGTACGCCATGACATAGACACCTTCGACGATTGCTGGGTTCGCGCGTCAGGCCTGGAGTTTCGCGAGCTCATTCTTATAGTGTTCGAGCGCTTTATGAAGCTCTTGTTGAAGATTCGTAAGCATAGTGGGTTATTAATTAGAATACAAATGTACAAATAGTGTATTCAAAATAAGCCTTTATACAAGCTTTTTTTTGACAAAGTTTGCTCAGGTGATATGATGCCCAAGTATATTTATATCTTATCCCTTTCTTACTTATGAGATCTTTCTCTCTTGGTATGATTGCTGTCATCATGATAGCTCCACTTTCCTCTACTATAGCTTTCGCTGATACAGGTTCTACTACAGCTGCTGCAGATAGTGTCGTCTCTACAGCACTCACTGAGTCTCTTACCGCCGCTCCTGCTCCTACTCTTATAGCCTCTGCTGGTTCTGCTCTCGGAGAATACAAGGTTGTAAGTTGTAACTCTAATTCCGCTTTTGCTACCAATAGTTGTGATCAGTGTTTCGATGGAGGCGCTGTAAAGGTCGGAGCTCGTATGACAGGACTCTTCGATACCTGGACCAATACTTCTGCAAATGTATTAAAGGCGGTGAAAGATGAGCAAAAGACACCAAATATGGTAAAATTCGGAAATAGTACATGGGTATCTACTCCAGTCAGCGAAGCTGCTATCTGGAAGTACTCGAGTGATGTCGCATGGACAAACACTACGAGTGGTTCTACTGCGAAGCAAGAATCTCTTCTTCAGCCAAATACGAAAATTCGCTTTATCGAAGCTGATATCGGTGCAGGTTATACTCTCGAGAAAACAGATCGCAAAAATGGTGAACTCGTCGGTATCCTCCGCTTTCCAGTAGTTTCCCATACGATCGATGTTCGTACAGCGACAGAGGGTGCTGCAGATACTCACTATGAGTGTGTCGCCTATAAGCTCGATGCTCCAGCTCCAGTCACTCCTAATCCGACTCCAACTCCAGTCAAGCCAACTCCTCCGAAAGAAATCACGAAAACTGAGACAGGACCAGAGACACTTCTCCTTATCGCTGCGGCGTTCTTCATCGCATTTGGTATGATGTTCACTCTCAGAAAACGAGTATAATTTCCTAAAATATCTAAAAGCCAATCCAATCGGGTTGGTTTTTTTGTGAAGTTTCCGTGAATAGTCAAACCATAGTTGACAAAGTATATTTATTTCATAAAATGATTCTAAGTAGAGATGGTATCAGAAAAAATCTCTGTTTTTTGCAAAAAACATAAAAATGTGCTATCGTACGTAGGATAAGCGAAAAAACGCTTCCTATATCTTAATTTTCTATATATGTTTACGATCAATGGTATAAAGAATCTCGGAAAAATCACTTTGAAGTGGAGTAATGAGGACGCTCCATCCCAGAGCGTATCTAAGCAAGAAATAACTGGAAATGATTTTGCTAAGCTTAGATCTCTCTGGAAAGATGCAAGTGGGCTTAATTATAAAGCGAAGCGAGAAGAATTTCTCAAACTACTTCAAAAGGTAACGGCAGATAATGAACAACAGACGAAAGATTTATATACACAAATAGACAGTTATATTTCTGTCTCATGAGCTGAGGGAGATTCTTCATGAGTAGATATGATGCAATCATTTCGTAAAACAATCGAATGAGATCTTGCAACATTAAAGAAGAAAGCCCAAAGTGATGCATCCATAGTCAAAGATACATCAGAGAAAAATCGAATCGAAGTAAAGTCTGAAGTCGTGGATACAACTAAGCAAACAGATTCACTCAAAAACATTCTTACAGATGCAAACACGGTAGGATCAAAAGCCCTTCTTCTTGCGATGACGGAGAAAGAGATTGATGGTAATTTTACTATGAAAAAGATTACAGATGTGAAACTCTCTGATACAACAGTAGGTTCTGTCATTCTTACGCTCATTGCTCTTCATAAAGTATCTCCAGCTCAGCCTATCACAGAAGCAGAGTTCAAGAAATCTTACGTTTCAAATGGTGCATATTGGTTCTGAGATGCTCAGACTATTCCAAAACTTCTAGAAGTGTTCAATGATGAGAAAAACAGGAAAGATATAGTAGCAGTTTTCGAAAAAATTGCGCCTGCATACCAGGCGCTTGGAACTACTGTACAATATGAAAAAAATCAAACTACAGTAAATAAACTTACAACTCAAAATATCTTAGATACTCTTTCTGATCTTCCACGATTTGGGGGGGATAAAAGTATGAAGAAAAAGCTTGAGACTATGCTTTCTTCTATCCCAGAAGATAAAAGAGCTTCTCGTATAGCAGGTATTATCGCTATCGGATGAGGCAATGAGACAGCTACAGACATAACATGACTTATCAATGCGTTCAAAACAAACCCCTCCCTCCTTTCCCAGTACTATGCTGGTATGAATCTCCTCGGAAATAAATGAGAGAAATCCCTCGGAAATTATCTCCGTAGTGGAACATATGAGCTTGCTCCAGATACAAAAAAAATAGATGAAGATATGAAGAAGATAGTAGAAGAGCTGCGTGGAAAATGAGTGAAGGCAATTGCTAAGTCTCCTATGACTGCAGATGAAAAGGCAAAAGCGAATATAGAACTCGATAAGAGGTATCAGCTACTCAACTCTCCAGAATCTATCCGCACACTTTCATATAATGCTGCAGCAGTAGCTACCAATAGTGGTGTATGACTTGGTGCCTGAGTCTCGACTGAAATGAAAACTATGGTAAGTGACTCTATTTCCCTCAATCTTTTTGGTGGAATTGGTAGTGGATCTTTTGATCTCGGAGCTGCACTTATTGCCTCAAAAGAGATTACTCGAACGAAAGATTCTTCATTCGGAGTATTCTATGGACTTACAGCATCTCTTAAGGAATGAGTTGGACCCGTCGCATGAGTACGATGATCGTATGGAGATGTTCTTTATAGTTTCTACGCGAATATGCTCTGAGCAGGTGGATTTGTCGGGATGAGACAATGACTGAATCAAAACAGTGCTGAGACCATGAAGGCTATCGCAGAAACACCAAGTGCTGTAAAAGAAATGATCGAAAAATGAATAAACAATAAAACTCAATTCAAAATCGAAACAGGTAACCCAGCCAATAATGAGTGGATCAATTGACGCATCCAAGAACTTCTTGTTGCAGGAAAATATGATGAACTCTCTCTAGAGCAAAAACCCATTGCCCTTCATTCCGCTCTTCTCGATGCTGTGCGTGAAAAGGCAAATATGATAAAAGAGATGCAAAAGGACAATGAAATTGGCCTTTCTGTTATCGGGCTTAACTTCGGTAAATTTGCAGGACTTACCTATGTTATCCCAGGATTTAGCTGGTCTAAAGTAGATACATTCCATATGACTGTGGCTTCATGAAATGTTTCTAAAAAAGAAGAAGATAAAAAATCTGTAACATATAAGATAGAGAGAGACATAATGGTTGGCAATAAGATGGTATATACATTTAATTCACCACTTCCAGAAGATGTACAACTTCCAGATCCTCGAATGCAGCTTTCTGAAGATCGCAAAACTCTTAGTGCCCCAGCTACACATAACGTGCTTCTTCAAAGAAGAGAGGATGGAAGAGTGCAAATCGATTTCCTAGAAAAGGTGGATCCTGCTGTAGATTCCTGAGTAGCAAAGGAAAAAAATACTGTGGAAATGAATAATGTTATTAGATGAAGCGACTACCGCTCAGCTCTTTCATACTTTGCTGCTGTGGTGGATAAAAGAAAGGCATGAGACCTTATCTCTCGTATTGATCAGAATCTTAACTCAGGCAATGATGATGTGATAAGAGGTATTGGATCTGAGCTTGCAAAACTTCTATCCCTGAAAACTGCGAATCAAGAAATGAATTCTATACTAAAAACCCTTGCTAATAATCTTGGGAAAGAAAGTGATCCTGCAAAATTAAATATGCAGATTCGTCTTATGCGTGATGCGCTCATGACAGACCGTGCTCAGGCTGGGTCAATAAATCAGTCACCTCGTGTTGCGCAAAAATGAGAAAAATCAAATCTCCAGTACTATAGAGACATGCTAGAAAGCAAAGGATTTACCGAAGCTCTCACAGGTACGAGCCTCGAGAAATCTGATTTTGCAGTCCTGAATCCTGAAAATGCGGATAAGGTAGGGTATATTCCAACACCTCGTAAAAAAATGATAGGTGCTGTCGCAAGCTGGAAATTCCCACCCGCGCATATGGCATATCTCCCATCAGGTGCTGTATGGACGAGTAGTGAACCACAAAAAACAACAAAGAAACAAGAAGCTCTCACTACTCTCGAGAAAGCCGTATGATCTATCCTTGGTACTGAGCTTACTCAAGTGAAAGCAACTTTGGAGAAACCCTTTGGAAGACCGGTAACTGATCAAGAGATAAAGAATCTATTGCTTGGTAATGAAGTAAAAAATGGAGCTAAAACTCTCAAGCTGGATGCGGAATTCTATACATTCTGCTATGGAGCATGTATGAATCCATCTGTTGGCATGGAGATCGGTGGATATACTGTCACAGAACCAGGGAAGCCTATGGCTACATGAAGCGCTACTATCGAGACGACAGTACCTGGATCTTCAGAAACCCAGGATATGGCATTCTCGAGTACTTCTCGTACACTCACAGGTACTATCGCACTCGGATATACTCGAGTCGATGAGGTAGTATCAGCTAAACCATCCACTGATCCAGATAAAATACCAGGAAACTCGAATCATGTGGATACGGGAGGTACTGGTGGATCTGCGCCAAGACCAGGTGTTGTGTCTCCTGCACAAGTTGCTCCACCAGGTGTTCAGCCAACTATTTCCCCAGCTTCGTGACTGGGAGAACTCACGGCTGATATGTTAGCATCTATTTAATGTATTTCATTTATCTAAATTTCTATGAAAATCTTTCTTGTCTGCTCTCTTCTCCTACTTACATCATGTACCCTTACGAAAACACAAGAGACTGCTGTTCCTAAAAAACTCAAACCAGAAGTAGTTACAGATACATGAAACCTATCTGTTGCTGAAAATCAAACAGGATGAACCATAACACGACCATAAGTAATATTTAATTTTTCATTATGAAATACCCTCTTCCTACTATAGCATCAGCTATCTATATAAGCATAGCTTCTATATTACCTACTTTCGGTGCAACTTGCGACTACTCTGAAACGGATACCGTCCGGTATGGGAATGTCTATACATGGACAGACCGTATCAGTAATCCTTCCGCACAGACGCTTTCTATACAGAATGTAAATGTAGGTATTTGATATGGTGCAAATATGATATCTGGACTGAGTTGACCAGAGGTTCTATATTGGGATATTGGACCATGGGCTACGAATGTACTTTTTGCGAGAACATTGCAGTCCTCTCGAATCACCAATCATCCTAGTACCCGTAGTACATGAGGAGATTTTTCTCTTGAGTGGACTACTACTTATAACTACAATAATGCTGGACCAACAAGCAATCATGTAGAGTGTGCCAACTATATTATCACCTGGTGTGGTGATGGTATAAAAGATCAAAATGATGGAGAAGCATGTGATGGTACAGATGGTATAACTCCAGGAGTTTATACTTGTAATGATGTATGTCAGCTTGTACCAGTCGAAGTCACTCCACCTCCAGTATGTGGAAGCCTCGGTGCAACAGCTCCA
>CAYSEP010000027.1:0-12315 GCA_964430065.1 uncultured Candidatus Peribacteria bacterium
GCGATATTGGTCGGTGACCATGTCGCACCAGTCGCATCCCAGGCGTAAATTTTTCATGTAAGTGAGCCTGGTGCGATAGCAGATCCTGTATCACTATAGATGATCGTGATCGGGAATGTGCCATTTGGAGCGAGAGTTCCTGAAGCGACAGTATTCGAGAGGATCGTCGGTGGAGTAGTATCTGTCGATATGCTCTTCGCAAAGGCGACATACTGCATATCAGCGATGTTGAGTGAGAAATCCCACGTATTGGTTCCCGTGCTATAGCTTCCTGTATAGACAGTAGCACCTGTAGTGAAGGTACTGTCTGTATCGGCGAGGAGATAGAGTGGTGTGGTGAATCCTGTACCGATCGCTCACGCTGGATAGGAAATATTGACCGTAGCGAGATCACCATTTTTCTCCTGAAAGAGCCACTCTCGTACCATACGTTGGTAGCCAGTTGGCGCATCTGTGCCAGTAAATGTGGCGATACTCGCTCCATCATTTGCCCACATGAGCGCCATACGGTTGGTACCGATAGAAGCCTTCGATACGATGATATCCCCTGTCGATGTGACAGACTGGGAACGGAGCTGAGAAAGAGTTGAGATATCATCTCGAGCGATACCAGCGATATTATTTTTCCACACTCCTGCGCTCGTCGCGTTCCATATGATCGATCCACTCGAGAGAGTATAGTTCGTGGCTATCGTCTGGTCGAGTGTGACTCCATACTTGATCGCGAGATAGGACTCGACTTGGTTACGAGATGCTGGTGTGAGTTCTGTCGGATAGATGATCACTTCTCCGACATTCGCGAGTGTCGAGTTGGTCGTCGTCGTACGTCCGATTCCGATACTCGCCCCTGCCCAGTTCGTCGCTGATCCTGCGGTGAGAGACTGTCTACCGTCAGTACGATTAGTCGCTGTTCCTGCTGCCGCTGCTATACGAATAGTTGAGGTGATGGCAGGGATGTTGGCTGCTCGAAAATTGGCTCCACTATAAAAATTGGCTCCACCAAAAAGAGTGAGTCGATCTGTCGTCGGTGAAGTCATCCATGAGAAAGCATTGGCAGTCACAGTTTGTGTTCCCATGAGAAATGATCCACCCGCAGCAATCCGAGTCACTGTGAAGGCTGAGATGGCTCTTGTTGTCACATTGAGGTTACTGTTCGTATTGAGAGATCCTCCATTGAAATATATGCTCGGATTTCCGTTGATACGATTGGTAGGATCGTAGGTCACTGTCCCGAGTCCTGTGACTGCATTCGCGGCAGCTCCGAGAGTTCCACTATTGGCCCAAGTAGTGATCGTACATCCTGTTGCTATACAGTTGGTTCCATTTCCTGCTCGGAGCCAGAGTGTTGCTCAGGCGACTCATCCAGGACTAAATGTCGGCGTTCCTCCGACGACGGCATTACTCGCAAAAGCCGTATTATTGGTAATATTGGAATCTCCTGGATTGGAGATCGTACCCGTGAAAGTCAGAGTCGCCCCACTTCATACAGTAGGGATCACAGGAATTCGCACTGTATCGGTTCCAAGAGGAGTAGAGATCGCGGTCGTTTTGGTACAAGTGACTCCTGTTCCTACCTGAGCTCCACAGGACCAACCATTATCAGTAAATGAAGCTGCAGGTCCATTTACCCCTGTCGGGATATAGAGATTGACGGTATGGACTCCACTCGAAGCGAGATTTCCCGCATTGGTGATGACGACTGGTATCTGTGAGAGAAAGTTGGTCGTCAGAGGTCACTCTGGTTGACCGATACCAGGGATGAGATCAGGAACATTTGCTGAAACATACGGGAGAAGTCTCCATTCGACTGTACCAGAGTATGTTCCTGGTGTAGTACCGAGATTCCAGTTCACTCAGAAACCCTGATCAGCCGTCGTAGAAATCGTATTATTAAAATCCGTACCTCCATTTATACGGGTAGTGATATTTCCCCAGGCTCCTGCTTCGTAGCCTGTCCAGAGTGCACCACTCATATGGCGAAATGCTGAGAGAACATTCGCGACACTATCGAAATTTCCCACTGTCTGACCTCCGGTATTAGTAAAATATCCAGCATCATTGGCATCTCCTCAGGCAACTGTCGTATCATTTCCCATATAAAATCTCACATTCAGAGTGTTCGTCGCAGGGATGATCACGCGATATGACCAAGTGAAATATTTATTTGGCGCTGTATGAGCCCAATCTACGATGAGAGTATATGTCAGTCCTCAGACAACTCGAGTCATCGTCGAAGTTGCTGTATATGTATTTCCCATAGTTACTCCTGTCGTCGTTTGCGTCGACCACGCTGTCGCTGTCACTCCGTCGACACCGTTACCATAGGTGACTCCTCAGATACGCAGCATTGCCCATGATCCAGGACTGGTACCAGCACATCCTGTAAGAGGAGGATCGGTGTTATAGATCTGTCGAAGATTGTTGTAGTATATCTGGACTTGTGCACAGTCTCCGATGAGGATTTTGAGATCATTGGATCCCGCAGTTCCTCCTGTCGGATTCATAGTAAAGAGTGAGGCTCCGCAGGTATAGAACGTCGCTTTTCCATTTTTCACTACCACCTCCGATCCAGGGATAGTCGCTGTACCATCGGCGTTACAGAGCGTATCTGGAGAGACTGAGAGCCCTCTTGTATGGAAGTCGTTATCTCCGGCATGCATAGTCATGAGGTCGAGAGCCACACCATCACTCATGTTCGGAGTATCGACGCTCAGAGCAACTGGTGATGAGAAGACGAGATGTGTTCCAGAAAGTCCGAACTCGAAACCTTGTACTTGTGCCTCTGCGAGACCCTTTTTCTTCGTTCCACGATTTTTCATTTTTTTCTCGTATTTTGCTTTTGCCTTTGCTTTCTCAGAAGATCCGAGCGGGAGGAATCTGATCTTCGCAGGGTCTATGAGCTCACCTGAAAGAGTGGAGATCGTCGTACCAGGAGAAAGGCTTACTGTAAGAGCTCCTTTTGTAGAAGAAACGGTATCCCTCTTTCTGATTTTTCTATCGATATGGATCGCTCGTGTCGGAAGTGTATCGGTAAAAAGTGGTCCTGTCGATGTGATATCGTCAGCGAAGAGTGCTGTAGAAATCTCAGAAGCCCCTGTCCCAGAGATCACTGAGGGCGAGAAAAATCCCTGAAATGGATCGAGGATAAACCCAGAAAATACAGAAGAAATCCCAGCATCTTGCTCGAACGAACGCTTATCAGCAAGAAGAGTCATGAGAGATGCTTCTTCCTTTTTCTCGAAAGAGATCGTTTTAGTCGCGTTCTCAGGCTGAGTAAGAGTTGGATCATCCAGAAGTGTCTCACGGATTCGTTCCTCTACTGGAGTGCTATAGAGGAGACTATCGAGTGAGTTCACTGCTTCTCCCTCATACGCCGAAATCCCCTCTGTCACACTCGAAAATACGAGAGAAAGGATAAGAGATGAAGCGAGAATACGCCTGAACATATAACTATCATGCCACAAAAGCTTTTGGTGAACAAAAAACTCTCGCTTTTTGCGAGAGTTTTTCCTTGACGAGATTATTTCTTCCAACCTGCTTCTATGAGTCGTATACAGTTCGGGATCATATCGACCGTGATACGGCGGATATATCCAGAAATTCGCTCTTCTTCGGTGGTATAGATAAGATATCCATAACACTCACCTCGGCTTTCGAGGGCAAATATATGAGCATATCCCGTTCAGAAAAGTCATTTTTCTACTGCATATCCTGTGACTTCGAGCGGGTGACGGAGTCGTTCGTTGATCATAAATGTTCCCGATGTCTCCCGAAATCGGATAGAAAATATATCCTGGAGTACCTCATGTCTCTCGATCCAGATGACATCCGTGAGGGAAAATGTATTTTTCAGAGTAGAGAGAAGTGTCGGGATCGTACGGAAATGTCCCGTCTCGAGACCATCGACGAGAGCATAGCCGATCGTGCGTTCCATATTAGCTTCTCGGATACGCTCGTTGGTCACTGCGAGACAGGCTCGCATGAGTGTCTCATGGAACCCGGCATTTTCCCGCCCGAGTCGAGCAATATCTTTTTCTGTCAGGATATAGACTTTTCCTCATGACTTCGTCACGACTTTTACTGGTTTTTTGAATGACCCGAAAAAGACTCCTTCTCCGAGGATACTCGGTGCATCGATCTCACCGATCTCGTGAAGTCCGCCAAATGGACTCACTGCCCACACGGTGTACCATCCACTTTCGAAGAGATAGAGATTATGATTGGACTCATGATCAAGTACGATATCTCACTCGATATACTCACGAGATTCGACTCATGATTTCGATATGAGAGCGAGAAGAGATGTAAAAAGGTTTTTGCGGAGCATTTTTATAGTGAATTATGTTCCTTCTGTCAGCATGGCGATACGATCTTTGTCTCGGACATACTTCAGGATCGTCTCTTTCGCGACGTACTTTCGACGATAGAGGTCGATGATCGCGTCATCCATGAGGATCATCCCTTCTTGTTTCGAGATTTCGAGAACTGAGTACATATGATGTGTTTCTCATCGGATGATGAGATTTCGGATAGAGTCGTTATTCAGCATGATTTCTCGGGCGACGACTCGACCCGCTCCATCCGCTTTCGGAAGGAGAACCTGTGAGATGACACAGCGAAGTGCGAGAGAGAACTGCATACGGATCTGGCTCTGCTCATCAGGAGGAAATGACTGGATGATACGATCGACTGTCTGGACGGTATCGTTGGTATGAAGTGTCGAGAAGACGAGATGTCCTGTTTCTGCAAGGGTAACCGCAGCCCGGATCGTCTCGAGGTCTCGCATTTCTCAGACGACGATGACATCTGGATCTTCACGGAGGATCGAGCGGATACCATCGGGAAAGTTCTCGAACTGTTTCCCGAGTTCACGCTGGTGGATGAGGGATTTTGCATTCTCATAGACGAACTCGACGGGATCTTCGAGTGTGATGATATGTTTCTGAGTGGTGCGATTTACATGCTCGAGCATAGCTGCCATCGTTGTCGACTTACCACTTCCTGTCGGACCAGTGATGAGGATAATTCCCTTTTCTGCGACGGTGAGATCGAGGAGATGTTTCGGGAGACCGATCGACTCTGGCTCAGGGATTTTCGACGGGATCATACGGAAAGCGAGAGTCACACCACGGATCGTACGAGAAATATTCACACGAAAACGTGTTCCGCTACGTTCATAGGAAGCATCGACAGTCCTCTCAGTGAAGGGGCGGGCGATGATATAACTCACGATCGCTGCGATATCTGCCTCCGTCAGTTTCCCAAATGCAGGTACAGGAGACATATCTCCGACACCATTTCGGATATAGGCGAACTCATCTGTCCCAAAGTGCAGATCAGATATACGATTCTTGATGATATCGTCGATGAGGGCTTCGAAGCGTTGGATTTCCATAGAGAAGGTTTTTACAGAGAAATATTACCATATCCGAGAACCTTCTGTCAATAATCTCGCGTATTTCTGAAAGGAAATATATAGACAAATAGTGAGAAATAGTGTAGAATGTTCGACTGCTCGCAAGTTGACTTTCACTTCGAAAGCAATAAACTTCACTCCATGAAAGTGATCATCGGTCTCGGAAATCCAGGAAAAAAATATGAAAATACCAGGCACAATGTCGGGTTTATGATGGTGGATTTTTTCAGGAAATCTTGGGATTTCGGTGATTGGGAAGAGTCGAAGCATAAAGGTTTGATCTCGAAAAAAGCAGGAAGTGATACTCTTCTCTTCAAGCCGACGACTTTCATGAATCTCTCGTGAGATGCGGTCGCGAGTCTCGTGCATTTCTATAAGCTCGACCCAAATATGGATATCACTGTGATCTCTGACGATATCGATATGGAGTTCGCTAAGGTGAGAAGGCGGGAAAAGTGAAGTCACGGCGGACAAAATGGACTCCGTGATATCATCACCAAACTCGGAACCGATGAGTTCTCTCGGATCAAGATCGGAATCGGACGACATGAGAAGTATGAGGTTTCTGATTGGGTACTTTCGAAGTTTAGTGAAGAGGAAAGAAAAATCCTGGAAACAGAAGTATTCAAGAAAATTTTAGAAAATATAGAAATTTAGTATGCGTCTTGATCTCTTCATCTCAGGGAAGTTTGGTTTTACTCGAAATAAAGCTAAACAATTTATCGAGTTTGGGCTCGCAGAAGTGAATGGAAAAAATATCAGCAAAGTATCGTACGATGTGAGTGAATGAGATACTGTAACTCTCGTCGAAGATAAAAGTCTTCACTGGGTGTCTCGAAGCGCAGGCAAACTCGATGGATTTCTCGATTCCTTGTCTCGTCACTCGCGAGGATGAAGCAATCCAGGCACCGAAAAAGAATTTGATAATGTGACTGGATCGCTTCGTTCCTCGCGATGACAGGAACCATTACGAATTCTGGGTGCAACTTGTCTTGATGTTGGCTCCTCTACATGAGGCTTCACTCAGGTACTTCTGGAACGGTGAGCGAGTCATGTCGATGCGGTCGACGTCGGGACCGATCAGCTTCACGAAAGTCTCAGGAATGATCCTCGAGTCATGAGCTATGAGCAGACCGATATACGAGAATTCGAGAGTGAAACTCACTACGATATCATTGTCTGTGATGCTTCATTTATATCACTTCAGGAGATTTTTCCGAGTATACTGAAGTTTGCGGATCAAAGTACGCATATCATCCTCCTCTGGAAACCGCAGTTCGAAGTCGGACGAGAACATCTGCGGAAAACCTGAGTTCCGAAAGATGAGAAAATCGTAACAAAAAGGCAAAAAGAGTGGGAAGATTTCTTGAAGTCTGACAATTGCGAAATTTTGCAAAAAGAAAAGTCGACCGTGATCGGCGAGGCAGGAAATGAAGAGTGGATGTACTCTCTACAGAAATCATAATTTGCCTTCCCTCCATTTTTCTATATCCTAGGATCTGTAATCTAAAATACCAACTATGTGACGCTGACCGACCGTACAAGCCCAGAAAGATAAAAATGCCAAAGCAAAAGCCAAGGTAAATAGTCTCCATGCCAAACTCATCTCGATCGCTGCAGAAAGGTGAGCCGATGTGGGACAAAATAACGCTCTCGCCGATGCGATCCACGCTGCCAAAAAAGACGGCGTGACTGCTGATGTGATCGACCGTGCTATCAAGCGTGGTGCTGGACTCGATAAAGAGTCTGCGAAAGTCGAAGAGATCATCTACGAAGGCTATGCTCCTGGTGGAGTCGGCGTGATCGTCCGTGCTCTCTCGGATAACCGTAATAGGACAGCTCCGAGTATGCGTCATATTTTCTCTGCATTCGGAGGTTCTCTCGGAGAGACTGGTACCGTCTCGAGCTTCGCCTTCGAATACCGAGGGGTCATCCTGATGTCAGGATTCTCAGATGCGGAAGCGCTCGAAATGGCGATCATGGAAACCCCTGCAGAAGACTATACGATCGAGTGAAGCGAAGCGGAAGTGCTCGCTGATAGAACCAAATTCGCCGAGGTAAAAAAATCTCTCGAAAATGCTGGATATACTATAGAAAGGGCTTCTTTCGAATACATACCGAAGACCTATATCGAAGTCACCGACGAAGACAATGCTCTCAAAATCTACAAAATGCTCGAGGAATTCGGCGATGATGAGGATGTAGAAGTCGTCTGGAACAACGCGGATATTTCTGATGATCTTTGGGAAAAGTGCAGAGAAAAAGTCGAAGCGAGTCGGTTTCGGACCTAAGAGCATGAAGTTTCCTTTCATTTTTGCTTCTTTGTTTGAGTAAGTTTTGTGATTCTATCGGCGAGATTTTCGGAGAAATTCGAAACTGTTTGAGGCGATAGCCGAGTTTTTTGAATTTCCGAAAATGAGACGAGAATAGAATCCAAAACGAGCTCACCAAAGAAGGACCTTTTGTTTCTTTTCAGTCATGAAAAGAAAAATACAGAGAAAGGACTTGAAAATCCGAGAAATGCTCCTATACTGTATCTAACTAATACTCTCTCTATGCCAGACGATACTACTCCAGTACAAAATCCCCCAATCCCTACAGATCAGGGACAAGCAGGTGCTCCAGTCCCTCCACCTCCTCCCCCAAGACCGAAAACTGCGAACGACGAAATCTTCCAGAGATTTCTCGTACATCCACTCACGACATTCGACGAGACGAGCTTCATGAACCTCCTCGAACACTCACTTTCTCTCTCGACCTTCGAGAAGAAGCGTGTCATCGACGCTATCCCGACACTTTCTCAGTTCCAAGTCGATGAGCTCATAAAAGTCTTCGAAGATGAGCGAGTCGAGTTCCGTAAGCTCATGCCGACAGAAGGTGAGATCATCAAAGGGCTCGTCGTAAAAGCACAGAATGAATGGGAACAGCTCAAAGATATCTATACAGAAGAGATGAAGGCTCAGGTCGTCGCCAATGCCGATGCACAAAAAGCAGAAGACCTGAAGAAATCTCTCGGACTCTAAAAAAATCCTAAAAATAAAATTCCCTCCAAGTGGAGGGGATTTTTTATTTTACATCAATATACATAATTCAGTGAAATTCTTCTTCTGGATTTTGCGGTACTTCTGATTTGATAACATCATTATGATCAATATGAGTAACTGAATATTTTCCTTTATCATTTTTCGTCCAGAAAGATACAGATATATGTTCTTGAAAAATATCAACCCTTCTTCATGAAGTAGATATTCCATATCAAGCAAGAGCCTGTGTACTAAGGAAAAATTTAGGATTATTCTTTACAAAAGTTCTTAACTCCTCTTCTGTTGGAATAAGACTATCAAGTCAAATTTCTTTTAGTTTATCTCCAGCAAAGAATGCATGTTTTCAAGAAGATGAAATAGACATTCATTGAGTATGGTTATATTGCTGCTTTCATCATTCTCCAAAATAACTAATTGGCCCTGATAATGATAAAATCTTATTAGTTTGTGCTTGTGTCTGTATTCAAGCTCCAGTAACAATCCAGTCACCCACTGGCACATGGACTTTTCAAACATAATGTTTTTGACTACCAGGATCCTGAGAAATTCAAGACATAAAAAGTATATTATGAAATAAATAATATGTTTCGCATTGTATACTCTCGTTCTCTCTTGTCAAATTTATTTTTTACTTTTCGAGTGATTTATCATTTATAATTTATTATTTACCATTTTTGCCTATACTCATCTTCATGTATATCTCCGTCCTCCCCCTCGCCCGATCTCTCCATCCGAGACCCTATACCTACTCTGTATCGGAGCTCTGGGAGGGGCAGATCGTCATATGAGGTCTCGTGGAAGTACCGATCGGGAAATATGTGGAGAGAGGGGTTGTCGCTTCTATAGAAAATGAAGTCGATGAAAGTAGAGAAATCAGACCCATCGTCTCAGTCATCTCGAGTACGCCGCTCCTGACTCCTACAGAGATCGCTATGACAGAGGCTCTCGCAGTGCGCTACCTCCTTCCCGTGCATAAGGTTCTCGCATTTTTCCTCCCATCCCCCCTCCTGACTCGTCTCGAAAAGAGGAACTACATCTTCGAAGAGAGATCTTCATGGAGAGATCCGAAAGAGAAATGAAAAAAGACGATACACCAGTACCTGGATAGTATCTATACTCCAGCCGATGCGAACAATACGAGAGAAGAGTGAGTGGTATTTTGTTTCCCTGATGATTTTTTTCTCTATTCATTTTTCGCAAAAGAAAAAGAGAAAAATATACTCACGATCCCTCACGAAGCCACCACCACACGCAAAGCACAGTCATGGATCGATGCTCGCGAAGGGAAATATGAAATATTGGTTTGAACTCGCAAGATTCTTTACTATAATCTCTCTCGTTACAAAAAACTCATCTACGTAGAAGATGCTTTTGGCGCTGAGCAATATCAGTATCCCTACCGTATCAAAAACCTGGATATCCTCCGTTCTCTCGCAGATAGCTCAGATATCGATATCACTATCGTCTCCTCCTCTCCTTCACTTGAGCTCCTCGCGAATTTTCGCGATTTCTCTCTCGTGACGATAAAAAAATAATGAAAGCCTACTTCGAACACATCTTTACCCTCATCTATAACCACTTCCGTCGACTCGATCGCATCGGAATCATATGGTATGTGGGGATTTTGTACGTTGTTTTTCTTCTTTCGGTTACTTTCACATACACGGTGATCGATAAAGAGTTTTATAAAAAAATTGCCCATGATCAGCAGACCATGATCCTCCGCAATCCAGTATCTCGTGGGACGATCTTCTCATCGGAAGAGTCGCTTCGTGGTGCTCTCGCTGTATCGACCAATCTCGGGAATCTCGCCATAGATCCCTCTCAGAGTGGGTCGCGTGACCGCCTTCTGGGGTTTCTCTCAGATACGGTTTTCGATGAGTTCTGTACGTATTCGACGAGTCCATGTCTCGAGAATATGTCGAACTACCTCAGAGAAGACTTCACGGCGACGAAGTCTATCACAGCGAGTGATCTCAAAACCAAAATCAAAAACTATCTCTCGAACAAGATCGATACTCCTATAGAAAGTATGGAGATCCAGGAAGCGCTCAGTGAAGATGTCATCGAGCGTATATCGACCTGGCAAGACCCATCACTCTTCTTCGTCGTGAACAACCTCTATGTCAATCCGACAAAAGTCTGAGAAAAAAACCTCCTCGCGACAAAACTCTCCGATGCTCTGGGGATATCTCGAGATGAGATCCTCGCGAAGCTCGAAATACGAAAAAAACGTCACCTCGAAATCATCCGAAAAATGAGTGTCAGTACGCGTGATTCTGTCGTAAAGCGGATTACTACAGAGAGAAATGCAATAAAAAATAAAGAGCTTCTTCCTGAGAATTCGATACTTTCATTTCTGAAAATCGAAGATAATCTCGTACGTTTCTATCCTGAGCGACACATCGCATGACAGATCACTGGATTCGTCGATGGTGAGGGGAATGGAAAATACGGGATCGAGGGCTACTTTCAGGACCAGCTCCAAGCCGAAAGTCCGACTGAGCGAGTGACGAAAGATAGTGCAGGAAGGCCGATCGGTGGATACCTCTCGAAAGAGATGCTCTCGATGAAAAGTGGAGTGGATATCACTCTCACGATCGACCGTAATGTCCAGAAAGAGATTTCGAGTCGTCTTGCAAGCGCAGTAGAGCGTTTCCGAGCCAATAAATGAAGTGTCATCGTCATGGATCCGAAGACAGGAGATATCATATCTATGGTGAACTATCCTGACTACGACCCGAATAGCTTCACACAGGTTTATGAGATGGAAAAAGTAGATTATCTGCGTTACCCAAATCCGTATTTCGACCTGTTCGGAGTCATTCTCTTTGTGCCAGATACCGCGAGCGGAACGACCTATTCCAATATCGACGGAAAGCGTCTCCGCCTACGAGAAGCTAGCCCAGATGAAGTCACGAACTTCGCAATACCGAAATACAAGTACAAAAATAAGTTCGGTGCGGGAGTCTATACCAACAATATCATCACAGCGCTCTACGAACCTGGATCGGTCTTTAAGGCAGTGACTGTCGCGATCGGACTCGATACGGGTGAGATCGAACCAAACGATACCTATTTCGATAAATGATATGTCGAGCTCGACTATGGATGAGGGCAGAAAGGAAAGATTTCGAATGTATCATCCAATTGTATGGGACGTCATACATATATGCATGCGCTCGACTGGTCATGCAATGTCGGTATGATCAACATCATCGAAAAAATCGGTCCTTCGCTTTTTCATAAATATATCGAAGATTTCGGCTTCGGTACGAAGTCCAATATCACTCTCGATGGAGAATACTTCGCGAGAATAGATCCGTATGAGAAATGGTCTCGTACCCAGTTTTTCACGATGGCATTCGGACAGGGTATCAACGTGACGATGCTCCAGATGGCAGCTGCATACTCGATACTTGCGAATGGCGGAGTCTATATGGAACCACATATCGTGGAAAGTATCACTACTCCCGACGGGAAAAAAATCGACACCATCCCAACTCCTCTTCGTCGCGTCATCCAGGAAGAGACTTCGAAAAAAGTCACCGCTATGCTCGTAAACGGTGTGCGTGTCGGTTTCGCAAAGAAATGATGAGTCCCAGGCTACACCGTCGCAGGAAAGACGGGTACATCCCAGATTCCATACAAATGAGGATACGAGAACCGTATCCTCGGGCAAGACCTCGGACATACGATCACTTCTTACGGTGGATATGCTCCTGCCAATAATCCGAGATTTGTCCTCATAGTCGAGATCGACCGTCCTCGTACGGATCAGTACTCTGAGAATACGTCATCTGCTCTTTTTTCGGAGATCGCGAAATACCTTCTCGAATATTATAAAATCCCGAA
>CAYSEP010000028.1:0-12084 GCA_964430065.1 uncultured Candidatus Peribacteria bacterium
GGAACAAGAGCGACCCCGGGACCCATATAATCCGCTTTCCCGATTTCGAACCCTGCATTTCTGATGATATCATAGGCAGTGACGATGTGAAAAAAGAAATTCGGGAGGCCGTACGTAAGTACATAACCTTCTCCGACCATCTTCATCCCCGCAAACCAAGGAAATCGAGCAGGAGCAGTCGCAGCATCAGCAAAATCTGCCTCTGTAAATGTCTCGAGGTACGCGATCGTCTTCTCGAGACGAGCTCGGATCTCAGAGAGGGTTACTTCATTGTCTTCGTATTTCGGAGCCTCTTTTCGTGCCATGCGAGACGCCATACCCTTCGCATTATCTGTGGCGATCTGTATCTGTTTCACGAACGTGAACATATCTGGGGCGAGACGAAGATTGAGGACATCAGTGTCGCTCATACCCTTTACTTCAGCTTGTGTCTCGACCTTATCGAGGAGCGAGAGAAGTCATTGGAGTCGAACGATCGGAAGAGTGATGGTAGTTTGAAAAAACATGTTATTAGTGTAGAAAATAAAGTGAATTCATCTTATAGAAGACTCGAGAAAAAGCAAGAAAAATCCCACCTGACCGTGGGATTCCTGTAAAGCTTTTGGGATTTTTATCTGATCTCATATGCGACATTCACGGTAGCAGTATACTCGACTTGTCCGAGAGAGAGCTCTGTAGAAGTTGATTTCGCTTCTCCAGCCATATCCATCATACGGACATTTTGGTATATCGGAGTCACTCCGCTACTTATGTTCTCTGAGATGCTCGCGACAGAGACGATACTCACGCCTGCGATCTTCGCCATAGCCTCTGCTTTCTCTCGAGCTTTTTCGAGTGCCATCTTGCGAGCTTCGGCATAGGCTTTCTCCTTATCTGCGAGATCATAGTCGACTCCGTTCATACGGATATCTTTCACTTTTGCGATCGCATCGAGGATATCATTGGTAACTTTCGGATCTTTTTTCTCTACACGGATCGAGAGAGTAGTGCTTGCCTGGTATCCTTCCTGAGTTTGTTTTCACTCGGTGTAGCTATACTCTGGTGACACGTAGAGGCTCGATGTCTGGATATTTTTTTCTTCGATTCCAGCATCTTTTAGGATGGTTTTCACCGCATTGATACTCGTATTCATGTCTTTGTAAGCGATTTCCTGAGTAGTACGGTTATGGAGCTCGACTCCTGCAGAGATGACGACAGTATCTGGAGTGACCTTCACTTTTCCGTCAGCACTCGTCTGAAGCGTCTTCATGCTCGGCGCAGTAGAGATAGTGGTAGTTCGATTCGAGAGGAGATATGCGGAACTCATGAGCGCGATACCGACGATGAGCGCAGAAACGAGAGAAGCATTCATAGATAATATGGATAAGAAAAATAAATGAGAACCATGTCTCTACATGAAGAGACGCCAGAATAAGAAAAAGGTGACAAAAAGAGTATACGAAGATTCTGAGAAATAGCTATGTACATCGTGAATTCCTTACTAAACAATATTCACAAGATTTTCCCTTTTGTCATTCCGAGCGACCCGTTCTCCGTAGCAGTGAAACTGCGAAGGATGAAAGCGGAGGAATCTCTTTTCCTTGCACTTATATGTATAAAGTTTGCCAAATTCTCATAAGATGATTTTGAAAGGGATCCCTCGTTCCTCGGGATGACAAAACGGGTAATCTGAGACTACCCTAGAGAAACAATCTCGCCAGTCGTATCTCATCGTAGTCGTATATCTCATCATATTCTTCTTCGAGGTACTCTTTGACAGGCGAGAGGCTTGTGGTATCGAGTTTTCGAAATATAGCAAGGACGGTAGCGAGTCTATCTTCATCGAGTGGCCGGAGATTTTCGAGATTAAGGGTTTTTCATTCTTCGAGAAGCTTCTCGATATGAGCAATAATCGTCGAAAACTTCAAATCGCGAACATTCGCGATAGACTCGATATCCATTCCCTGTTCGAGAAAAGTATGAGTCTCTTCATGGGTAGCAAGCTTCGGGGATTTCTTCGATTTCAGTGAGAGATCGAGCTTCTCGGTGACACCACCAAGACGGATGATGGCAGCATCGGTTTTCTCCTTTCGCTCTTTCAGCGAGAGGTCAGCAAGCCTCTCAGATGCTCTATCCGATGCCTGAGAAAGGAGCTCATCGTACTCACGGACTCGAGAGTCGATCTCGAGAGCCCGACGATTCAATCACTTCAGGATGAGCCCGTCGAGTGAGCGTACACGCGAGAGAGCGACATACCCCTGCCCCGCCACGAATGCATCCGAAAGATCCATGACCGCAGAGTCGAGGGTCATCCCCTGGGATTTATGTACCGTGATTGCCCACGCGAGACGAAGTGGTACTTGGGTGATCTCAGCCTTGATCTTCCCTCACTCTTCTACTCCCCAGCCCACATAGTCCGCTATGATACTCGTCCCATCGGCAAGCTCGACGATCGGGAGTCACTCGTGTCGCCCAGTGATATGCCCGATCGAGCCATTCGCATAGCCCGCTTCGAAGTTATTTTTCACGAACATCACACGAGCTCAGACCTTCAGGACGAGCGTCTCGGGAGCAAGACATCACTTTTTCAGAGCTTCGACGAGAGGAAGCGATCCTTTCGAGTGCATCTCGAAGACGAATATATCTCCTCCGATCGCATCGAGTCGTTCTTTGTTGTATGCGTCGACCGAGACATTTCGAGTGAAGAGCTCGGTATGATCCTCGGTGGTGACTCTTATATTGCGTGATTCGAGAAGATCCAGAGAGTGGTGCGATACTCTTCCAGAGCGGATTTCATTGAGAATTGTGAGAAGCGGATCTTCTCAGTTTTTTCAGTCATTTTGGCGAAACTGTGTCGTGAGGACGCACGGGATGAGACGCGCCTCACGCCAGATCGGATGCTCGAAAGCGAACTCGATAGATGAAGAGTCTCGTGAGACTGGAGGAAGCTGGAAAAAATCTCCGACCAGTACGAGCTGTATGCCTCCGAATGGAAGTGGTGAGACCCGAGCTGAGCGCAGGAGTCTATCGAGATTCGAGAGAAATGTCCCTGAGAGCATAGAAATCTCATCGATCACGAGTACCGAAGTCTTCGCATAGCGCTTCACGAGGTATTCCCGAGAGACGATGTCGTCGATATCATCATCGGAGAGCGTATCTCGTATACCGAGTCCACTCCAGGAGTGTATGGTCATCCCTCCGATATGAGTCGCGGCGATCCCGGTCGAAGCGGTGATCGCGATACCGATACCATGCTCATGACAGTGGCGGACAAATCGGTTCACGAGAAATGTCTTTCCACTCCCTGCAGCTCAGGTAAGAAACACATTTTGCCCCATCGCAAGTATGTCGAATACTTCGTCTTGGATCATGACGAAGAGTGTAGCCAAAAGGAAGGGAAAGACAATAAAAAATACTTCTAATACCCCAGATTAATCCTCATGCCTACGAGAGCTTGATAATCCCCTGCCTCTTGATCTGCGCCGACGAGCGCACCATACTGGATACGATATGTGTAGATATTTTTATCACCATTGGTATTGATCGCTCCTGTCTGAGATGCGATATTCACCCACCCAGAAGCGAGACTTGAGAGAGAGTTGGTATAGCCGCTTGCGTATTTCTCATAGCCGTATCCGCCAGTTCCCGTCCAGTGGGATATAGTCGTACCAGAGTAGGTCATGAGACTTCCTGAGAGGAAGAGGTCAAACGGTACTCACACCGTCTCTACAGTGATAGTGAGTTCGCTCGGAGCGGAATACTGCCCTATGAGTGGAGAAATATTCCCGATCGCGACAGTCGGCTGGCTCACGACCCAGTCGATCGCATCTATATAAAATATCCGTTCGATCATGCTCGTGTTCCCACTGATATCAGGAACATTCATACGGTATCGGTATTTCCCATACGGCACTCCCTGGAACGTATGTATGCCTGTCGATGTCGTGATACTCGCACTTCCTGAGAGATATGTCGGCGCAATATCGGCTCCCCAGAGAGCACCACTCCAGCGCTCGAGCGTCACCGATACTCATGCAGTATTGATCCCGGCACCAGTATCCGTATAGGCGGTCGTGACAGAGAAATTCCCGATCGGTAGAAGCGCACCAGATCCGAGAGTCGTAGAGATTATCTGTGGTGGTGTCGTATCGGGGATAGCAAGCCCGATCCAGGAAAAAAATGGAACTGATTTTATACCGAGAGTGGTGAATGTTCCACCAACTAATAGGTTTCCATCTGTGTCCTTCGCGAGAGTGTAGACTATGTTATTCGCATTCGGGTTAAATGTACCATCAAGTACTCCCGTGGAAGTGAGTCTCGCTATACGGTTTCTCGCTATGGCAGTGACGGTGGTGAATTGTCAGCCGAGGATGAGATTATTGTTGGATTCTACAGTGAGAGCAAAGACGGTATTGTTCACATTGGGATTGTAGGCGAGATCGAGAGCTCAGAGAGCAGAGACTTTGGCGAGACGGCTTCTCGCAACTCAGCCCATGGTGGTGAACTGTCAGGCGAGAGCAACGGTATTGTCAGAGAAAAGTTCTATATCCCAGATCGTATTGTTCGAGTTGGGATTCCAGGTGGCATCGAGAGTTCCTCCTGTATTGATCCTGGCGAGTCTATTTCGTGCTGTAGCGACGACGTTGGTAAAGGCTCATCCGATGAGAGCCTTTCCGTCAGGCTGGAGGGTGATCGCATAGACAGCATTATTGGCATTAGGATTGTATGTGAGGTCGAGAGTACCATCCGTGTTCAGGCGAGCGATACGATTTCTCGCGACTCATCAGACGACGGTAAATATTCCTCCGATGAGGATCTTTCCATCGGATTGTATTGCTATAGCTCTAACTTGGTTTCAGGCGACGAAGGTGATGTTGGCATTGAAGGCTGTATCCAGAGTTCCATCTGAGTTCAGGCGAGCAAGGAGATTTCTCCCTGTTCCTGTGACTCCGGTAAAGGCTCATCCGATGAGGATTTTTCCGTCGGATTGTACAGCAGAGGCGTAGACGATATTGTTCACAACGGGATCAGCGAAGGTCGTGTCGAGAGCTCAGGAAGCATCGACTCGAGCGACACGATTACGAGCGACTCAGGCGACGGTGGTGAAGGCTCAGGCGAGGATGACGCGGTTGGCTGAGTAGGATGACACTGACCATACTGTAGAGTTGGTTCGGAGATTGTATCTCGAGTCGAGTTTACCGCTGGATTCTGCATAAGTTATATAGCTATTGGTGACATTATAAACCGTAGTGAAAGATCCACCTATAGCGATCGTGGAGTCGAGTTTTTTGGTAAGTGTATAGACCGTGTTACTTGCATTCGGGTTAAATGTACCATCGAGTACTCATGTAGAAGTGAGTCTCGCGATACGATTTCTCGCTATAGCAGTAACGGTAGTGAATTGTCAGCCGAGGATGAGGTTATTATTGGATTCTACGGTGAGAGCAAAGACGGTATTGTTCACATTGGGATTATAGGCGAGATCGAGAACTCAGAGAGCAGAGACTTTCGCGATACGATTTCTCGCGACTCATCCCATGGTGGTGAATTGTCAGGCGAGAGCGACGGTATTGTCAGAGAAAAGTTCTATATCCCAGATCGTATTGTTCGAGTTGGGATTCCAGGTGGCATCGAGAGTTCCTCCTGTATTGATCCTGGCGAGTCTATTTCGTGCTGTAGCGACGACGTTGGTAAAGGCTCATCCGATGAGAGCCTTTCCGTCAGGCTGGAGGGTGATCGCATAGACAGCATTATTGGCATTAGGATTGTATGTGAGGTCGAGAGTACCATCCGTGTTCAGGCGAGCGATACGATTTCTCGCGACTCATCAGACGACGGTAAATATTCCTCCGATGAGGATCTTTCCATCGGATTGTATTGCTATAGCTCTAACTTGGTTTCAGGCGACGAAGGTGATGTTGGCATTGAAGGCTGTATCCAGAGTTCCATCTGAGTTCAGGCGAGCAAGGAGATTTCTCCCTGTTCCTGTGACTCCGGTAAAGGCTCATCCGATGAGGATTTTTCCGTCGGATTGTACAGCAGAGGCGTAGACGATATTGTTCACAACGGGATCAGCGAAGGTCGTGTCGAGAGCTCAGGAAGCATCGACTCGAGCGACACGATTACGAGCGACTCAGGCGACGGTGGTGAAGGCTCAGGCGAGGATGAGCTTGCCTGCGGCATCGAGCGATGTCGACCACACCGTGTTGTTCGGGAAGTCTACACCGGGTACATAGCCAAGAGAAAATGTCGACGCTCCACACGTGAAGAACTCGACCTTTCCTCATGAGACAAATGCTCGAGTCGCAGGAACAGAAGCAGTTCCGTCTGGGAGACATGAGCCATGAGCATCAGTCATGAGTCCAGAAGTATTCCAGTCAGGATCTCATGCATGGAGCACGGAGAGGGTGATCTCAGTCCCATCTGGGATATCGGGAGTATCGACTGAGAGTCGTACTGGCTCAGAGAATATGAGGTGCGTATCTTCGATACCGAACTCGAAAGTGAGAACTTCTGCCTTCTCTGGAGAAGCGAGAGATTTTCCGAGGAGAAATTTTGCTCGTGCAGAAAGACTCTTCTCTGCTCTTGCTGGAGTGATAGAGAGAGTGCTCGGATCGACAGTGGTACGCAGAGCATTTTGGATGAGAGTCCGCTCGAGGAGCTCGCTCGTGATACGAGTTTTTCCGACTTGCCCGTATATTTCTGATTTTTCTCGGATCATGTAGCTCGGACCGATAAGATCCGACTCCGTCTGGAATACTGTGACATCATCTCTGGTGAGATTCTCACTATCGTAGAGTGCCCGCTCGCGCAGCAGGATATCCATATCGGAGTGTATCTCCTGATCTACCGACATATCTTCTCCCGGAACAGCAGGAACGCTCTCCTCTGCAGAAGAATAGCTCGAAAGACTAGAAACTATCTGCACTACGATCAGGAACGCTGCGATGTATTTTTGTATTTTTGGGATATGGAACATAGTATGCCTATATACTCTATACTAGCATATCATTTCCAGAGAACCAAAGAGCCTACAAGAAAAGAGAAGAATATATATTGACTAAATATATTTATATATTTTTATTTATTTTAAAAATACTTTTCCCTATAAATCAATGAAAATCTCTTGATTTAAAAATTAGCACGTATATAATATAAGTGCTAATTTTGATATTCCTGAATCTCGGTTTTATAATAACCAATATGAGATACAGCATCAGAAAAAGCACATTTTACTCTCTAACTTTTCACTTATGTTCAAATGACGTGTCATTTCCCGCTCGAATGTAAATGGTAAAGTCCATACATTCCAAAAAGATTTCGATGACTACGAGAGCTACCAAGTCTTTATGAACGAACATCCTGACTACGCACCACGTGCCTATCTCGGTGACTGGTGGAGTCCATGGAGCCTCTGGGATGCTATGCTTCCAGACTATCAGACTCCTACCCTTCCTGCTGACACTCGTCTTCTTCCTGAAGGCGTCGACCTCGAAAAATATGAGAAACGTCGACTCGAGAAGAAACAGAGCGAAGCAGAGAAAATCAGGAAACGTCACACACTCGAGAAAACTGAGGCGTATCTGAAGGACTACCTCGAGGAAAATCCTGATGATACCGAGGCAAAATCTGACCTCGAGAAAATCGAGAAAGAACTCGGAGAACTCTAGTAAAATATTCCCCCAAATTTGGGGGAATATTTGATTTTTATAGATATTATTATATGATATATAAATGCTAGTACAATTAACTCCTTCCATCATACGAGAATTTCGTTGACCACCGATATTTCGAATTTCCGCCAATAGCGATGTCGCAAGTATTCTCGATAGATACGGAAGAGGTACTTGAGGTATAAATTATTTCTCAGGTATAGAAGGTATTCCTGATGAACAAGCCTTAGTAAGTGCGTATTCTGATTATGAAAAAGAGAGAGCTATAAAAATGCAAGAGGAAGAAAAAGAGGGAGAGCGAAAAAGAAACGAGCGAAAATTTTTCGAGTGACTTCAGACATACTACAGTAACGCGCATAAGCTCAATGATTTCATACAAAAGAACTCACATCTCCTCTATGCCATCGATACAAAGTGGTTTCATGCATACTTTACATGATTACCCACAGGAAAGAAGTTTTCAAAAAAAGGATTTAAACCCTGTCGTGAAATTGGAGAAATGTTTATCGCTGAACTCGAGAAGCGGGGTGAATACAATCAGATAGCAAAGCAGATTTGGTTGAAATTTCTCCAGAAAAACTCTTGAGAAAAGTAGAAAAAACCTATACTATCTCTATGTCACTCTCTACTGCTATCATCCCATCTCCTCTCGGTGATCTCTTCGCTATCGCCGATGAACACGCTCTCCACCTCCTCGAATTCGCTGATCACGGGGAACTTTCGAAGAGACTCGCCGTCCTCGAGAAGCGACTCGGGAAGAAGACGCAAACATGAGAAAATACTCTTATAAAAAAAGTACGAGAAGAACTCTCTGAGTACTTCGAAGGAAAGAGGAAGCATTTCACTATACCACTCGCTCCACATGGAACTCCTTTCCAGATAAAAGCCTGGAAAGCGCTCGAACAGATCCCCTACGGAGAGACTCGAAACTATCTCGAAGAAGCGACCATGATCGGAAGTCCGAAAGCAGTACGTGCGATCGGCGGAGCCAATCATGCCAATCACTTTCCCATACTCATCCCCTGCCACCGCGTCATCGGCAAGAGCGGAAAACTCGTCGGGTATGGTGGCGGACTGGATCGCAAAATATGGCTTCTCGATCATGAAAAGAAACATATATAAAAAATCCCCGAACATTCGGGGATTTTTATGATTTCGTATTACTTGAGTTTTGCTTCGACGTAGGCGAGCTTCTCGAGAAGAAGTGCGAGGTCTTTTTTTGCTTGAGCTTTTGCCTTCATGAGTGCGTTCATCTTTGCTTTGAGGTCAGCATTATCTGTGATACCTGCTTTTTTACGAGCGTCGATTTTTGCCTTGATATCGTATATCGCTGCATCATATTTTGCTATACTTTCTTTGAGGGTTGCTATATCGGCGAGGAGTTTATTTTTCATCTCAAGAAGCTTCGCTTTCGCAGTAGCTGAGAACTTCACTTTGATCACTGGTCTTGGCTTCACAGGAGAAGTGATGCGAGTCTCACCTGAGACCGTCGTAGTCGCTCCGACTGTTGCCGTGAGTGAAGTGAGCGCGAAGACAGAAGCGATGAGGAGAGCAAGTGAGATGAGATAACGCATGAGAAAAAAGTGAAAAATAGAGAGTTTTATTGTATAGGAAATTCTCAGATACAAAAAAGAAATTTTATTATTGCCCTCCGCCTATGACCGAAAGTGATGGCAACATGACACGCACCGTCGGCATCCCGATAGCATGTGGACCTATCTGATAGTCAGCGAAGTAGATCATCATTTCTCTGAGTTTTCCTGAAGGATCGGCGAGAAGTGTGAAGGTTCTATAGTTCGCTCGATTCGACGGATCGAGTCACTCACGTGCCCACTTCATATCGAGCTCATATCCCTGTTCTCGGTAATAGGACTCGAGAGATGTTTCTGTTTTTTTCGCGACTTGTCTGAGCTTCGTGGGGCTGATGACTCGCCAGAGTGGGATGAGTCGACCCTTCTGAGTATCATAGTTCCACGTGTAGAGAGTAGTTATACCATGTGCACCTCCGAGATAGCTATAGACAGACATCTTCACGCTCACGATAGCACCGGTAGAGACGACTTCGTAGGAGATATAGAGTGTATACTGATCTGGCGCGATCACTTCACCAGACGACATACTTGCGATCGCCTCTTCTGCACCATGGGAGAATTCTCGAGTGATCTTGTCTGCTTTTTTCGCGATCATACTATCGAGCTTCGCTACTCCGGTCGATGGCACTGCGTCGGCCTCGATAGTATAGTGTTCCCAGCTTCGGATACACTGCTTCATAGGTACTGACCACTTGTAGCCTGCCGATCCGATACAGCCATGAGCATCACGATCACCTCCGACGAGAGTCGGTGTTGCTGCACTTGCAGTCGATGTGAATACGAAGAGAGCAAGGGCGAGGAGAAAGTATTTTCGCATAAGAAAAATGAAAAGAGATAGATATACCGAAGTATATCCATGAGACGATTATTGCAAGGGAAAGTGAGCGAAGTTCTTGTTTTTCCAGAGAGAAATCCTATACTCACTCTACTAATATCTACTTATGGAAAACCTCGTCGTCACCGATGCATTCGGAAATGTGCTCACATCCTGAGACTCTGTCCAGCTCACGAAAGAACTCAGTGTGAAGGGAACCAAAGTCACACTCAAAAAAGGAACAAAAGTGAAGAATATCCGTCTCACCGATGATCCCGATGAGATCACTGCCAATATCCCAGAGATCAAGTGACTCGTCCTCAGGACAGAGTTCGTGAAAAAAGTCGACTAGAGAGTCCTACTTCCCCATGAGCGTGATCGTCACGATAGCATTTCCTGACCATGGATCACCTGACATCATGTTCTCATGGAATATGAGCTCGTAGCCTCCAAGTTGTGCGAGAGTGATAGTACTATCTGTTCCAAATGGACCATCCATAGTTCCGTCTGGTATGACGATCTGACTGAGCCTGAGATTGCCTCCTGTAGAAGTCGCTGGAAAGGTCACGACGACGTGCATAGACTTGGCTTCAGAGTTCATAAATGATATCTTCGTCGTCGATCCTGTGCCATGCTTCACGGGGATGATCCGAGTCTCGAGTCCCTGAAATATAGGATAATACACTCCCCCACTTCCCGATATATCCTCTATGAGTGGTGGCTGGTGATCGGTCGATCCTGTATCGACTGTGCCTGTCTGCATGACTGCGCCAGTATCTGACTTGTCTGGAGTCGTGACCATATCCGAGAGAGTACAGCCAGAAAGCGTGAGCACACTGAGCGCGATGAGATATCGAGTGAACATAAGAGAAAGTTAATAAGCCCTCATGCTATAGATATCTCGCGAGATAGCAAAGAAACTTCTGGGACAAGGAACTACAGTGGGATATGCGATCAAATAGAGACTATAAAAAGAATGAGCTATTTTAGGACCAATTATCATTCCATCAGGAATTTTCTCATAGCAAAAAATAATACTCGTTCATATATCTTTTTAGCAGTTTCATCTGGCTTTCCAGGAACTCTCCAGAGTCATTGGTGTTGCATAGCCAAGAGTTTTTCAAGAGAAAATTCACATTCACATTCTGCGAGTTTGTTAACCATAAATATTCGTATTTCTGGAGCAATCTCGAGTAGCTCATGAATTCACTTATGATCTATCATAATCTGGAGGAAACTATCACCAGAAGTGCATGCATTGAAAAAATCCTCAGAAGTTCCTAGAAGATATATACCAAGTGTTGCAGTAAGTCTATCATCATCATTTTTTAGGCTTTCACTATGACGAAGTTGTAATCGGGAAAAGTTTGATCGCATTTTCGACTGTACTCACGAATCTGCTAAAAGAAATTGAGCAGAAAATTTTCACCTCCTTATTTTTTGTTCAGCACCTATTGCCTCAAGTATTTGAACAACCTCTTGTCGTGACTTTCAGTCAGCAATCGCAGCAATATAGCGAGCTTCTGGAGATAAAATTTCACCGTCTCAAATTAATTCTGACATATAAATAATAGTTACTATATTTTAGTATACGCTTTATTTATATGAAAGCAATTTCTTACATTTTCTCTCGTCCTCCTATATAATTCCTCAGCGCCTAGAGCGGGATATGATATACGAGATGCCCTCTTTCTGTTTTTTCTTCCTGTAGCTCTCCTCCGAACTTCTCTGCGAGTTTCACGCTTGCGGTATTCGCAGGATGGACAGAGTGCTTCAGAAAAGTAGAACTCGTATTCCCTCTTGCCCACTCGATAAGAGCAGCGTAGACTTCACTCGCATATCCTTTCCCGTGTTCAGAAACTCGTATCCAGATACCGATATTGAGCTCTCCTGACTCGAGGATACGCAGTCCTCATGCTCCGATGAGACTATTGGTCTCGCGTTCGAGGATGAAGTTCTCGAACTCTTCTCCTACTCGTATCTTCTCTATCGAGCCCTTCAGAAATGCCACTTCCTCATCGTATGT
>CAYSEP010000029.1:0-3320 GCA_964430065.1 uncultured Candidatus Peribacteria bacterium
TGCTGGATCGGTTGGATCGCGTGTTCGAGAAGGAGATCTTTCCACTTCGCGAGTCCTGGACGCGTCCAGTCGCCATAGATACGCTTGATCGTGGGATTACCATACTTAGCGATCTCTTCCATCATCTCTCGGACATATCCGCTTGGGATATTGTCACCGTCGATGAGTACGGCGAGGCGGACATCTGTTTGCATTGGGATAAATATTAGATATTCAGAACTGTGTACTTTTTACATATCACTTGTGCAAGCTCCACTATAGAGGAACGTTGCTCGTGCTTTCAGGAGTTCACATTTATTGGTATAGGTAGTCGGAACTGGCATAGAGAGAAGACAGGCCATTCCAGTAGGACAGACAGGAGTGAATTGTCAGCAGACAGGCGCATAATCAGCACCACAAGTAGTCACTACTATAGGATCACATGTATAAGCCTGTATGCGAGTTCCAGATTCGAGAACTCTCGGAGAACTTCCATCTTTACAGATACAACTCGAGCTCGAGAAAGCTCATGTTGCACATACTGGAACTGGGGTTTCTGTTTTACATACTCCACCATAGAGATAGCTTGCTCCGGCAGAGTTCATCATACATTTATTATCGTATGTTTGAGGAGGAGGCATGGTACATGTAGTCGATCCTGCAGCACAATCTACACTTGTTCGAGGCATCTGTGCACAGACTGGCGCATACTCTTTTGTACAAGCAGGAGGAGTCACGACTACAGGATCACATGTATAGGCCTGTATACGAGTTCCAGATGCGATAGGTCTCGGGGAGGTGCCATCTTTACAAGTACAGCTTGACTCTGTGAGAGTTCCTGTAGCACATATTGGGGGATTTATAGCTCATTTACATGTACCGCTATAGAGATAGTTTGCACCTGCTGCATCCATCATACACTTATTATCATATGTTTTTGCCTGAGGCATGACATCGGTACAGTACGTACTCGTACAGTTTGATTTTGGAGTTGCACATACAGGAGCATATTCCTTTGTACAGGCTGGAGGAGTGATTATCATAGTAGGATCGCAGCTATATGCCTGCTGTCCAATGCTATTTTTCGCGATCACTATCGGAGACTTTCCATTGCTACAGAGACAGTCTCAGGTATAGAAAATTCCTTTTCCGCATGTTGTGACTGGAGGAAGCTTCACAGGGACTGCTTCACAAGTATACATCTGTACACGAGTGCCAGAGTCTACCATTCGTGGAGACTTCCCATCTTTACAGATACAGCTTGAGTTCGTAAAAGTTCCTGTCGAACACATCGGAGTGCTCGGAGGATCTATGGTTGTCTTACATGCACCACTATAGAGATAGGTCGCCTTTGCTTTCAGGAGTTCACATTTATTGGTATAGGTAGATACCATACCATCGGAGACATAACATCGACCATCTGGAGTACATGACGAGGATGAAGTTTTCACTCCACATACAGGAGCATACTCTGTCGTACAATTAGTATTCGTGGTACCAGAATAGTATGTATTTGTAACTGTTGTAGTCGTCGTTGGTATAGTATTGAAGAGATCATAGAGATCTTCGTCATTATTATCTTGTCATTTCCTCTCGTTTATGGCTTTCTCGAGAGCATTTATGATAGCATCGATAGTTATCTTTTTACTCCCTGTATAGTTTGACTCTGATTTTTTCTTTACGTAGACGGCTTTTACTTTCTCCAGAGTTGCGATGATATCGCTATTCGAGAATCCAGATTTCTCGAGGCGAGTTACGTAGGTCTTTATTACTTGATCTGCCTTTCTCGTATACTGCCCTGTACTCGAAGAGGAAGACGACGATTCAGAAAATACATCGAAACTCGGAACAAACTGAGAAAGTCCGAAAGCTACGAAGAGCGCGAGGAGAATATATTTTTTCATACAAGAGAAGAGTTATGGATGAAATAAAAACACTCTCAGAGTGTACCTATATCATCTTAAAAATCAAATCCCTATTTTGCCTCACTCCAGTCGGCTCTCCATATGACCCCATCTTTTCTATAGAGTGCTGCCGTACTCGATACTGCGAGGATATCACCATCGACGATCCAGGTAAGGCGATCACTATTATGGTAGAGAAACAGAAGAGCTCATTTTGTTTTTATAAACATATTTCCTCATTGGCTGTAGATACGCAGATTCTCCAGAGAAATATCTGGAAAGGGGATGATACGTGGTGGCGCTTCTCCACTTGGGTCGACGAATGAGAGGAATGTATCGTTTCCTCTTGATCCCCATACGAGGAGATCTCCCTCATGCCACTCTACCTGTCGGATCTTCTCGAGTCCTGTGATGATCGTGAGTGGAGGTGTGCGGGATTTCTGATTTTTCAGTACACGGAACTCACCTCCCTCTTCGCTATACCATGTATCCTCTCGGTCGAGAAATATGCTCGATGATTCTTCGCTTCCTGTGAGTGTCACTTTCGTTTCATCAGGAAAGACGAGAGTGTTACCGATACGGAAGTATGCTGATCCTATGGTAGTGACACCCGTGTAAGTTTTTCATTTTTCTGTGAGAAGTGTCTTATCTTTCGGACATGAGATCTCTCCAGGGCGTATAATCGGGAGGTCACGACATTTTTCGAGAAATGCGCTACTGCCACTCCAGGACTTCTTTTCCCAGAGATCTTTCGTCGTATTATAACTCGTAAGGGTTTTTCCTGAGAGGAAGTATCCTTCGCCTATATGTGTCAGTACACCAGATGATATGAGTACACCTCCAGAAAGTGTCTCATCCATGAGGACCATGCCAGTTGCTGTATGTGCTGTCCAGGCATTATCGCGAATATTTGCAATATGATCCATACCTGTTCCGACACGAGTATACTGAGGAACTGGAAGGAGATCGATATCGTCTATATAGTACGGAGTATCTCGATCGATCACGAACTCGATACGCCCAGGCACGTAGTCATTCCTCGTCATGAGGAGGCTATAGGTACCATAGCTGGTCATACGTTTCTCATTACTCGCATAGGCTCCACTTCCGAGACTCAGAGAGGCATCACGAGGAGTCGTCGAGATATTGATGATGCCAAATGATTTTACGAGTTCACCCATATCTGGCCTTCTCACTCATCCTGTCGTGAATACTTCACGAAACGAAAAGTCGATAGCGGGGTAGTATCCCTGAAAAAAGAAGTAGAGAAAAAATGCAAAGGAAAATACGAGTCCCCAAAATATTCTGGAGGCGCGACGTTTTTTACGGATTTCATCGTAGTAGGTTTGCATCATATTATTTGCGTTTCATTTTTACCGTCGTATCGAATGTATCGATACGCTTTCCGAAGAAGAGGCGTATCTGAGACTCGATCGC
>CAYSEP010000029.1:3420-12006 GCA_964430065.1 uncultured Candidatus Peribacteria bacterium
GTACATCCCCAGCTCCAGCGCCTGAGTTGCTTATACTGGGATCTGACGGTTCTATAGAGATTGGCTTCGTCGACGAGATCCATCTCGCATATGGCCGGTGTGTGGACGATACGAAATCTCCCACCCCATCCGAAGTAGCTTCTCCAGTACTGGAAGCCATCTTCGACGATAGAAGTGAGTGACCAATAGTTCGCCTTATGGAGACACTTCAATGACTGACCATATACTGCAAAGTTGCGATAGAATTCTGGATTTTGGCTTTCGAAGAGCTGCCACATAGTCGTTCCGATAGCGATAAGTCGAGCAAAAAATGTCCCTCTGATCCAGTTGTTCGAGTAGATCGGTGTATACTGGTAGATCGCTCGGTGTCGCTCATCGGTAGAGAGAAATACGGATGACGCGATCGAGAAAAATCGCTTCTCCACCTTGGTATCGGTATCGATCGTCGAAACGAAAGTATGTTCAGGATCGAGAGGTTCAAGTGGTTTCCGTCATTCCTGCGAAGGCAGGAATCTCTTTTCCTGACACATTCGTTCATATTCTTTCATCACGTAGGTGATATTGGCTCACTTCACGCTTCCTTCTCACTCGATTCACTCAGGATGGACGATGTTCACGATACGGATTCATTTCCCACTATGATTCTCTACTATATGTCTCGCATGAGTCTCTCCGTCTGGAGCACGTGCCTCGGTCGCGAGGAGGATAGTGATGTTTTCTCTATAGCGATACTCGGTCGCTATCACAGAAAGGACACTTTCTTCGATGACATCGTATGGCTCAGTATATATAGGTATGATGACGATATGCTCGAGATCTTTCCCATATCGCTCGATCGTCTGGTCGTGAGAGAAATCTCGCTTCTCATAGCGGAGGAGCTTCAGATACGACTTCAGTACATAAAAATACGACTCAAATACCTTCACTGTCCAGTAAGATATATAGAGCGCTATGAAAAAAAGTCCCGTCTCATAGTGTATCTGCATGAGAACAAGTGGGAGGAGAAAAATCCCAAAGAGCGATAAGAGAGGAATCTTCGGAAGCCAGTATGAGAGAGAAGTGTACTTTTGCATTTTTGTCCGCGAATTATAGAGAAAAGAAAAAAATTTGCAATCAGGAAAAACGAGATATAATAAGGCTATGACTACTATCTCACTCGACATTCCGAACTCACCGCATGCTGAGGATATCAAAAGTGCTCTCACATATTTTGTACGCTTTTCTCATGCTAATCCAGAATATATGGAAGATATGATGCTCGCTATGCGCATGCGAGAGACAGATGCAGAGTCTACTATTCCTCTTGCTGATTTTCTCGCTTCCGTATGAAAATAGAGGTAAAAAAGACATTTGAAAAAGATTTTTCTCGCCTCCCTCATACTGTCCAATCGCAAGTGACAGATTTTTTGGTCAGTCTTTCTGACGCCTCTGATCTCCGCGAAATAACACACGTAAAGAAACTGGTGGGTTTTAAAGAATTTTACCGCATGAGAATGTGAGAATACCGTATTGGTTTCAGGTGTTTAAGCGATACAATCATTGTTGATCGAGTTCTTCATAGGAAAGATATCTACAAAAACTATCCATAAAAAATCACCCGCACGTGGCTTCGGGTATTGTTTCTACTCGCAATGACGGAAAAATATGAATACATCTCTCTTCACATCTCATGGTTTCGAACTCTCAGATGAGGAACTCTCGGCATTCGAGAAGTTTCTCACACTCTTCATAGAGTACAATAGCCATACCAATCTCTCTGCAATCCGAGATGAAGAGGGGATTGTAGAAAAGCATTTCGTGGATTCACTCTATGGAGCAAGTGTGATAGGAGGTTCTCTCCCCCTTTTAGGGGGAGCTGGAGGGGGTACCCCACCTAGCCTCCCCTACAAGGGGAGGAAAAGTACACCAAAACTCCTCGATATCGGTTCTGGGTGAGGATTCCCTGGTATTCCCCTCAAGATAGTCATGCCAGAGCTTCATATCACTCTTCTTGATAGTGTAGGGAAAAAAGTGAAAGCAATGAATCACTTCGTCGAACAATTAGAGTTACAAGATATAACTGCTATACAAGAACGTGCAGAAGTGCTTGCGAAAAACCCAGAGCATGCTGGAAAATATGACTTCGTCGTATCGCGCGCGACCGCGTATATCACGGATATTCTCTTCTGGGCTCGACCATTTCTCGCGAAGTGAGGGAAGATCGTCCTCTATAAGATGCCGTCAGATGAGGAGCGTCGAGATCGAGAAAAAATACTCAAGAAACTCGGACTTGTCCTCGAAGGTGAACTCGAATATGAGCTCGGAGGGAAGAATCGGGTTATATATGTGATAGGGGAGAAGTAGATATAAGATGATACTGAGCCATCAATGCTAGTATACTCTCTCTACTCTTTATTCAGGGTTGACTATCTCGAATATCCGAAGGTAAGCCAACAAGACTATGTATATCAAAAGGGGAAAGGAGCTTTTTATCTGCGCCATGTGCATTGAGTATTTCTTGCAAAGACTTGATCATGGTTTTCCAGATTTTCTCTGTAGCAGGTATCACAATATTTACTGTTTGTGCGTGACAGGCTTCTTTGGTGTAGTGTATCTGAAATAATGCTAGCACCCTATCTGCATGTTCTCGAAGTACTGTTTCTATGGAAGGAATTGCTCTCATCTGCTTAATCCTCTCTAATTCTTCACGATGCCGTTCCTGTATGCCCCTATGTCCGAGTTTATGTAGTTCTGTGCCAATATTCATAGATTTTAGAAATTTTGGTTTGTATATATTATAATATTGCTTTTTATAAAAGCAAGAGAATCCTTTTAGGGATCAGATTAATTCGACTTATTTTTACACCTCTCTTGCAAAAAGTGAGAAAATATTTGCAAATCATAAAAATATGTGATATTATATATTTACTGTTTACATCATAACCAATACAAATATGAAACAGCACATCGAAGCTTTCCACGCAAAGCACAACATCCGCCCATACACAGCACTCCTCCTCGGACTCCTCGCAGTCACAACAAACGCTGTATCAGCAGCCGCACTCGTACACTTCTAAAATAACTGATAAAAAAACTCTCATAAATATATGAGAGTTTTTTTGTGCCTTGACAGATTTTCTTTTAAAAAATAAGTAAATTCATTTACTGCAATGGCTTATTAATGGATTATTGATATATAATACTATATAAAAATACTCATGCAATATGTATTTCGTGACAAGAAAAAAATCATATGATACGATGAGAGGGTAGATAAAAAACTCAATGTTTCTCGCAAATACACAAACATATACTGGTAAACAAAGAAAAATAGCGCTTCTTTCTCTTTTTGTGCTTCTTTTTTCATTTTGCGCCCCAGTTTTTGCGAATGTAACAGAGTTCTCGACATACTCAGACACACTTAAATCAAAATGACTGATCGAGCGGGATCTCGTATCGAACCGTGCTGTCATATATCGTGAAGCACTCAATGTCGCTATCGGTATCGGAGGGTTTCCTACAGGATGTGGACCATCGCTCTCTATCACATGTGATACAGATAGTATCGCTAGAAGTCGCGGACTCATACAGAATCAAGTCGATAATACTCTCGTAAGTGGTATCATCCGTGCCAATGCTATCCGTCTCATACTCCGCGCAGCAAATATCGGTCCTTCTTCGAATCCAAGTGGCTTCTCTGATGTCGATGGTAAGCTCGCAGCGAACTATGTTGGCTTTATAGCAAAAGCACGAGAAATCCAGTGTATACGTTCTGCAGACACTTTCCGTCCTTTCGATTATGTATCAGAAGGGGAGTTTGCGAAGATGGCAGTCTGTGTGCTAGCAACCAATGATAAAACTATCACCTTCAATGCAGCTCCATCTGTCCCAACTACGCCATCGAATACACCTTCTTCCACTGCGACATCGCCGAGTTTTACACCCGCTGCGAGTCCTATATATTATGGCGGAGGTGGTGGAAGTAGCACGACAGTAGTCAATAATTATTATACATCTTCTTTCACTGGAATTGTCGGAGACTTTACCTCTACGGGTACGGCTAATCTGAACAATGCAAATTTCACGAATAGTGTAAATTTCTCATTCCTTCCATCTTTGCCTCTGAACTATGGTTCGATGCTCGTAGGAAATAGCGGAAATCGTGCTACTGAGCTCGCGGCAGGTGCCTCTGGGCAAGTACTCGGAATGGTAGGAAGTGTGCCAACATGGATGACACTGTCTCTGCCGAGTGGAACAGGAGGAGGACTCGTAGACTCGGTATTCGGAAGAGCCGGGAATGTCACAGCACAAGCGGGTGACTATACGACAAATCTCGTCACAGAGGCAGCGAATCTCTACTTCACTGATACTCGTGCACAAAATGCTCTTTCGGGTACTATCACTGGAATCAATAATTCAATCTCGACTCTGAGTACGAATTTCAATACACTTTCTGGTGTCGTGGCAAGTATGAGTGGAATTAACTTTCTCTCAGAACTCAATACGCTTTCTGGGCAAGTCGCGAGTCTCACGAATCTCGTAAACATATTTAGCTTTACTCTCGGACCGATCGTCACTACTGTGAATTCGTTCTCTGGTACAGTCTCTCAGAATATAGCAGATATCATCACTCTTTCAGGAGGGCTCCTAGCGGCAAATACGAATATCGCTAGTCTTTCTGGTATTCTCGCTACGAAGATTTCTCTCTCGTCACTTTCTGGGACGGGTCCTATCGGATACAATAATATGACCGGAGTATTCTCATGGTCAGGTACGACGACAGATGTTCCAGAAGGAACCAATCTCTACTGGACGCAGTCACGATTCGATACGGCACTGGGGCTGAAATCTACCAGTGATCTCGCAGAATGAACGAATCTCTACTTCACAGATACTCGTGCACAAAATGCTCTCTCTGGAACTATCGCGAGCCTCTCTGGCGCCATAAATACGGTTTCTTCGAATCTCTCTACACTCTCTGGATCTTTCGGAGCACTTACTACTACAGTAAACACGCTTTCAGGATCGCTCGCGACTCTCGTGAATACAGTCAATAGTCTTTCTGGTGCAGTCGATGCCACGAACGCAAATCTCGTAAATACTAATAATACAATCTCTTCTCTCTCTGGTGTCGTATCGGCTCTCACTACGACCGTCAGTACAATCTCAGGTTCTCTTGCGAACCTCACGAATACTGTCGTATCACTTTCTGGAGCTCTCGATACTACGAATACAAATGTTGCAAACAATACTGCAAACATCGCTAGTCTTTCTGGAAATCTCGCGACGACGAATACTAATCTCTCGAATCTCACAAGCACAGTAAATACCATCTCTGGATCTCTCGCTGGACTGGCAAATACTGTCAGTAGTCTTTCCGGAACAGTTTCGACTATCCTTACGACTGTCGATACTCTCTCTGGTGCTCTCGCGACGACGAATGCTAACCTGGCATCTCTCTCTGGACAGACTGCTACCAATACGAGCAACATCGGCACTCTTTCTGGTTCTCTCGCCACTACCAATTCAAATCTTACCTCTCTTTCTGGTTCTCTCGCTACTCTTTCAGGAACGGTCTCGACTCTCGCTTCTCAGGTTGCTGCGCTCTCTGGACAAGCTCATGATGCTGTGACTCTCGGATCTGCGAATGGACTCTCTCTCTCTGGTCAACAACTCTCTCTTGCTCTTGCTTCTGGAACGAGCACTGGTGCTCTCTCTGTCTCTGACTGGATAGCATTCAACAACAAGATAAATCTTACCTCCCTCTCTGGTACAGGATTCATCACATATAACAATACTACTGGTGTTATCGGATGGACTGGTTCTACTTCTGGAATCGCAGAAGGAACGAATCTCTACTTCACAGATACTCGTGCACAAAATGCTCTCTCTGGAACTGTATCGGGTATCCAATCACAGATAAATACTCTTTCAGGCTCTCTTGCTCTCCTGTCGTCTACTGTGAATACACTCTCCGGTGTCGTAGCGGGGAATAGCGCAGATATAAATACACTCTCTGGCTCTCTCGCGAGCACTAATGCCAATATCGCCTCTCTCTCTGGTGTGGTATCAGGACTTTCTCTCAATCTCACTGCCCTCTCTGGTTCTCTCTCATCTCTCTCTGCGACAGTCGATACTCTCTCTGGGCAAGTAGTGACAAATGCCAATACTATCGCATCAGTGTCATGATCTCTCGCGGCACTTACGACCACAGTAAGTACGATCTCGGGTTCCCTCGTATCTCTTTCTGGTACGGTTTCGACCATACTCAGTTCGCTTGCTACAACGAATACCAATCTCGCAACAGCAACAGGACACATCCTCGTACTGTCAGGAAGCATAGCGACTCTCTCTGGTCAGATCGCGGCACTCTCAAGTCTCGCTCATGACGCTGTAACTCTCGGATCTGCGAATGGACTCTCTCTCTCAGGTCAACAAATCTCTCTTGCTCTCGCATCAGGAACGACTACCGGTGCTCTCTCTATCGCTGATTGGATCAACTTCAATAGTAAAATTAACCTCAACTCACTTTCAGTTACTGGATGACTCCTGTCATATAATTCAGGAACAGGGCTCTTTAGCTGGACAGGAACTACGACAAATATCGCAGAAGGATCGAACCTTTACTTTACTGACTCTCGTGCACAAAATGCTCTTTCAGGAACTATAACAGGGATAAATTCTACTATAGCTACTCTTTCTGGAAATCTCGCTACGCTCACGACTACAGTCACCACTCTTTCATGAGTCGTATCACAAAATAGTATCGATATCAACTCAGTTTCTGGTGCGCTCTCGACAACCAATACGACTCTCACATCACTTTCAGGAACATTATCCACCCTGAATACAACGATAAATACAATCTCAGGAGCTCTCAGCTCACTTACAACTACAGTCAGTACTCTCTCAGGACAGGTAGCGACGAATACTTCTAACATCTCTACTCTTTCATGAAGTCTCGTAGCTCTGACTACCACAGTAAACACTATCTCATGAAGCCTTAGTACTCTCGCGACTACAGTCAATACTCTTTCTGGAAATCTCACTTCTCTTTCAGGTCAAACAGCAACAAATACAGCCAATATTTCATCTCTCTCAGGTACAGTAGCGACTATTTCGACAAATGTTACTACCCTTTCAGGTCAAGTCGCTACACTTCTCGCGGCATCTCATGCTGCCGTCACTCTCGGATCTGCGAACGGACTCACTCTCTCAGGTCAACAACTTTCCCTTGCTCTCGCATCAGGAACCACTACTGGTGCTCTCTCGGCAGCAAACTGGAATACCTTCAATAACAAGCAAAATACACTTACTGCTGGTGCTGGTATCAGTATCTTTGGGAATACGATTTCTGCTACCGATGACGACTCCAATAACTGGCTTCTCGGTGGGAACTCTGCAGGAGGACAAGCTCTCGGGTCGACAGACTCATTTCTCACATTTATGTCCAATGGGTCTCAGTTCATGCAACTTTCTGACTCCAATCTCTCTCTTTCGAGAAATGGCTCTTTCGTCGATGCAACAGGAAGAAATGGTCTCTTTGTCGGAAATAGTAACTCCTATGGAAATAGTGACAATGTTCTCGCAGTGGGTGATGTTCTCGATATCCGAGATGGCAATGCCAATATATTTACCATCGGAAGACAGGTAGACCATGTATCGAATAACCGCGACTCTATCTTCGGAGGTACGACTATTTCTGATGTTACAGGAAATAATAATGTTCTCGCATTTGGAGATAATAATAGGATTTATAACAATAATTCATCGATCCTCTTCGGTTCCAATAATACATGGAATAGTGAGGACAATAAATTTACCGTCGGAAACAGCGATGCAAAATGGTTTCAAGTCGACATGAATAACGGAGAAATCCAGTTTGCATGAAATCCTGGAAGTGCAGCACAGATGCTCATATCTCAGTGAGCAGCGACGAATCCTATATGGCAAACACTTGATACTTCCGTCGTTCCAGAAAATGGAAACCTATACTTTACTAATACTCGTGCACAAAACGCTCTTTCTGGAACAATTCTCGGTATCCGTACAGATCTTGCTCTCGCCACAGGAAGTATCGTCTCATTGTCAGGAAACTTAGCTACTACCAATAGCAACCTTGCTACGACAAATACGAATCTCGCTACAGCAACAGGAAATATAGCAGCTCTCTCAGGACAGATCGCGACGATGAATACGAGTATGTCTACTCTTTCTGGCTCACTTGCAGCTCTTTCGAATACAGTCGATACCATCTCTGGCTCCCTCATTTCTCTCACTACTACAGTCAGTAGTCTCTCTGGAGTGGTATCTGTACTTTCAGGTCAGACTGCTACAAACACGAGCAATATTTCTACACTCTCTGGTTCTCTCGCAACTACAAATACGAATCTCTCATCTCTCTCTGGAGTGGTATCGAATCTCTCAACTACGATATCGACTCTTTCAGGAAGTCTCGCTACTCTTACGACAACAGTCAACTCGCTCTCAGGACAGACAGTTACCAATACGAACAATATATCGACCCTCTCAGGACAGATTGCCACGATCAATACATCTATCGATTCTCTCTCTGGAGCAATTTCTACTCTCTCAGGCTCTCTTGCT
>CAYSEP010000030.1:0-11018 GCA_964430065.1 uncultured Candidatus Peribacteria bacterium
CTCTCGAGAAATCGGAGGATTTCACTATTGGCTTCCCCATCTTCGGGAACAGCATGGACTCGGAACTTCCATGTGCCATCGTCCATGACACCAGTCCACTCAGTCTTTCGGGCACGCGGGATGACCTTTATCTGGAGGGATGATGTTTCTTTTGGTATCTGCATTTGCGAGAAGAGTTTTTTTCGATATAAATGCTACCTATGGATTATAAAGTTTTCGGTTGTAAAACCAATAAATATTTCGCAGAAAAGTGGCTCGTCCACCCACACCTGTCTGACAAAGAGGGTTACTTCATCGCATCGTGTGTCGTGACAGACAAGGCGAAGGCAAAGTGGGTGAAGCACGCGAAGAAGAAACTTCCAGAACTACAAAACCACGAAAAGCTCTACCTCTCAGGCTGTGGAAATATCCGCGATGGGGTCATCGATCCCCGATTTTTCGAAGTCTATAGTGAGCTCAGGGGCTATAGAGAAAAAATAGAGATCCTTCCCGAAGATCCCGACGACTTCGCCGTAACCCGAGAAGAGAAGACAGAGATGATGAAGACGAAGATCCGCTCTCTGCGAAAAATCGCAGGAAAGGAGCTCTTCACGAGAAAATATATGGTTATCCAAACAGGGTGTGATAATTTCTGTACCTTCTGTCTGACAGTCCAGGCGCGCGGGCGACATAAGTGGCGACCGATGGAAGAAATCATCGAAGAGATCCGTACATTTGTCGAAGGTGGTGGCAAGGAAGTCGTCTTCACCGGGATCAATCTGGGAGCATGGGGATCACCAAGTTCGAATGACTATGAAGCATCGAGATTTGTCGAACTTGTCGAACATGTCTTGTCTGACACGTCACTCGAGCGACTGCGTATATCGTCACTGGGTGTCGAATTTGTGTCTGACAGACTCATCGCACTATTTGCGAATATTCGCATCAATGCATATGCACACCTCTCGATCCAGTCAGGATCCTCGAAAATCCTGAAAGCGATGAATCGCCACTACGATGGAGAGAAACTCCGCGAAGTCCTAGAAAAACTCCGAAATATGAAACGAGAAGATGGTCTGGGTCTCAATATCTGAGCTGATCTTATCGTCGGATTTCCTGGTGAGACCGATGCTGACTTCGTAGATACCCTCGAGATCGTCGAGAAGTATGACATCACTCAGCTTCATGCATTCCCCTTCTCAGCACATGTGGATCACTACTCTGTCCCTGCTGGCTCATTCCCCGACCAAGTACCGAACCATATCGCTCAGTCACGCCTCAAAACTCTCCTGAAAGCGGGAGAAAAAGCGTTCGAAGAGTATGCAGAGAAATATATCTGAAAAGAGCTAAGAGTATTGGTAGAGAAAGTATCGAAACCTCTCCCCCTTCTAGGGGGAGTCGGAGGGGGTACCCCCCCTAGTCTCCCCCATAAGGGGAGGGATCAGGAAATAGTCTATCTTTCCTGATGGAGTGAGAACTATCTCGCCTGTGATGAGTCTAACTTCATACCTCTTCCTGGACAAGAGATCGCAAAGGGGAAAGTGGTGGCGGGGAGATATGAGAAAATCATGAAAAAATCCTCACAAAATGAGGATTAAGAAAAAAGTATCAATATTTACTTCATAAATCTCTCCACAATCTTCATAGGAATACTCTCGAGCTCTTTCGCATATCCGACCATACGCTCTGCAAAGGCGAGGATATTCTCGACACGATCCATCATCTTATACGTCCGCCAGAGGATCATAGTGAGAGGTACAGAGAGGAATACAAGACAGACAGAGAGGACGATGTAGAGGATATCGAGTGATTGCATATGGAGAAGGTTATGAGGTCTTTATAGGAGAGATTATACGGAAATCATAGGAAAGTGAAAGTTATTTTCCCTCAAGTGGATCTGGGACATCTGTTTTTGGTGTATCTTTCTTCTGGTCTTTCCCTATTCCTTGTGAACTATCGGCTGTACTCTCTTTTCCATCATAGCATCTCGTCTTCCACCATTCGAGGATAGCAGCCACGTCACTTCCGTGAAATGTCTCTTCTCCGATATACCATACTCGCATATCCACCGGAGTGGTCACGGCAAGTGAAGAGACGATATCAGGTGAGGCAGATTTCTCTACGAACCGGAGCTCTGCAGCATCGCTCCATGCTTTCGTCGCCCAGACAGGAGCGCGGAGGAGGGCTTCTCGAGAGCTCGCGTCAGCCTGGTCATAGACGATGACGATAAGTCGCTTGGCACTTCGTAGAGCATCGAGTTCAGCTTGAGTCTTCAGCACGAGTGGTGTCGACTGCATCTGACGCTGGGTGAAGTCGAGGGTTTTCACGCCCATTTCTTTCGCTTTATCCATGAGAGGATCGAGTTTTTTCATATAGGGATCCATCTTCGTGATGAAGGGATCGAGTTTCGATGTGAGCGATTTCCAGTCCATAGTGTAAAAGGTAATTTTTAGAGAGTTGAGAGTTTTTGAAGTGTTTCTTCGTGGATCGTGGTGTATCGTTCGGTCATGTTCTTCTCGAGTGAGCCATAGAGCCGTTCGAGGTCTTCCCACATTTTCGAGAATGTCTCTACAGAGAGGTCTTCTGGCGGTATCGTGTAGCCCTTATTGTCGAGAAAGTTCATGAGCTCTTCTGTCTTCGGTCCATACGACACCATGATAAAAGGAAGGCTATGGATACACGCGAGCACCGCGGAGTGATAGCGCATACCGACGACCGCATAGAGCGAAGGGTAGACTTTCAGTGTTTGTTCGAGTGTTCCCGTCGTGTTGTAGGTCTTTCCTGACATGACACGTTTTATGAAGAGGGCATCATTCTGAGACTCGTATCACTTCGTGGTATGTATGAGAAATACAGGATCATACCCTTTATTCACGAGATATTCGTAGATGAGAGGAATTTCGACTTCCGATTCACCGAGAAATCCGCCACGCACCGAGATACCGACGCGTTTTTTTTCTGGTTTTTTCTCGATCTTCTCGGGAACCAAGAGAAATGCGATATCAGGAATCTGAGAGCAGGGAACCTCCAGAGCCTCCAGAAGGCCTGCGCTCTTTTCGTCTCGGACGATGATGAAGTCTCATTTCTGGAACAGTTTTCGGAGCGCCATTTTATTTTTCACTTGTTTGATCTCGAGTGAGATCCCGAGGTACACGATCGTCGTACCAGCGAGACGAGCTATCTTGGTACGGAAGTACCACTGGTTGATGAGAGAGCCAAATGATACTCCTTCTTCGTTGTCGAAGAGAAGTCCACCACCACCGACGATCAAGATATCCGAACGCCAGATGGTGACGATATTGCGGATAAGATACCAGATATTTCCAAGTGGATTTTTGAAGATCCCATGGGGAAAGTAGGTGATCCACGAGACATCTTTATCGTCGAAGAGCGCGCTCTTCTTATCGTGAGTAAATATCGTAAAATGTGCGGATTCGCCATACTGCGCCTGGAGAAATCGGAGTTCCTCACGCAAAATAATCTCATCTCAGAGATTATAGGATCCTGTCGCGGTCATGAGAAGGACTTTTTTCTTTTTCACGTATCCATTGTAGCGGAATGCAGTGCTCACTGCAAGTTTTTCGTTATTGTCTTCTTGTAAGTCGTGATGAATACGGAGAAATTAATAATCTCAAATAGAATTCGTTATTTTTCAAGTAAAAATATCTTGTATACATTGTATTCATTTCGAATTTCACTATTATGTTTTTGCCCATACCTCTATACTTTAACCCTACTTCATATGAGCAACTCCCTGAACAAAGTCCAGATTATCGGTAACCTTACGGCAGAACCAGAAGTCCGCGAAACTCCGAACGGACAAAAAGTCGCTACATTCTCTGTAGCTACGAACCGAAAATGGAAGGATGCCTCTGGCATGCTCCAGGAAGACACCGAGTTCCATAACTGTGTCGCATGGCGCGGTCTCGCTGACATCGCAGAGCAATACATGCACAAAGGAAAAAAAGTCTACGTCGAATGATATCTGAAAACCCGAAACTGGGAAGATACTGCCTGAGTCAAGCGGTATAAGACAGAAATAGTCGCCGATAATGTGATCCTTCTCTCTTCACCAGGAGGCGCTGAAGGTGGCAGCAGCTATAGTGCATCGGCATCGAGCTTCTCAGATGCTACACCAGAAGAACCACGAGTGAAAAAATCGAAACCAAAAGCAGAAGAAGAAATCGCGATCGAAGATATCCCATTTTAGAAATCAAATCCCCAAGTTAAGGGGATTTTTTATAACCTAAATTATCTTATGGCCTCGCAATACTTTTATAATCCTGATGGTAAAAAACAACAAAACGAAAAAATTATCCTCCTCGGGAATACTATAAGCGACGAAAGTATAAAAAAGATAAGAGAACTTCCGGAAGTTGTCGAAGCTATTCTCAGAGGGAATGAAGTTACAATAATATGCACACACACGACTCGTTCTCTCCAAAGAATACTATGAGAAATACTCTCATATGATAGAAGTGTCCGTATAGTTTCTCATGAAGCTATCGATTTTCCAAAGGAAAAAAGTTAGTTACCCTAAATTCAAGCTCTCTGTATCCGATTTCAGATTGTTCTCTGTCTTGATACGAGGATTATAGTAGTTATAGATGAGGCGGATGATTTCTTCTTTATCCAAAATCTCCGACTTCAGTCCGATAGATTCCAGACTCATCTTCGTCGTAGATGCACGTTCGAAGTTTCACTTTCTCATCTTCTCAGTGCGGATACGATTCATACGGATATCTGCTGCAGACTCTTCCTGCTTGAGTGCGTTCCAGAAGTTGGAGAAGATCCCGAATATATCTGTTTTTCGTACGCTCGTTTCATTTTCCATATCGAATGGCACGATGATATAGAACTCTTTTTTCATGATCTGTGCGAGATCGACGAGGTTCGTGAGAAAGTCGACATATTTGTATGTCTGTTCTTGGAGGAGAGCGTTTTCTTGCTTCAGAGCAAGATTTTTCAGACGGTTAATATAGGCTTCGATATCGACTTTTACCGATCGAGTGATGATCTGTATAGGGAAATTCAGGGAATTGAGAAATCGTTGGTATGAGATGAGGATAGCATCCTGCTCTTCGGTACTTTTCAGGTTAAAATTCAGAGCATGAACACGGAGGACCATACGAGTAGATCCATCCTTCATGAAGATGAGGTTATCTCGGATTTCTGAAAAAGGCAGGTAGCGCTGCGTGCTCGAGTCTTTTGGTGGTTTTTTTCCTGTTTGTACAGTAGTATTTGCCATAGGGTGGTTTTTCTAGAGTCTAAATCTGTAATGGAAATTTATATATTAGAGCTTATCTATCTTGACACTTACTTCATCGCTCATTTTCGACTCGATCGAGACATTTGCTTTCTGCTCAGTTTTTTCTCCAGGTTTCATGACGTACCCGATCTCCATTTCTGTGTAACTATCGGTTCAGAGAGACCACTGACGCTCTTTCGAGTTGAGTCCGAGACGGAAGAAATTCAGAACCGCTGGGAGAAATGTCATCTCAGCAATCTTCACGAGAGCGATGATGATACCGATCACAGCAATAGGCACGGCAAAGATAGCAGCAACCTGTGGTCAGGTACGAGGCTCGAGAAGTCGAAATATCCCGTACGCCGCACCTCCCCAAACTCACATGATGGCAAGCTGACGAAGAGAAAGTCCAGCAACGATCGTATCCTCATTCTCTATTTGCAAGGGAATCTTGTATTGCATGAGATAAGTATAGCCTAAGAGTGGTGAATCCGCAAGCTCTTTGGTGGTATTTCTTTTGACTTTTATACCCTTCGTCGTATAAATGTGGGGTTATTTTTCCATTTATCTTCACTTCTATGTTCTCTTTCGTCGAAAATCGATTTCGTTTCTATGGTATAGCTACTGCACTTGTTGTTTTTTCTCTCCTCTCACCATGGATCTTCGGAACCAATAAGGGAATCGATATGACAGGAGGTATCCAGATCGAGTACGCTGTCTCAGGCGATCGAGATGCGGCTCTCGCGAAAGCTCGTGAACTCGCTGAAGCCCTAAAATCAGAAATAAAAGTCGGAAATACCGCTGTCGTAAACGGTACGACTGTCTATGGTATCGCTGGCACAGATTCATTTATCGTCGAGGCAGGATTCTCTCTCGGAGAAAAAATCTCTGAAAGCGAACTCCAAGGAGCAAAAGCAGCATTTACGAAAAGTCTCACAGAAAAACTCTCTGCCGAGAAAGATATGAAGATCACAGAATCTCGCTATGTGAATATCGGTGAGTCATTCGGAGCGTATATAAAGAAATCTGCCTATATTACTCTTTCTATGGCGATCATCATGATCGCGATCTACATTGCCTACGCGTTCCGTGGATCGATACCTGGTATGGCATCGTGGCCATTCGCGGTAGTGACAGGAGTTTCTCTCATACATGATGTGATCGTCGCATTTGGACTCTACGTCGCGACATCATACTTCTTCCCCGAGTTCAAGATCGACACCTTCTTCCTGACAGCACTCCTGACGATCCTCGGTTACTCGATCAACGATACGATAGTGGTTATGGATCGTATCCGCTCGAATCTCCGAGATAGCGGAGGGAAGAAGATGGGACTCTCGCACGTCATCGACGGAGCGATCCACGATACGATGCGCCGATCCCTCCTCACGTCTTCGACTGTATTTATCGTGCTTCTCGCTATGTTCTTCTTCGGACCAGAGAGTCTGAAGGGATTCACCCTCGCGCTTCTCTTCGGTACTGTCGTCGGAACATACTCTTCGATCTGTATAGCTTCTCCACTACTGGTGGATATCACGAAGAAGAAATAGTTTTGCAAAATAAAAAAATCTGATATAATAATCACGTTGATAGAACAACATGGTTAGTCGGTGGAGATATCTCTCCAAAAGAAAAAGACCCTCGCATGGGTCTTTTTCTTTGACTATTTTCCGAGAGTGATCTCGAAGACAAGTCGTGCTCTCCAAATGGAGAGAGATAGAACGATCTTCATATAATGAAGGGTTAATCGGTGGGAAGTAATATCTCTCCACCCTCCACCAAGAGTGGAGAGCGGAGGAAGTATAAAGAAATCGAAAAGAAAACCAAACAAAAAAATGCCCCGAGCGCATCACTGCGTTTCGGGGTCATTTTAGGTTTTTTCGCCCGAGCCATAGGTACCTAATGAGGGTACAAAGACTTTTGGATGAGGATTAGCCTTTTTCAGACTTTACGAACTCGACTTTTTCTTCTGCGAAGGCGTATCCTCGGATGAGGTCGCGGATACCGCGATACTCTTCGTCATAGCCAAGGTTCAGACTAAGACGATTATCCCACCAGTAGTACCTGAAGCCCTCACGAGCAACAAGTGCTTGGTAGTTATTTGCATCGACTCTTGCAAGCCTGCAGTGCATGACTCTTGCACGCGAAGTGATACATACCCTCTGGGGGCGGGTATCGAGCTTTGCTACAAGTACCCATGGTGCGCTGAAATGAAATCCCGACTCATCATGAGAGAGTGCGCCACTCACCATGTTCTTTACCACTCCAACTTCATGGATATTGGTATAGTGAAAGCATGAAAAGTAGATGAGCCCAAGGGAGGTAATGAGTATGACAAGCCATCTCACTGCTTCTGCTCCTGAGGCGCCGAAGCATCTTTGATGATGAGAAAGGTGTAAGGTCGGGCTCGCTGATCGAAAGCGTAAGGCTCAAGGATATCTGATACATTCCCTGTCTGTACGCCATGAAGAGTTATGAATTCATCCAACCCGAGTGGATTGAATGATACCAACTTGCAGTTGAGCACCCGCTGATTGACTGCGGCTCGTCCGGATTTGATACAACGCTGTTCCGGTCTGGTATCGATGGTGTAGACCTTCGTCACAAATGGCGGTGTGACGACGTAGCCTTTCTGAGCAATAGTGCTCAGTTTCCCGCCTTTGAGGCGTTCGACCATGAAGCCAAATTCGTGTTGGTCGATTTGATCGACAAATAGTAACGCAAAGCCTCCAAATAAGACAACCGTTATTATCAGCAATACACCGAACCATGTTGCAATCGTTTTACCCGAAGGTAAAATACCACGTGAATTTTCATTGTCCATGAGGACCTCCAAAGAAAAAGCGAGAATGTTAAGGAAAGGGGGTCTTGTTTTCTGTTTCAATATAGAAGAGTTTGTTGTCTTCTACTTGACGTACTTACAAGATTATTGTAATAATACAAAATACTTTCTCTCTGTCAAGACTTTTTTGATAAATATTGTAAAATGTATTTTTCTTTCTCTTTTGCCTTTCTTTCCCTTCTCTTTATACTTTCCCTATATTTTTCCTTGTACCTATCTATCACCTACCTCCTATACTCTAATATCTACTCCTTGCTCTCTTCCCTCTTCATCCGTGGATTTCGTGGATACGATGAATCTGGTTTTACTCTCTCAGGGCATACCGCGATCGTCGGAACCAATGGTTCTGGAAAAACCCATATTCTCGAAGCGCTGCATATCGTAAGTGGTGGGCACTTTAGTTATGTGCAAGCTCCTCGTGAACGAGAGAAGATGATCTCATTCGAAGTGACATATCAGACAGAAATCGGAAACAAGTCATACAGCCTCACGAGGCACGAAGGAAAAGATGTCTATATGATCCAAGGGAAAAAAGTCACCTGAGTGAAGTACCGCGAAGAGCTCCCGTATAGGACGGTATTCGTCTCGCCGTTCGATATGAATCTCTTCTACTTCGCTCCCTCTATGCGTCGAGACTATATCGACAGCATCTTAGCACGGACGTTCGCACAGTTCTCTTCTGTGAAGCGCGACTACGATGAGTCGATGCGCCAGAGAAATGCTCTCCTGAAAAAAATCCGTGATGAAGAAGCGAAGCGAGAAGATCTTGGCTACTGGGATCGGACATTTCTCGCGAAGGCGGAAGTCTACCATCTCTATAGAAAGAAGTGGTGTGATTTCATAAGAGAAAATAGAGATATTGTTTCCGCATTTCTCCCGAAGTATGCGCTCGAGTTCCACTACGAAGATAGCATCATAGAACATGGTGGACCGGGTGCACTCGAGTGATATCTCGCACAAAATCGGGAACGCGATATCCTCTCAGGACATACACATGTCGGGCCACATCTCGATGATTTCGGATTCACGATCGACGGGGAACCGAGTCATCTCTTCCTCTCTCGTGGAGAGAATAAAGTCCTCCTCCTCGCACTCAAGCAACTCGAAATACTCTTCATCCGCAAACACCTCTCTCTCCCGATCGTACTCCTCTTCGATGATATATTCGCCGAGCTCGATCTCGACCATGCTGAGAGAGTCATAGAGACACTTCATACAGATCAGGTCATACTGACCACACAGCGAGCCCTCCCAAAAAGTGAAAAATGGGCGCATTTTGCTTGCATAAATCTCGAGAATCGATAGTATATCTGAAGTATCCCCGAGTGGGTATTTTACCCTATCTTCTCGAAACTCATAAACATTCGTCACTATGCGAAAAATACTCGCCCTCGTGCTCTCTTTTTCTCTCTTACTGAGTATCGGTTCAAGCCTCTCTGCTGCAGACACCACAGCAAAGATACACCACTTCAGCCTGATCGCCCCTCCGACAGCGAAGTCGGGTGAAGCGATCGATATCACCGTCGAGGCGAAAGATAAAGACGACAAAGTCATCACTGATTACCGTGGCTCTGTCTATTTCTCGACTGATACCGACTTCGGTGCGACGATTCCTGCACAAGGAAAAGCAGTGACGTTCAACGAAAGTGATAACGGATCGAAGAAACTCTCGAAAGCTGTGACCTTCAAACGAACAGGAAACCAGAAACTTACGGTAAACGAAGCTGTAGAAGATGCAGAAGGATCTATCACGATCCGTATCGACGAGAACGCTACTCCGACAGCAACTGGTGGCACTGAGACGGTGACCATCATGACTCCCGAAAAAGGATCTCAGATCACAGGAAATAGCGTCAATGTGAGCGGAAAGACGAAGAAAAACAGTAAAGTCGTCCTCACTCTCAATGGAACAGAAGTCGCAACGCTCGTCTCTGATGATACTGGTATATTTACCAAGAGCCTCTCCGATATCACCCAAGCGACGAATATCCTAAAGGCAAATGTCCTCGATGGGAATAACACAATAATCGGATCAAGTGAAGTCTCGTTTGGTACGGTGACGAGTGGCGTACTCTACTATGGCACGAGTGTGCTTCCTGCTCTCGACCTCGAGGCGAGCACTGGTGTGACGATCACAGTAGATGCTGAGCCCACTCTTACGGAAGTAGGAGTTATGCTCGATGGGACGCTTCTCATCGCTCGTGAGCAATCTCCAGGAAAGTATGTCGCCTCGACTACCGCTCCAGCAAAATCAGGAATGTACGCCGTAAATGTGACGATGAAAAATGTCCTCGGTGCTACTATGGCGAAGACAGCAGCCGTCACTCTGAATGTGAAAGAAAAAGAAATGCCGGTATCTACATTCCGAAATGTAAAAGCAGTAGGAGAAGGATCGAAGGCTAATTTCAACTTCTTCGTAGATAATATCCCTGCTGATGTCGTGAAGTTCAAGATCGCCTACGGAGACTCAGCAGATAGCCTCTCACAAGAAGCGAGTACCTATGAGCTCGAGAAGATCCGCCAAGCAGATGGAAGCTATAGCTGGTATGTACCGAATCTTCCACAGAAAACATACTCATTTAAGATATTTGGTATGCGGGCAGATGGATCTCTCTCTCCTCTCGTTTCTGAAGTCCTCTCTGTCTCACTCGGCGGGGGAAGCTGTACGATCGGAAATGTAGGCGCTGTCAGTGCCAATACGATGAGCAATAAGACGATCCTCTCATGGGATGCTCTTTCTGGCGCGCTCTCGTATAACGTCTATCGTGTCACTGCCGCTAAAGACTACGAACTCGTCCAAAACGTAAAAGAAAACTCGTATACGATCTATCTCGCCTCTGGTGCGGTATCGTATGAGAACTTCGCGATCAAGGCTCTCTGTGATGATAGGACAGAGTCATCTGTTCCTGCAACAGCAAATCGTGTACAGACAGGACCTGGTGCTCTCGC
>CAYSEP010000031.1:0-10760 GCA_964430065.1 uncultured Candidatus Peribacteria bacterium
CCATCACTCGAACTTCCTGTCGGTCTCCAGATCCTCGGTCCTGTCCTCGGAGAAGCGGATTGCCTCATGGTCGGACATGTCTTCGAACAGGCGATGAAGGACGTGATCGATGCGAAGAAACCAAAGATTTGGTAAAAGTAATTTCACTCATGAAAAATCCCGAACTTGCTTCGGGATTTATTTTTTCAGGAAATCGAGTACTCACGAGAGTCGCATGTACTCTGTATAACTCATATCGAGTTTTTTGAGTTTGGTCGCCAGATCGACTCCGAGATATCTCCAGTGCCATGGCTCGACTTCATAGGCATCGATGTATTCTCATTTCTGGTAACTTTGGTGCCAGCCATATTCATGAGCATGGAGTTTGAGCCAGGCGATATATTTTCTATAGCGAGCATTTTTCTCGTAGTCAGACTCTGTCGTCGCATCGAATACGTCGATCGCGAGCCCGAGCTGGTGCTCACTATACCCAGGGGGAGCGCAGAGTGTATCGGTGCACTTCCCGAGGTCCCACATCCGCTGTTGATATGCCGCACTTCGATATCCACTGATCACGACGAGTGGAGTAGAGAAGTTTTTCTCGAAATCGCGAGCCATATTCCAAAGAGCGTTTCGTGCTTCTTTTCTGAGAAATATCGTACGTCCTGCCTCGCTCACACTCGTCGATCCACTTACGCTTTCGAGGTCGTTTGGAGCGTAGTCCTTGTCTCTGAGAGGGATATACCGGCTTACAAATGCATCGAGATCAGCATCATTTTTCTCTTCATGAGATCTGAGGATGGGTATCGTCCTTTGGAGAAGAGTCTCTCATTTTTTTTCTATCTCACTAAAAGAAGCCTCTCCAGAGAGGCTCATGAGGGATGTGAGAGTGAGAGCGGCGAGGAACATTAGAGAATTTTTTTATTGCGGAAGAGCAGAAGCACGGTCAACAGAAACAGGATGACGCCTGCTATCGAGAGCGCGATAATCGTATTATTGAAGTGCCCACTTTCGACATTCATCCCAAATACTCCTGTGACGACGGTGAGTGGAAGCATAAATGCAGAGAAAACGGTGAGATACTTGATCGTCGTATTGGTTTCGAGTTCGAAGACGCTTTTGAGCGTATCTTCCATAGAGTCGATATTTTCCTGGAGGAGTTGAATCTCCGAAAATATCTTATCGAGTTTATCTTCGAGGTTCTCGAAGTAGAGCTCTACTTCTTCAGAGAAGCGCTCTTTCATGCGGATTTCTACCATCTTCAGCACGCCGATCTGTGGCTTCATCATGTGCTTGAGAGTGATGATATTTCTCTTTCTTGTCATGATCGCCTTGATGAGGTCTGGCCCACGAGCCGTGAAGAGTTCTCGTTCGAGCAGTTTGAGATCTTTTCCGAAACGCTCGAGCATTTTCATCGTCTTATCGAGATAGTGCTCGATGATATCATAGAGGAGAAATGCGGGTGTCATTTTTTCTCATTTTTCGAGTCTCGTCTCGTAACCTTCGTAGACGCGTTTCATCGTCTTTGACTGGTAATAGCGAAATGAAAGCAGATAATCTTTCCCGACGAAGATATTGAGCTCGTTATGGATATAGCGTTCGGTCGTGGTTTCGTATTTCGGGAAATGCAATACGAGGAAAAGGTAGTCATCGTAGGTATCGATACGTGCATATTGGTTCTCTTCGAGGATCGCTTCTTTATCGAGTTCGTGGAAATTGTATTGTTTCACGATCGTATCGATATCTTCAAGTGGGGGGTTGATAAAATCCCTCCATGGTCAGGTAGGAAGATTTTTCTTTTCACTTTTTATTCCAGCGATTTTTTTGATCGGCATATACTCCGTATTATAGAAATTTTTTTCTATTGTCGACTTTATCCTCATCGAATATATTGACTTTGACTTCGGAGGCTTTTTTCATACTATGCTCTTCACTCGCCCAGGTGGTGGAATGGTAGATGTGCGACCGATAGGGAGCCATACCCCCGAGAACGAGTCTCCGCGAAGCGGGACGACATTCGAGAGGGGTGCACGGAGAATGCAAATAGATCCAGAAATACTTGCCCAGGTGGTGGAATGGTAGACACGGAGGTCTCAAAATCCTCTGCCTCACGGCTTGCGGGTTCAAGTCCCGCCCTGGGCACCACAGATAATCCAAAATAGAATATGAAGTTCCAACTCGACAACCTCATCACAGAATACGAATCGCTCGAAGCGGAGCTTGCTGACCCCGCTATTTATAGCGATCTCAAAAAACTGAAGACAACCAATCAGAAAAAGAAATCCCTCGAAAAAACCGTAGAACTCTATCGTGAGTATAAGACTATCTATGCTAACTATGAGGAAGCGAAGACCCTCGTCACCGATGAGAAAGATCCTGAAATGCTCGAGATGATGAAGATAGAGATCGCAGAATCTGAGAAAAAAATCCCACTTCTCGAAGAGGCGCTCAAGCTCGCGCTCCTTCCGAAAGACCCGAACGATGACAAGAATATCATTCTCGAAGTTCGTGCATGAGTCTGAGGAGATGAGGCAGGGATTTTTGCTCATGAGCTCGCGGAGTCCTATAAGATATTCGCAAAGAAAGAGTGATATACTCTCGAAGTCATGAGTGAAGTCTGGAACGATGCTGGAGGATACAAAGAAGGTATATTTAAGATCGACGGTGTCGGTGCGTATTCCCGATTTAAGTACGAGTCAGGTGTCCACCGCGTCCAGCGTATCCCTTCGACTGAGAAAAATGGTCGAGTCCACACTTCGACGACGACCGTCGCCGTCATGCCAGAAGCCGAAGATGTCGATATCGAGATCCGTGAAGAAGACCTCGAGATCAGCGCCTGTCGAGCGAGTGGAGCGGGGGGTCAGCATGTGAATAAAACCAACTCTGCCATCCGAGTGGTGCATATTCCTACTGGTATGGTGGCTGAGTGTCAAAACGAGCGATCCCAACTTCAGAATAAACTCACGGCTATATCTGTCCTAAAGTCTCGAATATACGCCATGGAAGAGGAAAAGAAAGCAATTGCCGAATGAGCGCTCCGTCTTGCGCAAGTCGGGACAGGCGATCGCAGTGAGAAAATCCGTACCTATAACTTTCCCCAAGATCGAGTTACAGATCATCGTATCAATCAGAATTTCTCCAATCTTCCCGCGATCATGATGTGAGATATCGCGCATATCATGGATGCCCTCGCTATCGCTGATCAGACCGCGAAACTCGAAGCTGCAGCAGACAAAAACCTCTAGAAGAAAAAAGTAATCACAAATGACAAGAGTTTCTCTCTTGGCAATAATGATAAAGGATATATACTTGTGACATATTTTCTCATCTTATTTTTATGCGACATCTTCTCCTTCCTCTTATCCTCGTCTCTTCTTTTGTTCTCACCTCTTGTATGGGTCAAAAGGAAGAAGCGATGGTCCCTGCTCCAGAGAGACCAGCTTATGTCACCAAGCTTGATAATGCCTCTTCGAAAATCAAAGATACCAAAGAATTCGGAGCGTGTATGGAGCCATCAGTGAATATGTGTATGAACCAAGTAGCCAATGACCTCGCACGGAAAGCAAAATCTACTGCTTTTTGTGATGAACTCGCTGATGTGGCAAACCGCGATGCCTGTAAATATGGCGTCATCATCACTGATGCGACGGAGAAAAAAGATCCAAAACTCTGTGAGAGCCTCAGTGACCCGTATAAAAAAGAATGTACCCTCACTCTTGTGCGTATGGAGGCGATAGACTCTGGTGATATAAAAAAATGTGACGCTCTTGCTGCTACAGCATCTGGTGCGAATCCAGTGGATGCTTCTCGCGTCGACCAGTGTCGTCTCGATACGATCATGCGAGGAACTTCTCTCGATAGCAGTCTTTGTGATACTATCACAGATAATGGTATACAGAACATGTGTGTATCCTTCATGAAGGCAAGAAAAAACGAAAAAAATAACTAATAATTTCTCTCTCGTTCCCATGATAAAAAAATGTATCATACCAGCAGCGGGTTTTTGAACCCGCTTTTTGCCGGCAACCAAAGCACAACCGAAAGAAATGCTTCCTGTCGTAGATAAACCTGTAATCCAGTACCTCGTAGAAGAGGCTGTCGCAGCAGGTATTACGGATATCATGATCGTCACTGGTCGAGGGAAACAGGCGATCGAGAACCATTTCGATGCTTCTTTCGAGCTCGAGCAAACTCTCGTCGAGAAAGGAAAAATGAAAGAACTCGAGCTCGTCGAACGAGTCGCGAACCTGGCTCATATTGCCTATGTTCGTCAGCCGATTCCTCGCTGAGATGGTGATGCTCTCCTCAGAGCTCGTGCATGGATCGGAGACGAGCCCTGTCTCGTTCTTTTCGGGGATGACCTCATCAAGTGAGAACGAGGGGGAGCCACACAGCTTGTAGAGGCATTCGAACAAACGAAATCCCCTGTGATCGCACTCGAGCGAGTATCTGACAAGCGAGTATCTTCTTATGGTATCGTAGAGTCATCATCTCAGGAGGGAAGACTCTATACGGTTTCGAAATTTCTCGAGAAACCAAAACCCGAGGAGACACCTTCTCGTCTCGGTGTGATAGGAAAATACATCATCACCCCAGAAGTCTTCACGTATCTCGAACGAGACTCTGTCTGAGCGAGTAAAGACGGTGAGATCCGTCTTGCCGATGCGTTCGCTCGTATGGTCAACGAAGGGAAAATCATACATGGACTCGAGATGGAAGGAGAGCGATATGATACGGGAGATAAATTCGGTTTTCTGAAAGCAACGATCGACTATGCACTCGCGCGCGAAGATCTCGGGGATCAGATGAGAGAATTCCTAAAGAAAAGAGTGAGTGGGTTTTAGTTAAGTATATTAAACAGATCAATTGTTCCCGTCATTGCGAGGTACGAAGCAATCCAGCAATAATAGGACTTCTTTTATTTTCCTCCCTCGCTTCGTGCCTCAGTATGACAAAAAATCTGACTTTCAGAATAAATAATCATCACAGAAATCCATGACCCCTTCCCGCCGTAGCATCTGAGATCAGTGAGAAGAGCTTGCGGTGAAGTACCTCGAGTCGAAATGATTCGAGATCATCGAGAGAAATTATCAGATCAAAGGATGAGAGATCGATATCATAGCGCGAGATGGAGAGTGGATCGTCTTTATCGAGGTGCGATATAGACGCGATGAGAGTCATGGACATCCACTCGATACGTTCGGTCTCATGAAGCGCAGAGCCCTTCGCCGAACAGCTTTTATGTACGTACATAAAATGAAAATCGACCCAGATATGATCCGGATCGATTTCATCGGTATCATGCCAAACACCGAGTGAGGACACAGGATATGGCATGTGAGGGGAGTGGGGGTTTAAGCTGCTATATCGAGATTTACTCGTTATCAGGATTTGCACCAGCACCTCACCTATAGTTCTGATCTGAATCAGTATATCAGGTTGATCATGCTCACTCTCTAGGATTTCGTCTATTTGTATTTATTGCTTCTTCTCGTACTCTTCTCATCACTGATTCTAGGTCAGTAGGTATGGAGCCTGCCCCACCGTAGCTTTTACCACTGCTCCATCTCAAATAGTCAATATCCTCGTTTCCTTTCTGGAGATTTCGATCGAATATTGCCCGCGGATCGATACCCATATTTCTGAGATCCTGCCAGAATGTATTTGGCCCATTTATGATATCATCTATGGTTTTTTCATCGAGTTTTGCTGTTGTTACCTGGATTTCTTTCTCGAGATGTTCAATGATCTCTTTGCGATAGGCGAGATACTGAGCTTTTTGGAGTGCCTGATCACCTCCAAATCATCCTCCATCTTCTTGTATCTCCTTCATCTGGCTCACTATTCGCGACCAGAGAAATCGCTTAGTATCCTCAGCCATTTGTTTATCACTTCTATATCCCTTGAGCTGTATCTTTGATAATGTACGACTCATGGACTGAAGCCCTGTCTTCGGATCGATATTAAATATCCCATTCATAGCAAGCCCTCATTCGCCATTCCAGTCTTTTGCATATTCACTCGAGATATTCTCACTACCGAGTTGTTCTCAGTGTTTCCCTCGTAGCGTATCAGCATATGCTCTCACGGTACTATTATTTTCTCTGTATTTTTTTGAGATCCAGCCGTTGTGTCACTGGAGCATTGGATGGAGTTTTTTATGATGTGCTTTCCAGAACTGCATCATTGCGTCCGCTGCTCATTTCGTTCATTTTGGATTATTTTCATTAGGATCGAGCCGAGCTTTGATCTCTTCGAAGTTTTTCCTGATGGATCCTGATGCATCATCGATCTCATCGATAGCACTTCGTACGGCCTCGGTATAGGTATCATTATCCTTCTTATTACGCATGAAGGCATAGGCATGAAAACTATATCCTTGTTCACCATACCCCTTTATTTTCTGGAGAGTATCTGAGTCTATATAGCTCGAGAAGCCTCATACACACCAGATGAATGGTACCGCTTGATACTCTGGGGATTTGATCTTCTCAGCGACTGCCTGCATCGATCCGACGAGTTTTTTTAGCTCTCTGGTTTCGAAATATCCTATTGCCTTATTGAGTCGACCTTGAGCATTGAGCATTTGTGTTTGACTATAACCCTTATCTTTCATTTTTGTGAATCATTCACCCTTAAAGAGGTTTTCGAATGAGCTTGGTCAGCCTATAGCCTTTACAACCGTTGCTGCATATGGAAATTTTTTCCAGTCACCATCGACGAGTTTCGTGAGTGCATGGATGAGCTGCTCTTCTGTCGGCTCGCCCTCATGTTGCTCTTTGGTTCCGAGCTCTCTTACAGCTTTATCATATGCCTCAGCTCTCCAGTGTCCCAGATCTCACATCTTACTCGTCATGACGAGCGCGTCGAAGAAGACAAAGGCACCAGGTCTTGCATTGATACAGTGCTCTCTGTTTTGGATGAATGTCTGTTTATGCTTGATATCTTCAGCATAGAGGTGTCCATATGATTTCAGGAGAAAACTGATCGCCGCCATTACCTCTTCTGGTCGAGAGTCAGTGATCTCTGCGATATGAAGCGCTTTTTCTCGACCTCGTGGACCGGGCAGTCCAAACAATTTTTTCTCGTATTTTTCGACGATCTCCTTGCTCCCATCGACTACATCTGCATAGACTTGAGCATCGATATCACCAGGGAGAAATCCCCCAACTTTCAGTGCAAAACGTGCTGCATCGAGCTTGGCTCATTTTTCGAGAGTATGCTCGATCCCATGCCAGACCATACCGAGACCCTTCCAGAGACTCGCAGGATTCTGCCAGTTGAGCACTCTTTTTAAGAAATCTCCGTGGATATGTGGGTGAGAGTGGTCATGATAGTGCTCTGCCTGTGGGTAAAGGATATCTCGTTCACTGGCCTTGAGTTTATTCGTGTTAAGATATGAGAGAAACGCAGCATAGCTCATCGTTTGCCATTTGTACTTTGGTTTATCTTCTCACTTTCGTATTGCTTCATTATCTTTTCATTTTTCTCCTCACTCGAACTCAGCGAAGATAACTTGTCCGCCTTTCATCTCTCCAAGTCGGATATGTTCGCCATCGTCATTTGAGAAACACGTGATTTCGCGCTGTTCCTTGTGTCCGTGTCCATCATCGATCTTTCGTATCCATTTGCCGTCTTTCCACTCGTCTTCAGTCTGGATACCGTAGGCAAAGAGTTTTTCTTTGAATTCGTTATCATCTACAATCTTGTCTATGCGCTTGAATCCGCGTGTCGTACTCAAGGTTCGAAATACATCTGAGAGTGAAAGATTGCGAGAGTTGGTATCATTCCCCTGTGAGTCGATGAGATCGATGTAGTCTCAGTGGATTTTTCGTACTGTCCATATCTCATTCTCGGTCGTTGCTCACTCTTCATCGGTCGATGGTGCCTGGAAGACGGTTCCAACGACGAATCCATACTTTGATCCTTCTAGGTCGATGGCATTGAGTTTGGTTGCTATATTATCACTCGTTATCGGCTCCTCCTCGGCTCCACGACCATCGTAAATCTTTCCATCGGATACTTGTGCAGGATCTTTCGTGAGGAGTGAATGCTCGAAAAAAGAGTTTTCGAGGACTTTTGCATTTTTTATGCTTGTGAGAAATTTCTCGAGATCAGTATAAGATAGGTATGTTTTTTGTTCTTTTTGGAGTACACCATTCGCCACCCCGAGAAATGCTACCTCCACACCATAGTCTCCATCTGGGGGAATCTCTATAGGATCGCCGTTTGCATCGCGGACTTTATCGATACGGATATACTGAGTTCCAGTTCATGGATCAGAAAAAGAAAGTATAGCATGTTTCTTTTTTAGGAGCTCAAATCCTTGTATATTCGTACGTCATGTGATTTCATCGAGAAATGCATCATAAGAGTCATATTCCAGATCACTGTCCCCATATTCTCATGACTCATCTCGTCCTCTCTCCTCAGCTTCTCATATTTTTTTCCTGCGGATACGTGAAAGAGGATCTTTTCCTGAGTCAACCTCACTGGATGATGGACGATCCAGGGTTGCTCATGTTTCATGAGCGATATCTTTCAGTATTACAGCTTCTCAGAGGAGCCTGGGAAGCCTCACCATATCAAGATCGTCGATAGTGAGCAGATACTTATCTCATCGACTAAAAGTTTCTATATAGGTATTTTTCTCATTTTGCGTGAAGTCATCAAGGAGTGATCCATATACTTTTTCAGCAAGAGTTTTGATTTGATTTCTTGAAATGAGATTATTGCGTCTCGCAAAGTCCAGAGTAAACATCGCCCCGAGCTTTTGGAATACTGACTTTACCTCTGATTGCGGAGCAGTTGTATAGAGCGCTAAAATGAACTGAAGGTCATTAGTATCTACCACCTGATCAAATCGTTCCTGATTCTGGATTATTCTTGCGAGCCTTTTTTTATTTTCATTGGAGAGGGCTCAATTATTTATAAGCCACGAGAATATATCACCATATTTTGTATAGGCCTCTTTCCCGGTTTCCTCTAGTGCAGGGAAGAGCTCGTAAATCCACATCCTTAGTTTTCATTTCGTACTCAATAGTTTTTCTATTTGACTATAGGTAAGTTTATCGATGGATCATTTAAGGTCCGCTTTTTCGATTCTGCTATCGAATTCTATGGATTTCTTCTCCAGACGCGCTCTTGCGAAGAGGAGTGATTCCGCATGTTTGAGGATTTTTGGCTTCAAAATCTCATCGGTTGAGTGCAGTATGATTTCATCTTCAGTGATATCCTTATAAATATCCTGATACTTGGCGTTATTGCTTTTTATCGATCGTATAGAGTCACGAATTTGTTCTAAGTGATCATTTGGTTTTGTTCTATAAGCATTGTAAATATCGGGATGCATGGGTTGATTCCCGAGAGTTTTTTGTATTCCGCTATGCACAAGGGTTTCTATGAGGGCATCTTTATCTACTGATGAAGGTGTCTCATGTGACTCTGAGATTCAAGGAGTATGTATAGCCATAATTACTTTTTTATTATCTCTTGCATTTTACCCGAAATCACGCAAAAACACAAATAAAAATTCCACTTTTATATGGAATTTTTAATAAAGAATTGTTTCTACTATTTTTAGGCTGCGCCATGCGTAGCTCGAAGAGCGAAGAATGGTGCCAATGAGTGGACTCGAACCACCGACCTCGGGGTTATGAATCCCGTGCTCTCACCAGCTGAGCTACATTGGCAGATGTGGGTACTCATAGATCTATAATGGTTGCGGAGGTATGAATCGAACATACGACCTCAAGGTTATGAGCCTTGCGAGCTACCACTGCTCTACTCCGCGGAAAATATAGATTGCCCGCTGATTATAGCGAAAACCCAAGCTTGTCAATAGTTTTTTCGAGAGTTTTACGAAAGTCTGGGATTTCCTCCCGAGAAACCCTCTGCCAGTCATCTCGGATCGAGAGAATATCGATGATATTCCATTCCTGTCCACTATTTATACGATCATGAAGTTTCGCATATTCCTCCTTCGCAGAGATGAAGTCGAGAAAACCATGAGAGTCTTCTTGGTTCCAGCCACCGAGTCCCTTATACATGTCCCAGAGATATGGACGATCACTCATGAGCCCCCGAAGTGAAGAGATCTCGCCACGAAGGACGGATATATCTGCGAGTTCGATGAGATCCCAGAAATCGTCTCGCGGGAGCCAAGGGAAGTTATAGGCTATAGATGATAGATTATAGTTGTTAGGTCGGTCGCCAATAAAAAAAAGAATAGTATCTTCACTTTGTCCTACAAGTGAGAATTTCTCGAGAGTTTCTCTGTACGTAAAAATCGGAATCCATATTTTTCCTTCGAGGTCGAGGGGAAGTCACATTTTCTCGAGCCACTGCACTCGTGTGGTAGGAGATTTCTCATAGTGCCAGACTCACCCTGTACCTGAGAGGGGAGAATAAGTGAGTTCGATAATAGGTCGTTCGGGAGTGGAGAGCAAATGTTCGCGTTCATGTGAGCCACGATACCACGGATCATAGGTGAGGTAACTCACACGAATGATACTCGTTCCAGGGATGAATCTCTCCAGATCCACTTTCGCATGCAGTCCGAGGATGACGAGTGGAGAACTTTCATGATACTTATATTCATTTTTTGTGAGGAGCTCATATTGTGGAAGAGTGCATTCACTCCGTTCGAGAAACTTTCTCATCGCATCCGTATCATCGGTCACGATACGGAAGGATACAGGAAGTCTGCTCATCATGAGAAACTCGAGTACCCATCACATGTCGCCATAGTTGTCTATGATATCCGCGAAGATATCTATGCT
>CAYSEP010000032.1:0-2894 GCA_964430065.1 uncultured Candidatus Peribacteria bacterium
CGCTTGGAACAACTCCCTCTTTCCAGTACCGTTTCGGTATACCAGAGAGAAATGGGAGGACATTCGCATAGGAAGATTGGAGGATTGTGGCCATATTATCGAGAAGAAGTAAGTATTTTTATCCCGAGAAATAAGAGAAGTGCTCACATCACCTTATGCAGGTAATACTGGACTTTTGTGAGATGTTTTTTGACGAGAGAAAAATTCATGATCGTCGTCAGGATCATAAACCATATTCATACGATACTCGCCATCATGATACCATACATCACCTGAGTCACGATAAGCGTATGTGGATCTATCACCTGGGTAAATACGGAGAGAAAAAACAGAGTTGCTTTTGGGTTCATCGCGTTCGTGAGAAAACCTTCTCGAAAGGCAGAAAAATTCGTTTGATTCTTACTTGCCTCGATATGAGTAGACTCTTCTTTTTTTGCGCGAAAGAGTTGATACGAAAGGTAGAGCAGATAGAGGGCACCGAGTGTCTTGATGAGAGAAAACAGGATGATAGACTGCGAGATGATGAGTCCGACTCAGGCGATGCAGTATGCCACATGGATGAGTATAGCGAATCATACGCCGAGGGCAGTCATATAGCCCAGACGTGTAGACTTGAGAGCATTTTTCATGACGACGACCATATCGGGACCTGGAGAGATAGCAGCAAGAAGAGTGATAGAAGCAAGTATAAGCAGTTCAGACATAGTAAAAAATGTGAAGATATAAAAATTACTGATGAGCTGAAAACTAGTAGAATGCGTGATACATAGACTTCTTATTATAGTGATAAAGGATTTTATGCAAGTTTCTCGAACTCCTCCACCATATGTTCTACTTCTGCAAGCCCTGCCTGATAAAACTCTGGTGAAGCGATATCGATACCATAGCGACCGAGGATATCTCGTGGGCGCTCACTGCCACCTGACCTGAGGATGTCCTTGTAGTCCTCGACGGAGAGAGATTTCTCTACATGCACCTTATGATAGAGGGCGAATGTGAGGAGATTCCCGAAGGCATAAGCGTAGCAGTAGAACGGCGTATGAAAGATATGTGGGATCATCGACCATCCACTCTCCTCTTCGGCTGGCACATCGAATGCGACCGCTCCTCCATAGAGTTTCTCTTGCTCTCCTCTCCAGAGGTTATTGAGGTCTTTATATGTGAGCTCGCTCCCTGAGTGGATCTGTTCATGCACCTGTCGCTCGAAGGTGACATAGTTCACCTGGCGGAATATCGTCGCGAAGATGTCTCCGAGGCGTTCATTCAGGTATTCACGGTATTCCTCTGCGGATACGAGCGACTTCACCTTCTCTCCGAGAAGCATCTCAGAAAATATGGAAGCCGTCTCAGCCATAGAGAGTGGAGAGTCGTATACAGGAGCTTCTTGTACCTGTGAGAGATGACCATGGATCGCATGCCCGAGCTCATGAGAGATCGTCGAGACGTCACGGAGTTTACCAGTGAAGTTCAGGAGGACGAATGACTCGTCTCCCTTGCGGTAGCTCGCGAATGCTCATCCTCGCTTCCCCGCTCGTGGGAATACATCGATGCGCTCCTCTTCGATCATGCGCTTCGAGTAGTCGTAGAAATCAGGATCGAAGTCCCGCATGACAGAGAGGTGGAGGTCATATGCCTCTTCGAAAGTGAAGTCCTTATCTGATTTACCAAGAGGAGCACCCGTATCCCAGACAGAGAAATCAGAAGTGAGTGAAAGCATCTTCGCCTTTGCACGGAGGAATCTCGTATAGATCGGGTATGCCTTCTCGACTTCTCCTAGGAGCATATCGACCACTTCATCGTCCATCTCCTCAGAGAGATTGCGCTGAGCCATGACATTTTTCCCATAGCCTCGCATCGTGATTTCTGACGACCAGTCTTTGATGATAGAGGTATAGATATTCCCGAGCGCTATCTGGTTTTGCTTCGAGTTATAGACTCTACGGAGAGATCTATACGCCTCTTCTCGTATACTCCTATCCGTATGTTGACGGTAGCTTCGTACTTCTTCTTCTGTCATTTTTTTCTCTTCCCCTCCCATATTCATGGTGAATTCATACGAGCCTGTGAGCTCATCATGGAGAGATCCTGCGAGTCCGAGAGGACGAGACTTCATATTCAGGACATACTCTTCACGCTCTCCGAGGATATGCTTGATACCCTCTGCGGTTCCGACGAGGTCATTTCTGTACTTCACGAGTTTCGGATCCCGAGACCATGTCATGATACGATCATATCCGATCTCTTTCCACCCCTGAGCGACGAAGAGAAGCTGGTTCGATGCCTCAGTCGAGATATAGTCGATCTCCCCCATCTTCTTCGTCACATCGAGATCCTGCGTATCGAGAGACGATCGGTAGAAAAGGTAGTAGCTCGACTTCCCGAGACGATAGGAGAAATCAGTATAGTCAGTATAGAATTCGAGGATTTCTTCTGGGGTCGTGAATTTCGGGAAAGATTTCTCATATTTCGCACGGAACTTCGCGGTCTCAGGAAGGATATCTGCGATATCATCAGCAAGACGCGGGTCATCAAGACCAGTGTAGAAGTATCGAGCAAGGTTCCAAGAGGTAGGATAAGACATAAGAGGGGTTGTAATAATATGCAAACAGTATAATAAAATTCCCCTCTTTTGGAAGGGAAAAGTATTATTTTTCTATCTCTGTAAATCTCTGTATTTTTTCTCACTCATAATCGACGATATCATACCAGAGTGAAAGTGGTCTCACCGCTCCAAGATACCCAAACACCCAAGAATCTTCTGGAACAGGATATAGTGGTCGATAGACGACCATAGCTTCATGAGTCTCTGAGTGGACGAAAGTACCTATGACCTCATAGGTATGATCATCTCATCCAGTGGATTTATAGTGGCGCCAATGTGAGCCAGGAGTAGG
>CAYSEP010000032.1:2994-10556 GCA_964430065.1 uncultured Candidatus Peribacteria bacterium
CTCGACTCTTCTTTTATGATCTTAAATGTTCCCATATCTTTCGAGTTCTCGATGTGCGGACCTCCACAGAGCTCTCGTGAATAGACAGTACCATCGGCACCGACCATAGTGTAGACCTTCACGACATCAGGATACTTCTCCCAGAATGATCCTTCTACTCCTGTATTTTTCGCTTCGGTTTTATCCATATTGCTCATCGTGACCGTGAGTCCTGCTTGTATAGAAGCATTCACATAGTCCTCTACTCACTTGATTTGTTCTGGGGTCATCTTCTCTGGGTGCGTGAAGTCGAAGCGGAGTCGCTCAGCCGTAATATTGGACCCTGCTTGGTGCACACCACTTCCGAGAACTTTCCGTAGCCCTGCGAGCATGAGGTGACATGCCGAGTGGAGAGATGTCGTCTCCTCGGAGTGATCGGCAAGACCCCCTGCGAACTTCCCCGCTGCAGCGGTACGAGAGAGATCTGCATGAGCCTTCGCACTTTCACCGAAATCATGAGCAAATACTTCCATCTCAGATTTGAGCTCTGATCTTGCTTCATAGAGTTTCTCACGAAGTATTTCGATATTCGCGATTCACTCAAATCCTCCATGACCCTTTGCGATATGTTCGAATATGATTTCTTCGGTCATCTCACGAGGGAATCCATAGGTCTCGAATATCCAGAATGCTTTCTTTCCGTCAATTTTTTCTCCAGAAGAAAGAATCTTCTCGATTTCACGTTCACCACGCTCGAGCGTGCGACGGAACTTCTCTTCTTCTTCATGGAGTGACTTCAGGATAGCTTCTTTTTGTTCGAGAAGTTTCGGGTAGGCACTTGCGTAGTCAGAGATGACAACTTCCGCGAGAACATGGGTGAAGTTCTCTGAAAGCTCGAGTCTGCGTCCTGCGCGTATAGCACGACGGATCAGTCGACGGACGAAATATCCAGCATCAACATTGGACGGAAATGCTCCATCTCCGATGAGGAATGTCGCAGCACGGAGGTGATCCATGATGATACGAAATGCTCATGTCTCACTATACTCTCCCCCGTATGTTTTTCCTGAAAGAGTTTCGAGCGAGGTACGGATAGTATCGAACACTCCTGTCATGAATATATCGGGAGTGTCGTACATAGCCATGGCGATACGCTCGAGTCCGCCACCGAAGTCGATATTTTTCCCTGCGAGTTCGTGGAAGCCGTCGGCTTCTTTTTTATATGCCATGAAGACATTGTTCCCGATCTCGAGAAATCGCCCACAATCACAGTTCACGTGACACGGGATATCGCGCCAGATAGAGTGCTCGTGGATGCGTTTCTCTCCGTCAGGATCGAAGTCCCAGAACATCTCCGAGTCAGGACCCCCAGGCTCTCCTATTGGCATCTTCGCAGGGACTCAGGCACGAGACCACCAGTTTTTCTTATCTTCGTAGAAAAATATACGCTCACCTTCTTGCATGCCGTGAGTCGCAGCATTATCTGATGTGCGAGCCTCGATGCCGACAGATGCAAAAAGACCTTGCCAGAGTGCCGCAGCCTCATCATCACGGGCAATTCCTGCATCCTTGGAGCCGTTATGACAGGTGATATAGAGCTTCTTCGGATCGAGTCCGAGCTCTACGATGAGAAATTCCCACATCCAGGGAATTTGCTCCGCCTTGAAGTAGTCTCCGAGAGACCAGTTTCCGAGCATTTCGAAAAATGTCGTATGGCGATTATCCCCCACTTCGTCGATATCCACAGCACGAAAACACTTCTGTGAGTCAGCGATACGAGTCCCGAGAGGGTGCGATTCACCGAGGAGGTAGGAGATCATCGGTTGCATCCCAGAGCCTGTGAAGAGCGTCGTAGGATCATTCTCAGGAAGAAGTGGTGCAGATGGGATGATAGCGTGAGATTTCGAACGGTAGAAGTCGAGATAGCGAGAACGGATAGTCGTAGCGAGAGTCATGTGAGAAAAAAAGAAAATAAATTTTAGATTATAGGAAAATAGGGAGGATATAAGAAAATGATGGGACAAATCTAGTAGGATTTTCAGAAAATTCTCTTTTAAGATTTTCTGGAGTAATCCACCTGAGAGACTCTAATTCATCTTCTTTGATACGAAAATCATTAATAGGTAAATCGATTGTTGCCGTAAACCACTGAGTAAAGTGGAGATAACCTGATTTTGTTTGTGTTTTTGGTCCGAGTACTGGAGCAATTCATGATATGCCGATTTCTTCCTCTGTTTCTTTTATGATGTTGGACTCATATGTTTCATGTTTTTCGACTGTTCCTGCTACAGCAGGTCACCAGAGAAGTGGATGGTGCTTCTTTGTTCTATGGCGCTGAGCGAGGAGTATTTCTCGCTGAGTGTTAGTCACCCAAAGAGCTGATACTCTGTATCTATCTGTGAGCTCCAATGAGCCTCTCGTTTTATACTCAATGATGTTATCATCCGCGTCTACGATAGGTATGAGTGACATAGAGCCACATTATAGAGAAAAGGTAAAAAAAATCCACCAAATTTTAGTGGATTTTTATTTTATGAAACTATTTCTTCTCTTTACGTATCACTTCAGAGAATATACTTCCAGATCCAGCATTTCTCGCGAGATCTGATATCATATAGTACTCACGCGCTTCAGGAAGTGAAAGGTTCGTGTCTACAAGTCCCGCAGCATAAACAAGCTCGTCAGAGTGAGATGGGAGAATTGTATATTTATTCCAGGGGAGTTTCTCCTTTCGTAGAGCATTGGCATGAATAAGAAGACTCGTAGTACAGTTATTCCAGAGAGTGTTATAGAATTCTGGTTCCTTCGAGAGTTTATCTGTACGGATAAGCATAGAACGGAAAAGAGCTTGGATTTTTTCCTTTTCGGTTTTGATCGGATACATATAGACACTGTTTTTTCGATAATTCGTCCTGAGTTTTATGATATCTGCCTCATCTGCTATGACATACATGAGTTCGAACTGATTGAGTATACCTTTTAGCGCATCGAAATCTTCTCAGCGCTCTTTACGTACTTCTCCTGATATGACGACATGTTGCCCTCCAGAAAAAGTGAAGGAAAGCATAGTATGGGCTGGTCCGTCATGATCAGAAAATGGAGTGATCAGATAATCTACTCGCTCGATCTCATCGAGATTATAACTCGCATCATAGTAGCCTGGAGTGAATTCTTTATCAGTGATCCAGTCATGATTTCTCACATTCTCTACTATCGCTATATTCCCAGACCAGGATACTGTCGGGAGTATAGATTCTGCGAGTGTCCAGTCACGGAGGTTCGATGGCTTTTGGCTCGTCCACCAAGCGAGACCGATCGTAAGAGAGAGGAGGAATATCACGAGAAAAAATCTCTGAAACCAGTACCAAAGAAAACAAAGAAGTTTCATGGTATAGTGACACACGCCCATAAAAAATGGTAGAATTTTGCCAGGAGACTGAAGAGGGAGTCTTTTTTTGTTACGAAGCATAGAAAAAAATAGTAGAGATAAATAATATTATTCTTCTCATTCTTTGAGATATCATTTTACCTGGAGAAAATATGAAAATAACATAAGTATACCACCGACCACCATGAGTACGATAATTTTTTTATCCATACTCATACTTCCCATATCATAGATGCCGATCTTCCCTACCGTAAGGAAAAGGAGGAGGAGTCAGAGAAGTTTCTCGCTACGATGTCCGTGCCCGAGCTGGACACCACTCATGATCATGAAAATAGCGAGAACTATCCACCAAAGAGTCGTACCAATTGCCCGTGGACCTCCAGTAGTGAACTCGACACCGATATCGTTACAAAATGTGATAATCATAAAGTTCACAACCAAAAGAAGTGAAGTATATGCAAAGATCACCAGGAGAAATGATGGACGATCTACTTTCTCTTTTTTCTGTATTTCGCGACTTACAGAAAGTGCGAGAAAAAATCCTATGATAGCAAATATTCACTTTATGAAATACCAGTTCTCGAATATACCTCCCCCGATCCAAAAGTGTTCTTTATCGGCAACATGAGGGATGAAGTTCGATATGAAATAGAGAAACGTACTCAGGAATCCAAAAGAAAGCCATATAGCACCGAGACGCATGAGGTTGCCTCTGTAAGCATATGATTTCTGCACATACGCATAGATTATCGCGAGGAACCCTGGGAGTACAAAGAAAGAAAATTCAAAATCGAGCGTATTTATGATCTTCAATAGAAGTATGATAGCGGCTATGACAAGTGCTGCGAGAGAAAAAATATTAGTGAATGTGACAGTATCTTTTGGTGTTTTTCCATGAAGATACACAATAGGTGCCAAAAGAATAGCAGGAACCAGTCCTATGATAGCAGTAAGTGTAGGATACACTACACGGATATTCGACGAAGAACCATAGATTTCCATGAGTGTAAAAAATCCACCAATACCAGTAAAGGCAATAGCTGTAAGGATACGCTCTCATTTATTTCACTCGAAAAGATAGATCAGAGCAAAAATAAGTCCGATAAATGAAAGTAGAAGAGAAGCGTATAGATGCCAGTCTCCAAAAAATTTACCTATTGCGAAGAGGAGCGCAGTAATCCCTCAGACATATGCAGCAATATGTTGGTAATGGGAGTAATCTTTTGGTCTCAGATAATACCATGCGACAAAGTATGATATCGAAATGACGAGGTAAAAAGCGATCTCTATACCCTGAGAAAGTCCTACAAGAAGATCTTTCTGGAACAAATACCAGATAAATGGTAAAAGATACCCGAGTGATATCCAGAGTTCTCATTTTGTACTAAAATAGTTCGAAGAGTATGCTATAGCGAGGACGCTGACGATCAGAAGAAGAGCAAGGAGAGCAAGTGTAAAATCTGGACTCGAGAAAAATCCACTTCCAGAATAAGAAATATTACCACTATAGATGAGGCTATAGAGTGTATATGTTCCGAAAAATAAACCAGCAAGATTGAGTGGAATAAGGTCATGAACAGCAATTTCTTTTCCGAGAAGGAAAATTACTAGATTTACTGCGGCAAAGTATATCAGATACGCATTGAAGGAAATATTAGAGGCCCAGACATCATTTTGTCATATAACAAAAGGGGTGAGATATGCACCAATAATTCCAAGCATGAGGATAACTTTCGATTTTCGAAGTGATGCGAAAAAAGCAACTGCAAGAGTAAATACAAAAGCGGTGAGGAGTGTAGCAACCTCTGGGATGATAGCCTGTACTGATTCTGATGCTCGAGAACCATATATGAGCGTACCATAGAGGAGAAGTATCCCAGAACCCATGACCACATCGGCAAAATATCGAAGCCTATCAGAAAAAGAAAAAGCCCCTCCGATAATCACTAAAGAGGTGAAAAATCATACACCGAGACGTACTGTCGGAACCATAGCCTCCCATACACTGGTATATATGAGATATCCCAATCCTGTAGTAAAAAGTATACCTCCTAGAATCGGTATAAATTTCGCGATGATCATATCGATCGTGAGTCATTTATGGGCCTCCATAAGTAGAAAAGTTAAGAATAATCTCATGCTCCTTGAACGAATAAAAGAATACTTTTTTTGTTCAGAATTGCAAGAATAATTCTTACTTTTAGCACCTACTTCTTCCCTTGAGCAATAAAATACTCTTCAAAGCTTCTATCTCGACATGCTTTTGGCTTGAACCTATTTACTTTCTGGAACTGTTCTTTGAGTGGAAACATGAGGTCGTTTACATCCTCTCCGACGAAGACTTTCAGTACCAGATTTCCTCATTTTTTCAGGAATACTTTCGCGACATCGAGTATGGCGAGATTAAGCTCCACCGATCTATACTGATCTACTCAAGTCATACCTGTCGTCGCTGGTGCAATATCTGATGTGATGAGGTCGAACTGTCCGATGTCGAGAGAGTCGAGATAGGTACGTATTTTCTCGAATTCGAAGACGCTCTCCTGGAGAAGAAAAATATTGGGAAATCAGAAATTGGGATCGATCTTCTGGATATCGATACCGACTGCCTTTCCTTTTTGTCAGATAATCTTAGCAATCACCTGGAGAAAACTTCCAGGAGCAGCTGCGACATCGAGAACATTCATATGAGGCTTTATGACAGAAAATTTCTCCTGTATTTCGAGAAGCTTAAACGCACTTCTTGCTCGATATCCCATCTTCTTGGCTTTTTCGAAATACTGATCTTGAATGATAAATGGCTTTGTCATGATTGTAAAGAAAAAAATATTGACTTTCTCCCTGTATAGATACAATGAGATGTCAGCTTTTCTAGAGGATAGAGAGTGTGACAAAAAAAGCAAATCAATTTATGTCAGACACTCCTATCGGCACATATCTCATCATCGATCTCGAGATGACCGGACTCAACCCATTTCAACATGGGGTGATAGAGGTCTGAGCTGTTGTCATGAATGATACATTCGAAACGGTTGGGGAATTTTTCATGGATCTCTGTCCTCCAGATAACGTGATCATCGATCCAAAGTCACTCGAATACAACGGATTTACACTCGATCGTATCGCTATAGGGAAGTCATACGAGGAGTTTTGTGAATACTGGGATGGATTTCTCGAAACCTACTTCCCCGAAGGACGCAAACCAATCATGGTGGGGCAATTTATCGCTGCAGATATCGCATTTCTCGGAAGTGTCTTCTCGAATGCTCGCAGACCAAACCTCTACGAAAAACTCGGAAACGATATCATCGATACCAAGTCTATCGCCAATCAGGCGAATGCTATCGCTCGTTTCAATAAAATACAGCTTCCGTTCCCTTCTACGAGCCTCTCTAAGCCAGGGGGCATCGCTGAGAGGCTTCATATCACCGACTACAATGCTCATACTGCACGAGGAGATATCATGGCGACGCGGGAAGCACTCATGAAGTTCTTGAAGTTTAAGAGGTAAAATATTTGATACTATTTAAAATATAGTGTATAGTATATATGGACTTGTAGAAAAGGAGCTATCATGCAAACAGTCTTGTCTGCGATCATGTTGATCGCAATCGGATGTGGTACAGTCGGAATATTCTTCCCTGTTCATACTCTTCAAAAAATTGCCCTTGGCATCTTAATGATGGGCGGGATTCTTCTCATCCGTCAAGTGGGTAAAATCACTAGAGACTTAGGAAAAATGGAGGTATGGTGGAATTATTTCTTTCTCGTAGTTTTCTCCATGATGATCTGCATCCTCGGATGGATATGGAGACTAGCAGAAGGAAAGGATCCTTTCCTATTCCTTATTCTGTTAGGGTTCCTCATAGGCAAGATTTGTATGCTTGCAACTTATCAGCCATTCCGATGGTTTCACCTTCTACTCTACGGGCTGTTCATACAGTTCTGTTGGGAAATTGGGAACGCCTTTGGGTGGTTTGGTCCATCACTCATTCAGATGTTCGTCTCATGACGAGTACCTGAAGAGTTAAAAAAAGACCCCCCTTCGCAGGGGGGTCTTTCAATTCTGAAGAAGTAAATAATTACTTAAGCTCAACCGTAGCACCAGCTTCTGTAAGCTGAGCCTTGATCTTCTCAGCTTCATCCTTCTTGATACCCTTCTTGATATCACCACCGTTGTCAGCGAGAGCCTTAG